>JAYUKI010001242.1:0-7912 GCA_043764595.1 Myxococcales bacterium | reverse complement strand
GATTCTTCGCGCGAAGGGCATCGTAGAGATGCGCTGGCGACGGCGGTGGCGAGACGTCGACACGGTGCGTGAGGCACAGCTGGAAGACGTCACCCGCGATCACGTGCCGCTTCGCCCGCGTGACGAGCTCGGCATACGTCCGAGCCGAGTACGACGACAGGACCCGCGCCTCCTGGATGGCGCGCGGCGGGGGCGGGACGACGAGGTTTCCGACGATGGCCTCGACACGGGCGACGAGAGCTTCGGCGTCGCGCGCCGCAAGGCTCGACGTTGCTCCGCGCCCGACCACCGAGAGTGTCGCGTGGCGCGCGTTCGCGTCATGCGTGAAGAGCACGGCGTCCGCGAAGAGCAGGGCGACGTCGGGAGAGCTCTCGCGAGGGCGGGAGTCGGCGACCAGGGTCTCCACGAATGCGCCGGCTCCGTAGCCGAAATAGCCAACGAATCCGGACAAGAACGGAACATCGGACGCTTCTACGGACCCTCCCGCAGCGTCCAAAAGCTCTTCGGCCAAAGCGAACGGACAACCTTCGTCGACGGACGATTCGCCTTCGAACCGGAGCGTGCGCCGGGCACGCGTGACCCGGGTGGGCTTGCGGAGGTCGTCGTCCCAAGGCATACGCACACGATCCTCCGCGGGCGCCGGCTGGCGCTCCGCGACGAACGTGAAGCGCGGAGCAACGACTGCACACGCGAAGTTGGCGTAGCCGGAGCCAGCCACTGCGCGGTCGAGCAGCGCCATGGGCCCGTCAGACGCCGGCACGTGCACCAGCGAAGCGAACGGGACCGGCAACACGATCGCCGTCTTCACATGGTGACGCGCGCCCGAGAGGAGCGAAAGAAGTCGACTCTTCATCCGTCCTCCCCCGGTCGCTTCGATGAGGCGGTCTTTTTGCGATCGCGTAGAACCGCGTCGACGTACGCGTGACGGAGAGCCTCCACCTCGGGCCGATCGACCTCGACACCAACGCCGCAGATCTCGGAGCAAACGAGGATGGGCAAGAGCGAGCTCGTGAAGAACACGGCGTCGGCGCGGCGCACGTGGTCCATCGTGACGACCGTTTCTACCGCCGAAAACCCGAGGCTTCCGAGCAACCCAAGGCACACTTCTCGCGTGACTCCGGGACGTGCTCCGCCCGCGAGCCTCGGTGTCCGAAAGACCCCTCCTTCGAGCACGAAGACGTTCGAGGCGATGCCCGAGACGAGCTCACCCGATACGCCGAGGACGAGTCCCTCGCGGTGCCCGTGCTCTTCGGCCTCGCGACGCATTTGGACACGCGCCGCGTAGCTGCCCACCTTCCACGAAGGGTCGAGGCACTCGGCGGGCACGGCGCGCAGCGTGGCCACCCGCACGGGCGTGGGAGGAGGAAACGGCGCACTCGCGAGAGGGCGCAAGACCACGCTGAAGAGTGGAGCCCCAACGTCGGAGAGGGCCAGGCCTACGCCTCCCGCGCCTCGGCTTGCCGTCAGGCGAAGGTACCCTTGGGGCCCGGCGAACTGCGCGCAGGCTTGCGCGACGATCGTGGCGATCGTGCTCGCGTTCGGCACCTCGATTCCGACTCCTGACGCCGCTTCCAAGAAACGTGCAATATGCATAGAGAGGCCGAACGAGTGTCCTTCCTCGACGCGAAGCGACGCGAAGACCGAGTCGCCCAAGAGGTACCCGCGGTCGAACAGCGAGACGTTCGGCGCTTCACCGGGTGCGAGGAAGCGATCTCCGAGGAACACGACGGAACTTACGCTCAAGGCGCTTCGTATACACGCGAACGCCGTGACTGTCTGGTCCCGGCCGTGCCACCTACTGCGCGTCCGTTGCGCAGTGCTTCCGTCGAAGAGACGCGCTTCTGCGAGGGTCCAGTTGGTGCCAAAAGCATCGTGATTTCATAATGTTAGCAGCCTAAGCCGGACCGACGACGAGGGGACGGGCCGCTATCTCGACGAAGTGGACGGCACAGGATGTAGGTAAACGCACGTAAGGCGATGGCTTTCGACCCGATTGCTCTCTAGCCTCTGGGGCGATGGCGCTGCCGCTCTCCCTCCCTTTCACCGCAGTCGTGCTTTTTGGCGCGCTGTTCGGCGGTGGCGGTGAAACCCCGGCTTTGCCGGCGCAGCCGGTGCCGAACGCCACGTCGTCGGACGTCGCAGCGACGAACCCGGCCACCCGCGAGAAGACCGAAGTGTGGGCCGTACGTACGTGGCCGCTCCACTTCCGGAACCCGAACACCAACGAGACCGTCGACGTTCGCCTCTACACCGACGAAGGCCATGTGGATGCCGAGGCGCTCGCCGCCCTCACGGCGATCGTGAACCCCGACGGGGAGCCCGAGTCGGAGCGTGTGCTCTTGCTCGCTGCCAGGGCTGCGTACTTTTTTGGCGCTACCAACGTGGAAGCCTTGAGTGGCCACCGTGCCGAAGCTCGTGCCGTGCAGCGGACGAGCAAGCACACCACGGGCGAGGCCCTGGACTTCAAGCTCGACAACGTCGACTCGGGCCTTCTCGCCGCCCACCTTCGCACGTACGGGCAAGTCGGGGTGGGCGTCTACACGCACCCAGCCACACGGTACGTGCACCTCGACACCCGCGACACGAGCTTCCATTGGGTCGACGCATCGCCACCGGGCCGAGCATGGCGAGAACAAGGCATGACCGACAAGAAGTCGGACGCGCGGGATCGAGCGTGGACCGCCGACGACGACAAGCCGCTCTTTCTTGCAGTGGCCGTACCAAAACGCCGTTAGCGCGGCTCAAGCCCGCGGCCCGGTGCCAGGAGACCTAATCTCCTGAAACTCCAAAGGATTTCAGTCCAAGCGTCGTTCTGGACGCGCTGGGTGCGAACGAGCGTGGGCATGCTTACGCAACCGTAAGGTTTCTGCTTGCCAAACCGGGCCCGGTTCCTACTTGATGGCTCCATGAAGCAGCGAGCCGCGCGCGCACCGTTCCCGCCATCGTCCAGCGCACCGAACGTTCTCGTTCTTCTCGCGACGTTTTTCGCGATCACCCTCCTGCCTTCGCGCGCAAACGCCGATTGGCTCAAGCTCGAAGATGTGGTGCGCCTCGCGCAAGGAAGGGCTCTTGCGCTCGTTCGCGCGGAGCACGCGGTGGCCTCTGCAGAATCCGGAATGCGCGGAGCTCGGCTCCCGGCGGTGGGGAACCCGTACCTCGATTTGCAGATCGATCGGGGAAGCACGACCAAAGACGTTCAAGCCCTCGGCTACCTTTATTTGCCGCTGGAAGTGAACGGCGCCCGCGGCGCGCGCATCGACGAGACCCAAGCGCTCGTGACGTGGAAGCGCGGGCAAAAAGGCGAGGTTTCGGCGCTCGTCACCGGCGAGGCCATCGCCGCGTACGGCGAGCTCGTGGTGGCAGGAGCGCGCGTCACCGAGAACACCTTCGGTGAACAAAGCGCTCGCACGGAGGCCACCTACTTCGATGCGCGCCTCAAAGCCCAAGACGCCACGGTGTACGAAAAGTACCTGGCCGAAGCCGAGGTCGCGCGTTGGGTGCAAACGAAGGGCGAAGCGCTCGTTCGCCTTGCACAGACCAAGGGCCACGTTTCGGAGCTGACCGGTCGGCCAATCGACGCTCCCCCTGCAGGCACCGAGGTCACCCTGCCTCTTCTCCGCGGTCGGTGGGACGAGGCCGCGGTCGGCGAGCGCCTCGCGAAATCGCCTCTCCTCGCTCCGTTCAAGAAGGAACGAGCTTATTGGACGTCCGCCATCACGCGCGCAGAGAAAGAGACGCTCGCTCCGCTGAACCTCACGCTCATCGGCGGGCGGGGAGATCCGGGAGACCTTCGGCTCGGCGGAGGGCTCGTGGTCACGTTTCCCATCACGAAGCGCAACGCCGGCGAAATTGCGCGCGCCGAAACGGCCGCAGCGAACGTGTCCAAGGAAGAGAACGCAACGCTCGCCACGGTGCGCGCGCGGCTCCTGTCGGCGTACGAGCAAATCGTCGCCGTACGGACGACGGTGCAAACGCTGGACGACTCGGGTCTGCCCTCCATGCAAAAGGCTCTCGAGGCGGCGCAAGATCTGTACAAGCTCGGAAAGACCGAGATCTCCCGCCTCTTGCTCGCGAGGAGGGACTACGCCGTGGCCCGTGCGCGAAGATTGGACCTCATCGAACAGGGGTGGCGTGCGTACGCTCAGCTCTGCGCCATTACCGGCGAAACGCCTTGACCCGGGGCACCGTACGAAGGCTCACTCTCCGACTTCGAGGGCGGCCAAAAAGCGCTCGAGCAACACCGTGAGGTCGCCCGAGAGCCCCTTGGGTGCCGACCGTGACTCGGCGAGCGTGTCGCGTAGGCGCTCGGCGGCGGCCTTGAGAGACACGCGCTCGCGGAGGGCGCGTTCGTCGTCGCTCGGCGGAAAGACGCGCGGGGCGAAATGCTTCGAGAGCGTCGGCATCGAGACAGGATGCTCGAGGACCTTCGTACGAAGCTCGTCCATCACTTCGCGCGAGGCTTCGTTCTTCTCTTCGGCACGACGCAGGAAATCGACCGAGTCGTAGCTCGGGATCTTTTGATTCACTCCGTCCCGCTCCATGACGTCGGGGGCTCGTTCCTTCAAAAAAAGGAACGATCCCGTGAGCTTGTCGACGGTTTCTTGACGAAGTCGGAGCTCCTTCTTTGCGTAGTCCTCGAACGAGGCAAATCCCCACGTCTCGAAGCTGCGAGAGCGCCTCACACGGACGAGCGCCTCGGCGAGCTCCACCCAACCGGTCTTGAACACGCGCGCGCGCCGAAGCATGTCGGCCCTTTCGGGATCCGACTTGTGAGCGTCTTCGGCGGCTTCGAGCTGGGCAACGGTTCCGCGGGCCATAGGATTGGGGGCATACTGCGCTTTGCGCCGAATCGATAGAGGCGACCCTCGTCTCGGTTCCGGCATCCCAAGCTCGTGCGCACACTCGTCTGGTTCCGTGGAAAAGATTTGCGCGTCTCGGATCACGGGCCGTTGACGAGCGCCCTCACGACGAGCGAGCGCGAAGGCGACGTTGTTTTGCTTTTCGTGCTGGACCCGTACTTCTTCGCGAAGAGTCGCGCGAAAGAGCTCCCGCACCGCATGCAGTTTTTGCTCGATTCGCTTCGGGCGCTCGAGAAAAACCTCGCAACGCTGGGCGGGCGACTCCTTTGCGTCGAAGGGAAGAGCATCGATGTCGTCCCGGAGGTCGCGCGCACGATCGGTGCGAAGCGCGTGGTCGCGCAGGCGTGGACCGAGCCCTTCGCGCGCACGCGGGATCGCATCGTTCGTGAGCGCCTCGGCGTACCGTTCGAGCTCTTCGAAGGGGAGTTGCTCGCGCCTCACGGGAAGGTGCGCACGGGAGCCGGTGAGCCCTTCTCGGTGTACACGCCGTTCGCCCGTGCCCACCGGCGCGACGTGCGCGTGGAAAAGGCCCTCGCGGCCCCGAAGTCCCTCCCTCCCCTCGGTGCGAAGCTCTCGGAGATCGTCGCCTCGTCGTTGACCGTCCGGCCCATCCCTTCCCTCGAAGACCTCGGCCTCGTCCCGAACCCCAACGTGCTTCAAGGAGGCGAGCGCGCCGCACGGGACCGGCTCTCGCGGTTCGTCGAGACCAAGCTCGAACGCTACTCCGACGCTCGAGACGTGCTGGCCGCGCCGGGCACGAGCCGGCTCTCGCAAGACCTCAAATTCGGCGTCCTCTCGCCACGCACGGTGTGGAACGCCTCGAGCCACGCCACGACGAGCGAAGGCCGCGACAAGTTCACGAACGAGCTCCTATGGCGCGAGTTCACCCACCACGTGATGCACGCGCGGCCGGGACTTTTGGAGGACCCTTTTCGCGAAGGGTTCCGAGGCTTTCCGTGGCGTGAGGACGAACCGGAGTGGCAAGCCTGGGTCTCCGGAAGAACAGGCTATCCCGTGGTCGACGCGGCCGCGCGCGAGCTTCTTTCCGAAGGCTTCGTCCACAACCGCGCGCGCATGATCACGGCGAGCTTTCTCACGAAGCACCTCATGCTTTCGTACCGCCGTGGCGAAGCGCACTACATGAAGCTCTTGACCGACGGCGACTGGATCCAGAATAACGCCGGGTGGCAGTGGTCCGCCGGATGTGGATGCGACGCGCAGCCTTACTTTCGTGTCTTCAACCCCGTCACTCAGGGACAGAAATTCGACGCAGACGGCGCGTACGTGAAGCGTTGGCTTCCGGAGCTCGCCCACCTCGACGCAAAGTACGTGCACGCCCCTTGGGAAGCGCCTCCCCTCGTGCTCCGCGCCGCGGGTGTGACCCTCGGCAAGACGTACCCGCACCCCATCGTCGAGCACGCGTTCGCACGGGACCGATTCTTGAGCACCGCGAAGGCCCACCTCTCCGCGCCCCGAGCCTGAGCGAGACGGGTCAGCTCGAACGACGTCGCTTTCGGCCTTTCGCGACCTCGCGCGCGAGATCCTCGAGGTACTCGTCGAAGTCGACCTGCATGGTGTGGCGGCGCGACTTCACGTACCGCGCGAACATCGCTTTGCGTTCGGTCTCGATGACCGCTCGCATCTCGGACCGTGGTGGGAGCGACGCCGTGCCCGCGAGCACCTCGGCGATCCACGCGCCCTGGGCCTCGGCGAGAGGCATGATCGCACCGAGCGGCTGGAGGAGGCCGACGAACGCGAGCCCTTCGTGCTCCGGATGGAACACGCGCTTGTAGAGGGGCAAGTCGTTGTCTTTGGCCTCGACGAACGAAGGATCGAAGAACGGAAATGTGACCTTGTAGCCGGTGGCGAAGATGACCACGTCGGCGTCTTCTTGGGTCCCATCGACGAAGTGAATGGCCTTCCCCGCGAAGCGCTCGATGTTGGGCTTGGGGCTCACCGCTCCGTGCGCGAGCCTGTCGAGAATGCGGCTCGAGATCGTAGGGTGCGCCTCACCGAGCCCGTGGTCGGGCTTCGGAAGGCCGAACTTCGTGACGTCCCCGACCGAGACACGCAGGGCAAGCTCGCCGAGGCGCATTCGAAGCCATAGGGGCACGCGCGTGGAGGTGAAGACTTGATCGAGCGGTACGCCGAAGAGCACCTTCGGAACGACATGTGCCCCACGGCGCGCCGAAAGCACGACACGCTCGGCCACCGCGGACAGCTCCACCGCGATGTCCATCGCGCTGTTGCCCATTCCGACCACGACCACACGCTGATTCGCGAAGTCCTCGGGCTCCTTGTAGTCGTGGGAATGAATCGTTTTTCCCGAGAATTCTCCCGGAAATTCGGGGGAAGGCCACGCAGGATCCCAGTGGTGTCCGTTCGCCACGAGCACCGCGTCGTAGCGACGGGTCTCGCCCGTGGAGAGGGTCACCTCGTAGGCGGCGCCTTTCTTTACGACGTGCGAGACCTTCGTCTCGAAGGCAATCTTCGACCTGAAGCCGAAGTGGTCCACATAGGCATCGAAATACTTCGCGATGGTGGAGTGATGTGGAAAGTCGGGAGTGCCCGCGGGCATGGGAAAGTCCGAATATTCCATGCGCGCGCGCGAGGTGTTGATGTGGAGGCCACGGTACGCCGAGCTCATGCCGTTGACGTTGCCGTAGACCCAGTTTCCGCCCACGCGATTGCTCGCCTCGAACGCGTCGAACGGTAGGCCGCGTTCGTGGAAGGTCTTGGCGACCGCAATGCCGGACGAACCGGCACCGATGAGGCAGGCCTTTTTCACGGTACTTTCGTCTCCAGAGGTTTGACGCGCATGAAGCCGATGCGAGGTTACCAGGCGGGCGGTGCTTTTGGACCGAGCGACCGGGGCAAAAAATCAACGGCCTCCCAAAACGGAACGGATGCCCTAGGGCCTGTCCCTGAATTCCGGACCGAGGTGGAGTGGCGAGTTTTCTCGCGCGCGAACGGGAGCGCGCGTGAGGAGGAGGCATACTGCGGCTATGTTGACGACGAACAACGACGAAGGCGCGAAAAAGACGCCGCTCCAC
>JAYUKI010001241.1:0-2357 GCA_043764595.1 Myxococcales bacterium | reverse complement strand
GCCCGGCTCACTTGTCCTCCGAGCCTCGGACCTTCACGTGTTTCTGGCGACGGGCGGCTTCGCGCTGCACCGTGGGCGCGTTCTCGAGCTGATCCAAGAGCTTCTCGTCCTGGCTGCGCTCCGGTTGAGGTGGAGGTGCTGCGGCGTCTTCCTGAGGCTTCGGAGGGGGCGGGGGAGATGCGGCGTCTTGTCCGCCGTCCTTGTTCGGATCGCCACCGTCTTTGCCCGAGTCGCTGCCGCCATCTTGTCCGCCGTCTTTGCCTCCGTCGGGCGGCGCGCTGTCTCCGCCACCGTCACCGGGTGACCCGTCCCCGCCGCCGTCTTGCCCCGAGTCGGGACCGGCGTCTTTCTTGTCTTCGATGCGACGAAGGGCCACGGCGCGGTTCCACGCGGCGTCGAGTCCGACGGGGTCCCCCATGCGCGTGCCGGCTTGGGCGTCGATGCCTGCCTCGGGGATGCCAGGAGCCAGCACGAGCGCCTTTTCGTAGGCCGTGACGGCTTCCTTGTATTTTGCATCCAAAAAGAGAAGGTTGCCTTCGAGGTACCGCGCGCGCGCCCGAAGGTCCACGGCTTGCGTCGGATCGTCCGCAATGGCTCGCACGATACGCAGCGCGCACTCGATGTGGCTCGCGCGTAGGCCGTCCGCGCCGGCTCCACCGCCTCCACCACCTTGCGGCGTGGGTGGCTTCTGGGCTTCTTCGTCCCCGAACCGTGAGCCGAACGACTCTCCGATGCGAAAGAGCGCGATGCCCAAGTCGAACGCGCCGTGGGACTTGTCACGGAGCGTCTTCGGCGTGCCGATGTTGCTCTCCGCGCATGCGCCGGTGGAGAGGTAGTTTTCCAGGAGCTCGGCCGCCGTTCCAGCGCCGGCCTCGCCCGCATCGAGATGCGCGAGCGCCTGGTTCACGACCGGGGACTCGCGCTCGAACGGCCGTGACGGGTCCCAGCCGCAAGCGACCACGCTGCTCGCCACGCAACCGAAAATCGATAGCCAAAAGGCAATGCGAATCGAGGATTTGCGCGCCTGGGTGACCTCTTGGCTCATGCGGTCCTCGCTCGGGCGCCGTTCGGTGCCGGTCGGGTCTTTTCGCCACCCTCTTCGGTGCGAAGGCGCTTTCGTCCGCGAGGCTTCTTCGCTACGGCGCTCACCGGAAGCGGGACCAGCGGCTTCGACTTGGGCGCATCTCCGAGCAGGGCCTCGACCATCAAGAGCACCAGTGCGAGCCCGAGTGGCCAGCCGTACTCTTCGGCGAACACCGTCTCGACGCGCTCGGCGAGCTCTTGCGTCATGAGGCGCTTGAGATCGCGTGTGACGTCGTCGATCCCCGTCTCGCCCTTCTCGGCGACCACGAACTTGCCCTTGGTGATCTGCGCAATCTTCGACAGCTCGGCTTCGGCCTCGGCCGAGAGCTGCGTCATCATGGGCTTGCCGTCTTCGTCGCGGCGAAGGCCCGTCACGCGGCCGTCTTGTCCCACGTCCGGAATGGGCTCCGGTGCGCGTGAGCCGATCTGCACGACGTCCACCCGTGTGCCCTCGGCGGCCAGCTCTTCGGCGACGCGCGTGGGATCGCCCTCGGTGTCCTCGCCGTCGGTCACGAGCACGATGATGCGCACGTGCTCCTTCGACTTCGGATCGCGCGCCAAGAGCTCGCGTGCACGTTCGAGCGCGCGGCTCGTGGCGGTCCCGCCTACGGGCATGTCGTTCGGATCGAGGCCCTGGAAAAACTGCGCAATGGCGGCGCCGTCGCTCGTCATCGGGAAGCTCATGGGCTCCCCGGCGAATGCCACGGCGCCGAAGCGAGCGCCACGAAGCTCCCGAATCAGACGGCCCACTTCGGCCTTCGCGCGGGCGATGCGACTCGGCACCACGTCGCGCGCGTACATGCTCTTCGAGAAGTCGAGCACCACGACCACGTCGAGGTTCGTGGCCGGCACGTGCTTCACGCCCCGACCGAACTGCGGTCGCGCCAGAGCGAACAGCGCAAGAGCGAGCCCGAGCACCAGCAACACGCCCTTCAGCGTGCGACGGGTGTCGGCATCGAACGAACGGAGCTTTCGCACGAGCGGCACTTCGCCGAAGCGTGCGGTGTCGGCGACGCGACGAATCGAAGCTCGAACGAGGAGCGCCGCGAACCCGGCCACGACCAGGATCCCAAGCACGCCGAAGAGCGCGTACAGGGTCGGGCCGAAGAAGTCGTATGCGAACTTCATGGGAACCTCCGCACGAGCCAAACGCGCGCCATGGCCTCGAGCACCAGGAGCAACACCGCAGGCAAGAGCAAGAGCGGGAAGAGATCTTCCATGGTCGCCACCTGGGACTCGAACCGCGTCTTTTCGAGCGTGTCGAGGATGGTGTG
>JAYUKI010001240.1:0-2359 GCA_043764595.1 Myxococcales bacterium | reverse complement strand
ACGGCCACGGACCACTGCTGCTTCTGCACACCTCAAAAACAAGCCGGCATCGACGACTTCCGGAAGATCCCGAACGGCACGGGCGGCGTCGAGGATCGCATGGGAGTGCTCTGGCACCACGGCGTTCGCACGGGACGCCTCACGCCGAGCGAGTTCGTCGCCGTCACGAGCGCGAACGCCGCCAAGATCTTCAACGTCTACCCGAAGAAGGGCACCATCGCGCCCGGCTCCGACGCCGACATCGTCGTGTGGGATCCGGAGAAGACCCGCACCATCTCGGCGAAGACGCATCACCAGAACATCGACTTCAACATCTACGAAGGCATGATCATCACGGGCAACGCCGCAGTGACGCTCTCGCGCGGCGCAGTCCTTTGGGAGAAAGACCAGCTCACCACGGTGAAGGGCGCCGGAAAGTACGTCGATCGAGCTCCTTTTGCCTCGTACTTCGACTCGCAGAAGAAGCGGAACGGGGAAGGCCTCCCCACGCCTGTGAAGCGCGAGCGTCCCGCCCTGGCAAAATAGGACTCCGACGGAACGACGACGGGCGAGGAGCACATGCTCACTCGCCCGTTTTCGATCGCGCGTGTCTCAGTATTTCACGCCGCAGCCGTAGGCCTTGGTGCTCGGCACGGCGACGGGGCGCTTGGCGCCGAGGTCCGACAGGGTCGCGTCGACGTACGAGACGAGCTTTCCTCCGGTGGGGGACTCGCCCTCGCCGTCGGGCGAATTGTCCACGGCGCCGCGGTAGACGAGCATTCCGGCTTCGTCGATCACGAAGAGGTGCGGCGTGTTGGTTGCACCATACATGTGCCCGACCGAGCCCGTCGTATCGAGCAGCACGGGGTGCGAGAGGCCGAATTTCTTCGCTCCTTCGCGGTTCGCGTCCGCGCCCGCGCCCTGTTTGCCTTCCGCGGAAGAGTTGATCGCGAGCCACACCACGCCTTTGGCCGTGGCGTCTTTCGCGGCCGTCTTCAGCGAGCCCTTGCCATGGGCGGCTTTCACGAAGGGGCACCCCGCGTTGAACCACTCGAGGACGACGATCTTGCCGCGGTAGGCGCTGAGCTTCACCGACTTGCCGTCGAGATCGCGAAGCTCGAAGTCGGGTGCGGGCTTGCCAATCTCCGCGCCCGCGGACGGTGCGGCCACCGGAGCTTTCGGAGCCTCCGCGACCGGAGCGGAGGCCGTGGGCGCTTCGCTCGGAGCCTTTGGCGGAGTCGGGGCGTCTTTGCACGAACAGAGGGCGAACGCCGCAAGCGCCGCAACCGACGCGCGCATGTAGGAGATGTGAGTCATGGTGGAAGTGTACGATGTCGGCGGGTGATTTTCGTCGCGCGGTGCCCGTTTTACACGACTTTCGCCTTTACTTTGGTCGGTCGTGCTTTCAGTGTTCCGCGAATGAAGAACGTGGTCGTCGTCGGGATGGGCCTTCTCTTCGCAACGTCGTTTGCGGTGGCGTGCGGTGGCTCGCTGGCGACCGTTCCGGACGAGTCCGACTCGGGCGCTGGAACGAGCCCTACGCCAACCGTGACCTCCTCGCCGCCGTCCACCGGCACCGGATTTCCGACCAGCACTCCGCCGAGCCCGCCGACCACACCCCCGCCGCCGCCCGTTGCGGTCGACGGAGGGCCCAGGCCCGTGGATGGCGGAGCGCCCACGCTCGATGCCGGCGCCCCGCCCGGACAAATCACGTGCGGAACGGCCTCGTGCGACGCGACCACGCAAGAGTGTTGCGTGAACGGGTCGGGGTCGACCTGCATCGCCAAGGGCGGCGCGTGCCAAGGGGGCTCGTTCGCGTGCTCCAGCAAAGCGAGCTGCACTGGAACGAACGTGTGCTGCGCCGAGCTCTTGGGCGGCGGAGGTTCCAGCTGCAAGCCGACCTGCAGCGCGGCGGGCCTCCAGCTTTGTGCCACGAGCGCCGAGTGCCCGCCTCAAACGACCTGCCAGCCGGCCATTGGCGGCGCGAATACCTGCCGTCGCACCTTTCCCTGAGGGGAAACCGGGGCCACACGGAGCATTTGCTCACCAGCCCGGGTTCTCGCCAGGTGGGCGTCTTCGGAAGGCCGTGCCTCGTGCGCGATCCGTGGTAATCGGGAGCCCACTCGGAGGGACTCCCATGCTCACGCGTCGCGCCTTTTCGCTCTCGGTCGTTTCGCTCGCGCTCCTGGCTGCCGTCGGCACGTCGGGCTGCGAGAAAAAAAGCGACGACCTCGTGGTCGGTGCGTTTCTCTCGCTCTCCGGAAGCGACGCCACCTTCGGGGAAGACACGAAGGAAGGCATCGAGCTCGCCCTCGAGGAGCTGAACAAGGCCGGCGGCATCAAGGGCAAGAAGGTCAAGGTCCTCTTCGAGGACGACAAG
>JAYUKI010001239.1:0-7924 GCA_043764595.1 Myxococcales bacterium | reverse complement strand
CCGTTTCACCGGAAGGCCTGCGCTTCCATCTCTTTTTCGTACTATCGAAGGATCTCGAAAGATGCCGAGTGACGCGATTCAGTGCAAGCCGCTCGAAGTGGTCGTGAGCGACCGCGGGATCGAGCGCGCCATCAAGATGCTCAAGCGGAAGCTTGCCTCCGAAGGCGTTCTCCGCGAGCTCAAGATGCGCCGCCACTACATGAAGCCCAGCGTGAAGCGCCGGAAGAAGCAGGCCGAGGCCGCTCGCCGTCGTCGCAAGCGCGCCAAGATGGACGCGGCTCCGCCGAAGCCCTGAGCTTCGTCGGGTACGTTTCCCATGTAGACCGCGCCTTCCAAAGAGGCGAATCCCCGAGGACTCTAGCCCACTATGGGCTCGGGTCCTTTGGTGTTTTGTCCGCGTTCGTTTCCTGTTCGAGCAGCGTGGATGGGATACGCTGACTCGAGTGGGCGAAGGAAAGCCGAAGACGGAGGTCCCCCTCGACGCCGATCGGCTCGATCGCGCGGGAGAGCGAGTTCGGGGATTCGTGCGAAAGTACGTGACCAAAGGTCCGTACGGCCTCTACCAAGAGCCGGAGGTGGTGGAGCGCACCATCGAAGGGCTCGCGTACAATCTCGCTTCGCACGGGAAAATGTACTGCCCGTGCGTGCCCGTCGAGAAAGCGGTGGCCGCGGGCAACGACCTCGTGTGCCCATGCACGCCGCACCACGAAGACATCGCCCGGCAAGGCCACTGCGATTGCGCCCTCTTTGCGAAACGCGCGCCGTGAGGCGACCGCGCCAGGCGTCGCCGTACGCAGGCGGTCTTGACCCTATTGTCGAGGTTGGAAAGCGCTCCGTCCGAGACTCCAACCCGAGTCGCCGCGCAAAGGGCCACTTTCACGACGGGGGCACGCGCGCCCGAGTTGTGGCGGCCGAGCGAAAACCCAGGCAAAGCATGCGTGGACCTTCTTCCGAGGCGCTCGTTTTGCTAAGGGTCGCGCATGCTTGCCATCGGAGACCCTTGCCCCCCGTTCGACCTCCCCGGCACCGAAGGCCGCCAGCACACTTTGGATGATTTCGAGGGCAAGAAAGTCCTCGTGGTTCTCGTGTCATGCAACCACTGTCCCTACGTCGTCGCCTACGAGCCTCGCATCGTCGCGTTCGCGAAGGAATTCGAGCGTGCGTCCGTGCAGGTCGTGTGTGTGAACGCGAACGACGCCGTCCGCTATCCGGACGACGGGCTCGAACCGATGCGCCTTCGCGCTGAGGAACGTGGCTTCACGTTTCCGTACCTGCGCGACGACTCTCAGTCGTTCGTACGTGCGCTCGGTGCCAAATTCACCCCGGAAGCGTTCGTTTTCGACGAAGCCCGAGCGCTCCGCTACCACGGGCGTATCGACGACAACCACCGAGACCTCTCGAAGGTCGGCTCCCACGATCTCCTTCAAGCGACCCGAGCGCTACTTGCTGGGAAGGCCCCCGTTCCAGCCGAAACGGTGGCCTTTGGCTGCAGCGTGAAGTGGAAGTGAAGGGAGACCGAGGAGAAACGATAGGCGGCTTGGCGGGAGCCCCGACCTGAACATCCCCGCGTCGAAGTACGCGTCGCCCCTTCCCATTTCTCGCAGAAGAGCGCATATCTAAAAGGAAGCTCGGGCGGTTCGCCCAGCTCTTGACTGGAGCAGCGCGACGTGAAGCGTAGTTGCGAGCATCTCTGCCCGATGTTCCAAACGGCGATGGACGTGCTGGCCAAGCCGTGGAACGGCCTCGTCATCGCCACGCTCGAGAAAGGACCGCTTCGCTTCAGCGAAATCGGCGACCGCCTCCGCGCGATCGGTGACCGCATGCTGTCGCTGCGCTTGAAGGAGCTCGAGTCGATAGGGCTCGTGTCGCGCAAGGTGATCTCCGGTCCGCCGCTTCGGGTGGAGTACGAGCTTACCGAGGCGGGGCGTGGGTTCCGTACGGTGGCCGAAGCCATTGGAGCGTGGGGCGCCACGTTGCGAGCCGTGCCCAGCGCAGCCTGCCCAGGAGCCACCGGTGCGGGCGCAAGCGGTGCCCACGAGGGCGAAGAAGACGCCAAGGTCTCCAAGGTGTCCTGATCGGAGCTCTTCACGTTCGTCAGGATCCCGAGGGTCGCTCGCGAAGCTCCTTGGTCGTCTCGCATCGTCGCTCGTCGAACCGTGACGCGCCGCGACAGCTCGTCGAACGCGGCGACGAATCCTCCGCCCGCGAGAACCCGCGCTTTGTCGCGCACTTTCGTCCACCGAACGGTGTACCGTCGTGGCGTGAAATCGAACGGCCAAGACTCGCTCGCACGTATCACCTCGGGAACGGTGTCGCGCGCGCACATTCCGCTCTTCGCCCCGCCGCCCGTCGACCAGGTCGCCGTGGAGGAGCGTGTGGCGTCCCTCGCGAAGCGCTCGCTCAAAAAAGGCGCAAAAGTGTCGGGCCTGAAGCTCGCCATTCGGATGATGGACCTCACCACGCTGGAGGGCAAAGACACCCCCGGCAAGGTGCGTGCATTGTGCAACAAGGCCATGCGCCCGCTCGCGTCGGACCCGAGCCTCGGTCCCTGCGCGGCCATCTGCGTGTATCCGAACATGGTGAAGGTCGCGAAGGCGGCGCTCGAGGGCTCCGGCGTCCTCGTCGCGAGCGTGGCCACGGCGTTCCCGAGCGGGCTTTCCCCGATCGAAATCAAGCTCGACGACGTTCGCCGTGCCGTCGAGTTCGGTGCGGACGAGATCGACATGGTCATCGACCGTGGCGCGATGCTCATGGGCGACTACGCCAAGGTCTTCGACGAAATCGCACAAACGAAGGACGCCTGCGGAAAGGCTCACCTGAAGGTCATTCTGGAGACGGGCGAGCTCGGCTCGTACGACATGGTGCGGAAGGCGAGTGAGATTGGCATCGCCGCCGGTGGGGACTTCATCAAGACCTCGACCGGAAAAGTGCAGCCCGCCGCCACGTTGGGCGTCACGCTCGTGATGCTCGAGACCATTCGAGACCACTTCTACGCGACGGGCCGGAAGATCGGAATGAAGCCGGCCGGTGGCGTGCGGACCGCCAAACAAGCGCTTCAGTACCTGGTCGTCGTCAAAGAGACCCTCGGCGACGCGTGGCTCGATCCCGACCTTTTCCGATTCGGCGCCAGTGCACTTCTGAACGACGTCCTCATGCAGCTCGAAAAGGAGCGCACGGGCAACTACCAAGCGGCCGAAGACTTCTCGAAGGATTGATTCATGAAAAGCAATGCGAACGAGAAGAACGAACATGGCCTCGAGCGAGCGAGCGTGAAAGACCTCGCCCTCGACTTCGGCAAAGCCTGGGAATACGAGCCCTCGCCAGAGGCCACCGACCACATCAAGCTCGAGAAGCGCTTCGAGCTCTTCATCGGCGGCAAATGGGTCGCTCCGAAGAGTGGCAAGTACTTCGCCACGGTGAGCCCAAGCACCGAAGAAACCCTTGCCGAAGTGGCGGAAGCCAACTCCGAGGACGTCGACCTTGCCGTGCGTGCGGCCCGAAAAGCCTACGACACCGTTTGGTCGAAAATGCGCCCCGCCGAGCGTGGGAAGTACATCTTCCGAATCGCTCGTGCGATTCAGGAAAAGGCCCGCGAGCTCGCCATCGTCGAGACGATGGACGGCGGAAAGCCCATCAAAGAGTCGCGTGACGTGGACATCCCGCTCGCGTCCGCGCATTTTTTCTACCATGCCGGTTGGGCAGACAAGCTCGACTATGCCTTTCACGGGCGCAAGGCGCGTCCGCTCGGTGTGGCGGGCCAAATCATCCCGTGGAACTTCCCGCTCCTCATGGCCGCGTGGAAGATCGCTCCGGCACTGGCGTGCGGCAATACGGTGGTCCTGAAGCCTGCCGAGACGACACCTCTCACCGCGCTCCTCCTCGCCAAAATCATGGAGGAATGCGAGCTCCCCGAGGGGGTCGTCAACATCGTCACCGGCGCAGGAGCCACGGGCGCCGCGCTGGCCGAGCATTCCGGGGTCGACAAGGTCGCGTTCACGGGCTCGACGGCCGTCGGAAAGCGCATCCAGGCCGCTCTCGCTGGCACGAAGAAACGACTCACGTTGGAGCTCGGCGGCAAAGCCGCGAACATCGTTTTCGCCGACGCGCCCATCGATCAAGCGATCGAGGGCATCGTCAACGGCATCTACTTCAATCAAGGCCACGTTTGCTGCGCCGGCTCGCGTCTCCTCGTGGAGGAGAGCGTGCACGACATCGTGGTTCGAAAGCTCGCCGATCGCCTCAAGACATTGCGTCTCGGCGATCCGCTCGACAAGAACACCGACATCGGCGCCATCAACTCGAAGGTGCAGCTCGAGAGGATTCGAGAGCTCGTCGCCAGTGGCGAGCGCGAAGGCGCGCACATGGTCCAAGCGCCATGTGCACTCCCGCAGAAGGGATTCTTCTTCCCGCCGACCTTCTTTACGAACGCGAGCCAATCGAGCCGCATCGCGCGCGAAGAAATCTTCGGGCCGGTCCTCACCGTGATGACCTTCCGGACTCCCGACGAGGCGCTCGAGAAGGCCAACAACACGATGTATGGTCTCTCGGCTGGCGTTTGGACCGACAAAGGCGCCAAAATCTTTCACATGGCCACTCGGCTCAAGGCCGGAGTCATCTGGGGAAACACCTTCAACAAGTTCGATCCGGGCTCGCCGTTCGGTGGCTACAAAGAGAGCGGCTTCGGCCGCGAGGGCGGGCGGCAAGGCCTTTCCGCATACGTGGAGATCGACGGATGAAAACTCGCACCGAAACGCACGTGGACAGTTCCGCCGTGGCCATTCCTGGGCCGCTCGCTACGCTCGAGGATCCGGCTGCAGCCGGGGAGCGCCTCCGGGTCACCAAAGCCTACAAAATGTATGTCGGTGGCGCGTTCGTGCGCTCCGAGTCCGGACGCTACTTCCGTGTCGCCTCGGCGGACGCGCGCGGCGATGCCGATCCCGACGCGGTGAACGTTCCACGCGGCTCGCGCAAAGACGTCCGCGACGCCGTGGTCGTGGCCAAGACTGCCTACGAGAAATGGGAAACCCGCACTCCCTTCAATCGCGGTCAAATCCTCTACCGCCTGGCGGAGGTGCTCGAGTCGCGTGCGCCGGAGCTCGAGCATTCGCTCGTGCGATCCGGGGCAAGCGCATCGGAAGCGGCGCATGAGGTGGCCGCGACGGTCGATCGTGCGGTCTTCTACGCGGGATTCGCGGACAAGGTTTCGGCCCTCGTTGCCTCCCACAATCCGGTCAGTGGACCGCACTTCGGATTCAGTCTCCCCGAAGCCATGGGGATCGTGGCCGTCATCGCTCCTCCGCGGCCGTCGCTGCTTGGCCTCGCTTCGGTGATATTGCCCGTAATTACCGGGGGAAACTCCGTCATTGCCGTGGCGAGTGAAGACGACCCGCGTACCGCCATCGTCTTTGCGGAGTGCCTCGCGACGAGCGACCTCCCAGGCGGAGTGGCCAACATCCTCACGGGATATGGCTCGGAAATGGGTCCGATTTTCGCGAAGCACCGCGAGATCGTGGCCATCGACGCCTGGACCGACGACGAAAAGCTCCGCGCGACCCTCGAGCGCGAAGGTGCGGGCAGCGTGAAGCGGGTAAAAACCCACGCACTCCCGAAAAACGACGTTTGGTTCGACTCTCGACGAGGCCAAGGACTCGGGTTCATCGAGCGCTTTCTCGAGACCAAAACCGTCTGGCATCCCGTCGGCGTGTAGAACGCCGACTCCTTTTGTCGATGGCATCGCTCTGGCAGCGGGCGCACGGACCGAGTCCTTTCCGCGCAACCCGCTTTGCCAAGAGGCTTGCTCTTCACGAACATCGTCCTCCCCAGTCGTGGGAGGCTCGAAGTCGTTTCTTGGCCTCCGTACCCTCGACTCCGTTTTGGCGTTGGATGAGGGCCGCCCATCTCGTGGCACGAAATCGGGTCAGGCAAAAACGGCGGCGCGCTCCGTGGTTGCGTATTCTTCTGGGTGGAACGTGCGCGTCTCGTGCCGGAACTTGAAGGTGAATCCGGGGTAGATCGTCGTGTTTTTGCCCTGGTCGTTCAAGTACCAGCTCTCGCAGCCGCTCGACCACACGGTGGTGTCGAGCTCTCTGCCGATACGCGTGTTGTAGGCCGTCAGCACGTCCGGCAAAACGTCCACGCTTCCGAGCCGCGCCTTTCTCATGTGGGCGATCGCGCTCATTACGTAGCGAATTTGGGCTTCGATCATGAACACGACGGAGTTGTGCCCAAGTCCCGTGTTCGGGCCCAGGAGCGTGAAGAGATTCGGGTAGCCGGCCACGGTGGTCCCTCGGTAGGCCGCTGGGTTTTTGCCCCACCGCGCGCCGAGCTCGACTCCGCCTTTGCCGTAGATTTTCATCTTTCCGAGGTAGCTCTGCACCGAAAATCCCGTGCCGTGGATGAGCGCATCGAGCTCTATCGTGCGACCGGACTCGAGGAGGACGCCCGACGCGGTCACTTCGTGAATCGGCGACGTGACGACCTCCACGTTCGGGCGGTCGAGCGCGGGGTAATAGTCGTTCGAGATGAGGATGCGCTTGCAGCCAGGCAAGTAGCTCGGGGTGACCGCACGGCGTAGCTCGGGGCTGTGGATGCTCTTCCGAATGTGCCATTTCCCGATGGCCGCAGCGACCGCCATGAGGCGTGGCGCTTTCGAGAACATCGTGCCGAGGAGCTCGTTTTTCCAGTAGATGGCTTGCCGGTGCAAAAAGCGCCTCCCCGGGATACGCGCGAACGCGGACTTCTCGTCCGATGTGTACGCGCGGTCCGGCTTTGGCAGCACCCAGGGAGGCGTCCGCTGGAAGAGCGTCAAGGACGCGACTTTGGGCTGAATCTGGGGAACGAACTGAATGGCGCTCGCCCCCGTGCCAATCACCCCGACGCGCTTTCCTTCGAGGGGATAGGCATGGTCCCACGTGGCCGAGTGAAACTGCTTGCCGCGGAATTTCTCGAGGCCCTTCACGTTCGCATACGAAGGATTCGATAGCGCCCCGATTCCCGAGACGAGCACGTTCCCCTCGAAGACGTCGCCGGCCTCGGAAACCACGGTCCACGTCTCGTCCTTTTCGCTCCAGGTCGCGCTGGCCACGCTCTGCCCGAACCGGATGCGATCGCGAAGCCCGTGCTTGTCCACGCAGGCTTCGAGGTAGAGCCGGATCTCTTCTTGAGGCGCGTAGGCGCGCGACCAGTTGGTCTTTGGCTCGAACGAAAAGGAGTAGAGGTGCGAAGGCACGTCGCAGGCGCAGCCGGGGTAGCGGTTGTCGCGCCACGTTCCGCCAATCGCTCGGGCTCGTTCGAGGAGCACGAAATCGCGAATGCCCGCTTTTTGGAGCGCGATGGCCATGCCGATGCCCGCGAAGCCCGTGCCGACGATGACGACCTTGCGGGGTCGCTCCTGTCGCCGTCGAGGTCCCGTTCGGGACGCGGCTTCCTCGTCTGCGCCCTGGGAACCGTCGTCAGGTGGCGCTCCGTCATCCGGTGCGGAGGTCGGAGGGGTGGGTTCGATTCGCTCTGCGCGTTGCATGAACGTCATGGGCTCTGGTTTAATTCGTATTGAACCAAAGTCAATAGCGCGGAGGCAGCAGCGCTTCCGAAGCGCCAAGAGCACGAATACCCCTGTTCCTGCCCATTCGGATGGGGGCTTCGCTGCTACGTTTGGCTACATCCGTCGAGCGGGTTGGGCAGGAGACGCGAATTGAGGTTGGGATCGTCCTTCGCCGCAACTTCCGCCCATGCTACGACCGCGCCTAATGAATGCCCGGGCCAAGGACGGCGAGGGCCATGGAGGAGACGAATGAAACTCGGGCGCACCCTTTCTTTGCCTATCGTGTTCGGCATGCTCGCGAGCCCCTTGCTCATGGACTGCGGGGCTCTCCCGAAGGGACTTCCCGGTCCGATGGGCGACCTGGCTGCGGCCGGTAGCTGCCCC
>JAYUKI010001238.1:0-7926 GCA_043764595.1 Myxococcales bacterium | reverse complement strand
AGCCCCTACCACCTCCACGTCGAGGATGCCGAACGCGACCTCGTGCAGCCGGCCGTGCGAGGAGCGCTCACCATGCTCGAGGCGGCCCACGCCGAGCCTTCGGTCCGCACGTTCGTGCTCACGTCCAGCGTTGCGGCGCTTACCGACGCACCTCCGAACGATCGCGCATTGAACGAGTCCGATTGGAACACCACGTCCACTCTGGAACGAAACCCGTATTACTTTTCCAAGACGCGAGCCGAACGGGAGGCCTTCGCGCGCTGGGAAGCGCTCGAGCGGGAAGCGCCCGGGCGAAACTTGCGAATGGTGAGCGTGTTGCCGGGGGTGGTTCTCGGACCCAGTCTGACTCCTGCGATCAGTGAGTCGCACTACATTCTGCTCGATCCGATTCGTGGGAAAATCCCAGGCTACATCAGCCTCGCCTGGGGGCTAGTCGACGTTCGCGACGTGGCGCTTGCGCACGTCTTGGCGATCGAAAGACCGGCGGCCACCGGGCGCTACGTGTGTGTGGCCGAGACGCGCACGCAGCGCGAAGTCGTAGACCTCCTGCGAACGACCGCTATTCCCAAGGGAGGTTTGCCCAGGGCCCCTTGGGACAATCCCGTGGGCACGGTGTTCGTACGTTTGTCTTCTTACCTATGGCCCAAAGGAATTGGCACTTTCCTTCGCACCCACCTGGGCCGGACTCCACACTATGACCATTCGCGCATCGTGCGCGATCTCGGGCTGTCCTTTTCGAGCGTGGACCAAAGCATCCTCGACTCGGTCCAGAGCTTCCGAGACTTCGGACATCTCTGAGCGAGCCAAATCCGCTCGAATCTACGGCGACTTCGCCGGATGGTCCTTCGCGTAGGAGTCCGCGAGCTCGACGAACAGCTTTGGCCAGTCGATGCCGGCGTACCCTTCGCCGAACCGCACGAAGACCATTCGCCGGCTCGGCACGACGAACACGTATTGCCCTTGATAGCCTTTTGCGAAGTAGCCTCGACCGTCGGTGGTGAGGAGCCATTGGTACTTGGACCTGTAGACCAAGCCGTCGGTGGAGTCGGCGGGTCCGACCACCGGATCGACTTCGATGGAACGTGCGACCCACGCGGGCGAGACGAGCGTGTGCTCGCTCCACTTGCCTTGGTTGAGATACACGAGACCGAGGCGCGCGAAATCGCGAGCGGTCGCGTTGAGACCGGCCCAGAATTTCTCGATGCCGCTAGCCTCGCTATCCAAGGACCAGGACGCCCCGTGCTCGGCGCCCAGGCGATCCCAGATGCGATGCTGGAAGTAGGTGGAAAACGCGACCCTTCCAAGCGCATGCTGGAGCGCGTCCCAGACGAGCTCGATGTTGAGCCCGCCGTACAAAAAGTGGGTCCCCGGCTTCCACTTCACGTCGTAGGCGTAGAGGCGTGGGCGAAGCTCGTGGCTGTAGTAGAACGTGGCCCCGGCGGTGGACTCTTCTTCGAAGTCGATCCCCGACACCATCCGAAGGAGGTGGTCCAAGGTCACGTCTTTGTAGCCCGCCTTTTGGCGCAGTTCCGGGACGTAGCGCGTGATGGGATCGTCCACCGAATGCAGGATGCCGTCTTCGATGGCGGCGCCTACGGTGAGGCCCGCAAAGGCCTTCGCGATCGAGAAGGACGGGAACAGGGTCGTTCGCGATACGCCCTCGAAGTACCGCTCGTAGACGACCGAGTCTTCGTGCAGCACGACGAATGCGCGGGTCTGCTTGAGGAGGAGGAACTCGTCGAAGGACGCGAAGCCTTCGCCGGTGGTCTTCGAGGTTCGAAAGTGCGCGCGCGGGTGCTCTTCGCGAAAGGGCACGGGATGAGGCGAGGGCGTGATTTCTCGACTCGCGAAGTACGTGGGGGCGGTCAGATCCGGGTAATTGTAGACGACCATGCGCGCTTGCAGGCACGAAGCCAACAGCATCGACAGAAGGCTCGCTCCGAACGCATGGCGCCGACGCATCGTCACCCGAGGCCTTTACCAGGCCGGCCTGGTGAAAGTAGCATTTTCGCGTCTCCGGTCGAGCTAAGGCCGTTCGGCCAGGTGCCGCGCTTGCGAGCCCGCCTTCTTGCCAATACCATCGGGCCACGTGAACGCCACCGAACGCTCCTGCAGCTAGCGCAATGAACGACACCGACGCGAGCGCCGGCGCCAAAGCGAATTCGCCAGCGAGAGGGAACGTGCCGTGGCTGGGGTTTCGTTTCGTGTTTGGTGTGGTGAATGGCGCGCTCTGGTTCGTTATCCCGTTCGTTATGGTGTATTGGCTCTCGAGCACGATTCCGCTCGAACGGCTCGTCCAAGCGAAGGGCTTGCTGGTCACCGTGCCGACCTTCTTCGTGGCCATGTTCGGCCTTCCCGGCTGCTTGCCTGCGGCGGTCCAGCAAGCCAAGTCGGGCATCTTCCGAATGCCGAAGGATCCCTCTCCGGACGGCACCCGCCGAGGAATTTTGGGGCCACTCTGGCTTTGCGCCCCGGTGCTAGGGGCCGCGTACTTCGGATGCAGTCGGCTCTTTGCGGGGGCGTTTACGGACGGGGCCGTCACTCCGCTCGCCTTGGCGCGTCAGGCGGGGACCATCGCGGCGTTGGTTTCCTTCGTTCAGGCCAGCACCGTGTCTGGCTCACTCGCTCTTCTGGACCTTCGTCCGAACCGTCGCGAAACCTTCGGTTGGTCCAGAGTGGCCTTTCGATCGGGCGTGCCGCAGGGGCTCGCGAATGGCTTCTTGATGGCACTCTTCGTCGTGGCCCAAGGCCCTTCCGGGGTCGACCCCGTAGGGCCCTTTTCGCGTGATCTTTTCGTCTCGTGTCTTGGCATCGGGGGCCTTGCGCTCGCGGGCGGCGGCGGCATTCTGGGGGCCGATTTGGCTGTCGGTCGCGTCGTGGGGATTCCGAGCATGGTCCCTTCGTTTCCCGTACGCGTGGGCGCGGTAGTCTTGGTTGCGGCCATGGTGACACTGCCCTTTTCCGCAATCGCCGCCCTAGCGGGTGGCGCAGGTCCGACGATGCAAGGGGTGGCAAACGGTATGGCGGGAGGCACGAGTGCTTTCCTCGTGGCGACCCTCGCGGGGCACTGGGCGCTCGCGATCGAGGCCAATGCCGATTCCAAACGACCGTAGGCCCTAAGGCCCCATCTTTTCCGTGCTGGCCGTACACTTCAGGATCGTCACCTGGCCGTCGGTCCGAACGTCGAGATCGTACGTCAGGAGATCCACGCGCTCTTCTTGACTTATCGCTACGCGGTACGTGTTCGTCGCCGTTTGCGTTATGGCCGAGATCCCGCCGCCCCCGACGAGCGGATAGGTTCGCACGGCGTCTTTCAAGACGGCGTCGATCATACACCGCGACCTTTGGATGGGGTTCTTGGTGCACGTCGCGGCCTCCGCGGGGGGTACGTTGGACCCGGTTGGAGTGGCGGCTGCGGGCCTCGAGCAGGCGGACTCCCCGTGCGGCGATTGGGGGCGCCCTGCGCAGGCCGACAGGACAAGCGTACACGTGGCAAGTACGAGAGCCGAAGGCTTCCACATGGAACCACCAATAGCATCATGCCAATCGACCATCGCGAGGAAGCGGTTCAATCCGCGGGCGAGTCCGAGTCGCTGCACGACCATCGAGCGAGTCAGGGCGAACGTACGGCTCCACCGGGCTCCGCTCGGGAGCCTTCGGTCACACCACGGACGTGCGCATCGATTCCGAGCCCGACGTCCTCCGTGGTCATCGTGGGGTGTGCCAATTTGGAGTAAGCGCACCCTGACAGGGACGGGTTGCGCGCGCAGCCGGCCAACGCGGCCAACGCGGCCAAGGTCAAACAGGCGGCGAAGATGGAGAGTCGGCGCACCGAACGACCGTGCCACGCCTGCGGCCCACGCGCAAACGACCGCCGCGAAAGGGCGCAGGCTCAGCGCTCGAGGGTCTATCGTTGGCGCCGATGAGCACCCCCGAAGACTTTGCCACCGTGTTGAATGGCTCTCTCGATGGGTGGAACCGCACGATGAAGCTTCGCTTCGTGAGCGCCACGCAAGACGAGGTCGTGGCGGAGCTCGACATCGGACCGGAGCACCGTCAGCCCTATGGCATCGTGCACGGAGGCGTGCATGCGGGCATCGTGGAGACGGCGGCTTCGGTGGGCGCTGCGCTTCACGCGATGCCGCACGGGCGCACGGTCGTCGGCCTCGAGAACCACACGTCGTTCATTCACGCCGTGCGGGAAGGCACGCTGCGCGTCACCGCGAAGCCCATCACCCGAGGGCGTCGAACGCAGGTGTGGGAGGGCACGGTCACCGATGCCACGGGGCGAGTCGCCGCAACGGGCCGTGTGCGTTTGCTCGTGCTCGAGCCCGAGGCCTCGCTCGCGGGGGAAACCGCCCGAGTGAAGCCCTCGGACGAGTAAGGGGCCGCTCGAGGTTGATTCAAAGTGGGCACGTGTCCATGCAGCGCTTGTAGGGGCTTCCTTGGTAGGGACAGCAGCGCGGCGTCTCGGTCGGACAGGTGCAATCCGAATGGCACAGCTGCGTGGCCATGGGGGCATTTGCGACGCACAAGGAGCCCGGAAAGGCGGGGTTGCCGTTGAACGCAATGCAGTTCTTGCTGGCGTCCGGGCAGTCTTCGGGACCATCGCACGCGGCACGCTCAGAGTTCCTGCAGTTGCTGGAGGTAGCGCCGCAGTAGCCGCCGTCGGCAAAACAGCAGCCCGTGCCCCCCGTGCTCGGGCACGAACCCGCTTCCACCACCTCGCACGCGATTCCAGGTGGTGGGGGGACGCAGCCGTCCACCGTGACGTCCGCGATGGCGTCCGGTGCGCCATCCGTGGCCGCGTCGTCGGTTCCGCTGTCTTTTGGATTGGCATCGAGCGGCGCGTCCAGTCCGCTGTCGACCATGGGGTCGTCCGCCTCGCGGTCTTTCAGACCGGCCACGAGCGCACACGCGGAAAGGAAGAGAGTGCCAAGTACGACCACCGTGCGACGCATGACTAAAAGGCTCCCCTGACAGAAAGGCTCTGCGGCGTGGGCGTTAGCGCCCAGGCCACCGTGCTGGATTTTGGCGCCCGCCCGAGCAAGAGCCATACGGTCCCAAGTCCCACACCGGCGGCGCCGACGACGAAGGCCACCGTGGAAATCGTGGCGCTCGAGCGAGCCGACGAGTCAAGCTCGCGCACGCGCGCGTCGCTCGCGCAGCGATTCGTCGGGCAGAGGGCGTCGGCGTCGCTCTTCGAAGAAAGGGTCTGGATCCCAAATACGCTTCCGATGCCCAGTCCGACGACGCCCACGCCAAGCGACACCCATGCGGCGACGGGAGTCGCCCTTGGGGATTCCTTCGGAGGAACGACAGGGCTATTCTTTGGGCTCTCGTGGTTCGCGGGAGCCACCTGTTCGGCGTTCAAGCGGGGCACGGCGATCGAGAGCGTTCCCATGCCTGATGCGACGTGCACGGTGGTCTTCCATGGCGCAAACCCCGCGGCCTTGGCTTCGACCACGTGGTCGCCGGGATCGACCGGAAGGCCAGTCCCCCAACCCGTACGTCCGAGCTCCTTGCCATCGAGGAACAACGTTTGCGCTGCCGCTGGGGCCTCCACCGTGACACGCACGTAGGAGAGCCGTTTTTCGAGCTCGGCGGCGCGTGTTCGAGCGAAGGCGCCACGGTTTGGGTCGTCTCCGGGTCGATCGGCCACTTCGGTGAGCTCGGCCCAGGCACTGGCTGTTTTGCCCTCGCGTTCGTGGCAAAGACCTAGATTCAATAGCGTTCCTGGCGCAGGATCGAGCCTTTGGCTTTCCGCGAACTTTTCACACGCTTCGGCGATCTGGCCATTGGTGATGAGGGCGCGACCCGCGCGAAAGAAGGTCTCTGCTTGTGCCCTGTCTTGCGACGTAGGGGTGGCGAAAGCTGTAGCTTCCAACGCAAAAAAGCAAAACGAACCGAGCGCAAAAGGAGCGAGTCTCAACGGCGGCGATCCAGATCGGGGTTGAAGGAGGAAGGGACGGGCGGACCCGCAGGCGTCGTGGGTCCCGAGCTGCGGGGGCGTGGAACGACGGGTTTCGTCGAGACCAAAGGCGCGACGCTTGGTACCGGAATGGCCTCGACGTGCGTTGGTTCCGTGGTGGCGCTCGGTCGGGGCTCCGTGGTGGCGCTCGGTCGGGGCTCCGTGGCGCTGGCGCTTCGTGGAGCCACGGGCCCGGAAGCCGTTCCGGACGAAAGGGAAACTCCCGAGCCCGAAACACGAGGCGTATGCGGAGGGGAAGCCACCATTCCCACGATCAACGCCATAAGGAAAAGAGCAAGGGCCGCCGAGCCAATGCCGAGGCCTACCCAAAGTCCGGAATGGGCCTTTGCCGGCAGGATATCGGTGGCACTGACGGCTGCTGCCACATGCCCTTTTGGCACTCCATGCACGCCGAGCGAGGGCAACGTGCTTCCGAACCGCGCCGCGCGGGCGACCGAATTGCTCGACTTCGCGGAGCCGAATGGCGCGAGCGCTAGCGCGAGGTCCCCTGCGGTTTGATAGCGGTCTTCCGGCTTACGTTCGAGGCACCGCGCCACGATGGCATCGAGGCTTTCGGGTACGTTGGCACGGAGGGCGCGCACGTGGGGCGCCGGTTTCTCGAGGATGTCGGCGAAGACCGCGCCGACCGATTTGCCGTCGAACGGAACGTCGCCGGTCAGAAGCTCGAAGAGCACGACTCCGAGGGACCAAATGTCGGCGCGCGCGTCTACGTCGTGCGACGAGCGAAGCTGCTCGGGAGACATGTAGTGCGGCGAGCCCATGATGCCTTGGGTCTCGGTGAGCTTCTGCGTTTCGTGGCTCAAGGGCTCGACTTTGGATATGCCAAAATCGAGCACCTTGATGGCCGTTGAGCCGTCCGCCTTTTTTACGCGAAACAAATTGGCGGGCTTGAGGTCGCGGTGAACGATGCCGAGCGAGTGGGCTTCGGCCAGGGCGTCGCACGTTTCCAAGACCGCATCCACGGCGTGGGAGGAGTCGAGCGGGCCCTCGGTGGAGACGACCTCCGACAAGTCAATGCCGTCCAAAAGCTCCATGACCAAATAGGGGCCCACATGATCAGCCATTCCGACGTCGATGACGCGGACCACGTGAGCACTCTCGAGACGCGCTGCGGCACGAGCCTCTCGAAGGAACCGCTGCGTGGCCTGGCCCGCCTCCGTCGTGAGCACCTTCATGGCGAACTTTTGGTCAAGCGCGACGTGGTGCACGACGTAGACCGCGCCCATGCCTCCGCGGCCAATTTCCCGCTCGATTCGGTACTTCTCGCCCACGACGAGACCCGGCGTCGGGATAGGGTACGGAGTCTCCACCGAACGCAAGCTAGCAGCGGTCAAGGGCGAGGTCACGTGGGCCGGGGAACGATTTGGCGCGAGCCTTTGGCGCGCCTTGGCTCAAGGCGAATCCGAGCCGATAGCGATGCGCAACAAGGCGAGGTGCAAAACGATCCGCTGTCGCTTCGCGTAGCTTGGCTCTAGTTGACGAAAGCCGTGACGTGGCGCGCCATTCTTGGGCTCGAATCCGGAACGGTCCGGTCCTCCCGATGGATCCGCGCTCGCTCAGTCGTTCGAAAATGTGCAGCAAATGCGTGGTCTACATGTAGGCGCGCCACTTGCACAACGGCTCGTCATGCGGACGGCAGCCTGTGCACTCACCACCCTCGTCTCGGTACTTTCAACCTTCGCTTTCGCCTGCAGCGGCGCGGAAGAGACGAGTGAGCTCGAAGAAGAAGTGGGCGACGCGCTCGTCGCGAATGAAACGTTCACTCCGGCAGCAAAGAGGCTTTGGGACGCCTACGTCGCCGAAGCAACCACTGGCGTCAAGCTCCAACCGGGTTGTGCGCCGTTGCGAGTGCCCGCGATCGACCCGACCACGCGCAAAGTGCTACGCCGTCCAAAAGGCGTGGTGGTGCTCTTTCACGGATACACAGCGTGTCC
>JAYUKI010001237.1:0-7935 GCA_043764595.1 Myxococcales bacterium | reverse complement strand
ATGAACACCCCCATCATCGCGGACCTCGAATCGCAGCAGCTCCGCCAGCTGCCCGAGTTTCGTGTCGGCGACACCGTGCGTGTCCACTACAAGATTGTCGAAGGCGACAAGGACCGCATCCAGGTCTTCCAGGGCGTCGTCCTGAAGCGCCACCGTGCCGGTGCGCGAAGCACCTTCTCGGTCCGCAAAGTGAGCTTCGGCGTCGGCGTCGAGCGCGTTTTCCTTTCGCACTCGCCCCGAATCGACAAGGTCGAAGTCGTTTCTCGCGGCGTCGTTCGTCGCGCGCGCCTTTTCTACCTCCGCGATCTCCAGGGCAAGGCTGCCCGCGTGCGCGACCGAAAAGACGCCTGAGCGACTCGGTCTCGCAGACGGGAACGAAACGCGGTACCGCCCACGCCCTCGAAAGGCGCTGTGCGACACCGCGTTTCGGCGTTTTGTCGATGGCACGGCTTGGGACCGCAACGGGACACCTGGCCGTTGGCATCGTACGGGTGTGAACCTCCACATTGGTCAAGAAGCCCCTGATTTCGACGTGGTTGCCAGCGACGGTCGGCCCGTCCGCTTGTCGGAGCTTCGTGGCAAGAAGAACGTGGTTCTCTACTTCTACCCGGCGGACTTCACGATGGTTTGCACGCGCGAAGCCTGCGGATTTCGAGACGCCTACCCCGATCTGGTCCAGCGCGACACCGAGGTGATTGGAGTCTCCAGCGACTCGAACGCTTCGCACAACCGCTTCGCCGAGACACATCGGGTGCCTTTCCCGCTGATCGCAGACGAATCACGGGTCCTCTCGGACAAGTACGACGCCAAGAGCTTCATTCATGCACTTTTTGGCCGCGCGAAACGAGTCACCTACGTGATCGACAAAGCGGGCAAAATCGCCGGCGTTTTCGAGGGGGAGCTCAACGCGGCGAGCCACGTCGAGGGCGCTCGAAACCTCGTCAGTCGCCTCGAGGTGGGGTAGCGGCGTGGGGAAATCTCTTCCCACCCCGAATGGGTGACGTGCATCACGCACCGACTCCTCGTAGTCTCGAACGTGGCGCAATGTTCGCCCCCTGGGAGGATCCATGAACCGTACGCGTGCGATTGGCTTCACACTGCTTGCTGGGCTCGTGGCGATCCCCGTGGCGTGCAGCAGCACTCCCGATCCTGTTCTCGGGGATCCTGACGCAGCTCCCACCACGACGACCGCCACCACGACCGTTCCCACCGGCACCACCAGCGGTACGGTGCCGGACTCGGGTCCGAAGAAGGAATGCGAGAAGCCCGCGGACTGCTCCTCGAACATCTGTCTTCCGAGCGGTACATGCGCGATCGCGTCGCTCACTGACGGCGTACAGAACAACGACGAAACCGACGTGGACTGCGGCGGTATCTCGCGCAAGGTCTGCGACGACGGCAAGAAGTGCCTCACCCGACTCGACTGTAAGAGTGCAGTCTGCAAGGACACGGGCGACGGCCAGGGCCTCCGCTGTCAGATCGCGAGCCCCACCGACCTCACGAAGAACGGCGACGAATCGGACATCGACTGCGGCGGTGCTCTCGCGCCAAAGTGCGGAAACGCGCTAAAATGCACGGGGAAAACGGACTGCGCGAGCGGCGTTTGCACCGGCAACATCTGCCAGGCACCGGCGATCGACGGCACGAAAAACGGCACCGAAACGGACATCGACTGCGGCGGTCCGACAGCCCCCGCGTGCATCGACGGGAAGACCTGCGGCGTCGGGGACGATTGCACGAGCAAGGTGTGCACCGGCGGCACCTGCCGCGCGCCTTCCCCCACCGACAACGTCAAGAACGGCGTCGAGACCGACATCGACTGCGGCGGTGCGGGCAATCCGAAATGCACCACGGCGAAGTCGTGCATCGCTGCCACCGACTGCACCTCGGACGGCTGCGGCTACAACTTCAAGTGCTCTCCGCGCCGAAGCTGCGTCTCGCGGAACGGCGGCGACACCTGCGGACGGGGCGAGGTGGGACAGGTCGGCGCGGCCCACGAGAGCTGCTGCGCGACGGCTCCCGTGCCAGGCATGGCGAACACTCACCTTGGCAAGTACGGCGTCACCGCCGGACGCATGCGCGCCTTTCTCACGGCCATCGGCGGCAACGTGCGTGGCTTCATCCAAACCGAGCGCGCGGCCGGTCGAATCCCCGCAGCGGGCCCAATGGCGGCGAGCTGGGACCCCTACCTCCCCACGAGCTTCAACGGCTCGGCCGCGGGCGAGCTGGCCGAAGGATCGCAAAGCGACCCGACGCCCATTCCTGGCGTCTACACCAGTGTGTGGCGCCATCTCGGCGGCTTCATCTTCCGAAACAACACGCAATCCCAGACCGGCTGCTACATCAGCGCGCCGGGAACACACACGTACTGGATGACGCCCCAAGTTCAGTCGTCCTACATGGGCGACATCGCCCACGCCCAGAGCCAGGACACCGACGACACGAAGGGCCTTCAGTGCGTCAACTACCTGATGGCGCAGTCGTTTTGCATCTGGGACGGTGGACGACTTCAGACCACGGCCGAGTACAACGCCGCGTGGGGCGCGAGCAGCTACCCCTGGGGCGCAGGCCCGGCTCCGAAGGGCCAAGGCAGCGCAACGTTCGCCGGAAATCGTTTCCCGACCGCCACCGATGCGAGCCTTCGCGCGGCCGGAAGCCCGTTTGCGCCGGCCGCCGGCCAGAGCATCGAGTACGCGAACTTCTTGTACAGCTACGAGTACCCGAACCTCATCGGCTCCGACTACGCGGTCTTCGTGGGCGCCCCCGGTCGACTCCAAGGCCGCAGTGCGAACGGGCACTCGCTCAACGACGGCCTTATGGAGATCACCGGAACCATTTCGGATCCGAACGCGGCCACACCGTTCGCGTCCAGCATGACGTGGGCAAAAAACGGCTCGTTCGAGGGCCACGGCGTCGGGGGAACCCACGGCTCGCACCTCTTGAACAAGTACGGCAAGCTCGGGCTGCGTTGCGTCTACACGACGCCGTGATCGCGCTCGGAATGGCATGAGCGAAGGCCCTGCTCCCGCCGGAGTGGGGCCTTCGTGCGTCAGGCGATCGCACGACGACCGTCTGAGATAGCCTGCTTGGCGTGGGCGCGGAATCGACGCGGAGTGCGAAGGTTGCAAGGCTCGGGCTCGTCGCTGCGACGGTGGTCGTGGTGAGCGCTCCTGCGTACGCGTTCGCCGACGAAGGCCTGGACCGCGTCAAGAAGAGCGGGGTCTTGAAGTGGGGGGGCGACGTCCAAGGCGGCGAGCCTTTCGTGCACGAAAACGCGAAGGGAGAGCGTGTCGGCTTCGAGGTGGAAGTGGCCGACGGCATCGCGAAGCGCATCGGAGTGCGCGCCGAGTTCGTCCAAAACGATTGGTCGGCGTTGATTCCTGCGCTCGAGCGCGGCACGTTCGACGTCATCTTGAACGGCTTCGAGATGACCGCGTCGCGGGCGTCACGTGTACTCTACACAAGACCTTACAAGACCTATGCGTCGCGTCTCACGGTGCGCGCCTCGAAGCCTTTGCCCGGCGTTCCTGGCTCGCGCGAGAGCATGGCTCAGAAGCGCATAGGCTCGCTCGCCGGCACGCGTTCGTTCGAGCTCGTCCGCGAAAGCCAGGGAATTCCGGTCCCTTACGAAGGGTGCCTCGAGCCGTACATCGATCTCGAACAGGGACGCATTGACGGAGTGTTGCTCGACGATCTCATCGCCGTCCGGTATTCGGCCGGTCGGAAAGGCCTCGTCGTGGCCGGGGACGTCGAACAAGGACGCTACGCCGTCGCGACGAAAAAGACGGATCCCGATCTGCGCGAAGCCGTCGACAGGGCGCTCTTCGGCATGGAGGCCGACGGCGAGCTTCGCCGCATTCTCACCAAGGCGAAGCTCTTCGAAGCGCGCGACGAAGCCCTCTTTTCTTGGTCGCCGACGGATCAAGCGAAGGCGCTCGGACAACCTTTGCCCCTGCAAGACGCCGGCACGAACGACGCGGGCTCGGAGGATGCGGGCGTGCCGGGCTCCGTGGGCGCGCCATCGGACGAGCCCCCAGTCGAAGAGCCGACGTTCGATTTCCCACGCGTGATGCTGCTCGTTCGAGCGGCTCTCGTAACCCTCGTGCTCTCCCTCGCGGGCATGTCCGTCGCGGCTCCGCTCGGGCTCCTAATCGCATGCGTTCGCACGTACGGCGGGAAGGTTCTCGCCGGCGTGGCCACCGCGTACGTCGAGGTGATGCGGGGGACGCCGCTCTTGCTCCAGCTCTATGTTTTGTACTTCGGCCTCGCGCCCTGGGTGAAGCTCCCCGCTCCTTTTGCAGCCGTGCTCGCGCTCGGCCTGAACTATGCGGCGTACGAGGCCGAGGCCTACCGGGCGGGCATCCAAGCCGTTCCGAAAGGTCACGCCGAAGCGGGGCTCGCTCTCGGAATGTCGCGCTTCCGTGTGGTTCGCAGCGTCGTGCTTCCGCAGGCCGTGCGCCTCGCGCTCCCGAACGTGACGTCCGACTTCGTGTCGCTCTTGAAGGACACGTCGCTCGTCTCGGTCATTACCGTGGTCGAGCTCACGAAACAAATGTCGATCACCGCGGTGGACGTGCGTGCTTGGGGCGGCCCCGGGCTAGCGTGCGCGCTCCTGTATTTGTCCATGAGCTATCCGCTCGCGCGCCTCGCACGCCGCTTCGAAAAGAAGACACGCGTCGAGAGCGTGGCCGCGGAGGACGCGCCATGATCGTCGTAACGAACCTGACGGTGCGTGACGCCGGCACGCTTCGTTTGGACGACGTCTCGATGACGCTCGAGAAGGGCGTATTTGCCGCGCTCGTCGGCGAGTCGGGTTCCGGAAAATCCACGCTTTTGCGAGTACTTGCGGGCTTCTTGCCGTTCTCGCGTGGGAAGGTTTCGGTGTGTGGCACTCGCCTTCTGCCAGGACCAACCCCCGAAGCCGTGAAGCTCGTGTTGCGGCGCGACTGCGTGCTCGTGCTCCAAGAAGCGAACCTCTTTCCGCACCTGAGCGTTACGGCCAACGTGACCCTGGCCCTCCGTCACGTGCGCGGCCTGGACGCACACGCCGCCACGAAAGCCGCACACGCGATGCTCGAGCGCTTCGGCTTGGGCGAAAAGAAGGACGCGGAGCCCGAGTCGCTGTCGGGCGGCCAAGCGCAACGCGTGGCGCTCGCGAGGGCGCTCGTGCTCGAGCCCAAAGTGCTCCTCTTGGACGAGCCGACGAGCGCCCTGGATCCGAAGCGCAAAGTCGAGATGGCCGAGCTCTTTCGCGAGCGGGCGCGGGCCGGAACGACGGTGCTCGCCGTGACCCACGACGAAGGGCTCGGAAACGCCGCCGACGTGCGGCTCACGATGGCTGCAGGCAAGCTCTTGGCCGAGAAAGGCGATCGCACATGAACGTCTTTCGAGACTTTCTCACGGCAGACGAGCTCGCGCTCTTGCTCCCGTACCTCGCTTCGGATGGCTACGAGCCAGGCCGCCAAGGAACCGGCTACGAGAAGCTGTCGCTCAGGAACACGCACGAAACGCAGGCCCTCCGGCAGCGGTGCCTCGTCGCCTTGGGGCTCCCCGAAGACACCGGCCACGACGCGTACATCGTCCGCTACCCCGCCGGGACGAGCATCCCTCTCCACAAGGACGACGCCCCTCTTGCGAGCGAGCACCATCGGATAAACTGCATGGTTTTGCCCGCCGTGCGCGGTGGCGAGCTCTATGTCGGTGGAGAGCTCTGCGACCTCCGCGCTCGAGACGCCTACACGTTTCGTCCGGACCTCGAAGAACACGAGGTTTCCGAGGTGCTCGCCGGCGTCCGAGCCATCTTTTCGGTGGGGGCGCTTGGCTGAAAGGTCGGAGCCATGGCCCTGCGCTTGACGGGGCCCCGGACCTTTGACATGGTGCGCGGCCCTCGGGTCGGCTCGAGGCGTGGAATATTCCCCGGTCCAACGTACCCCAAGGACCGGTCCGCCAGGGAAACCCCAGGCGAAACGCCATACGGCCGCTAGCACCTCGCTAGGGCCCCCGCGGAATCTCTTCTCGGGGTACGCAAGGAGAATCGGTCATGAGCAGTCAGCCCGGCGTTATCGGCGAAAAAGTCGGATTCACTCAGTATTTTACCCCGGACGGCACCGTCAAGCGCGTGAGCGTCGTCAAGGCGGGCCCGCTCGTGGTCGTCGGCAAGCGCACGCAGGAGAAGGACGGCTACACGGCCCTCATCTTCGGCATGAACGACGCCAAAGAGAAGCACCTCACGAAGTCGCAGCTCGGCACGTTCAAGAAGGCGAACGTCGCTCCGAAGCGCATCGTCCGTGAGCTCCGCTGCGACGCCGAGTTCGCCGGAAAGTTCGAAGTCGGCGGGACCGTGAAGCTCGACGAGATCTTCAAAGAAGGTCAGTTCGTCGACGCACAGGGCACCACCATCGGTCGCGGCTTCACCGGCGTCGTTCGTCGCTGGGGTTTCGCCGGCGGCACCCGTACCCACGGTACGCACGAGTACCGTCGTCACGGCGGCTCGATCGGTACCAACATGACCCCGGGTCGTACCCTCCCCAACATCAAGATGGGCGGACAGTACGGCAGCGAGACGGTCAGCATCTTGAACCTCAAGATCGCCCGCGTCGACTCGGACAAGAACCTCCTCCTCATCGAGGGCGGCATCCCGGGCTCGGCTTCTGGCGTCGTCGTGATTCGTCACGCCGTCAAGAAGCGCCTCAAGAACAACGCCTGAACCCGTTCGTTCTGTTTTCGCGCACCGCCTCGCACTTCTCGTGCGGGGCGTTCGCCTTTTGTCGGGCTCGAACGCAAACGAGGCAAAAGCTGCGCAGGACCTGCGAACCAGGGCTCTCGCCCGTGTGATCGCGGGGTCACGGTCCCGGAGCCCATGGGCTCCACATGGGCGGCATTGTGCGACCTTTTTCGGAATTTTTGTGCATCGAATGACCGGCACGACTGTCGCAATGTAGCGTGTACCTATGAAGACCTTCGCTCGCTTCGCCGTCCCCGCCGCGCTGTCGCTTCTGGCTTTGTTTCCTCGGGCGGCCCACGCCCAACAAGCCCAACCCGCAGCGCCGCCTCAGGTGGTGGTGGTTCAGCCGGCGCCTGCTCAGCCGGCCGTGGCGCCCGCGTCTTCGACCCAGCAGCCCAATGGCGAGTACCAAGCCCCGCTTCAGCAGCGCACCCAGCCTTCGTACCTACCGCAGAGCGTGGCCATGTCCGGGCCCCCACACATGGACTGGGACGACGATCGCCAGGCGCCCCCCGGCTACCACTTGGAGACGCGTGTTCGTAAAGGCCTCGTCATCGCCGGCGCGGTCACGTTCGGCAGCATGTACTTGCTCACCGCCATGGGCGCCGCGATAGCCAACGATTCGTGCAGAGGCTGCAATGGATCGCTGCTCTATGTCCCCGTGGCGGGACCGCTCCTCTATCTTGGCGAGGTCCCGTCCCAGACGGGAAAGCTCTTTCTCGTGGTGGATAGCGTGGCCCAAGCCGCGGGTGCGGCGATGCTCATCGCGGGGATTGCAGCACCCAAGACCATCGCCGTACGGAACGACCTTGCGAAGATCGAGATTACGCCGGTGTTCGGTCCGGGAAGCGCCGGAATCGTCGGCACGTTCTGAACATCGACCTCCCCGCAGTCGGGACGCGAAAAAAACGGGCGCCCGGTCGTTGGACCTGGTGCCCGTCTTCGTTCTTGTTGGTTCGGAACGGCTCCGACACTCGAACAGCGAGGAGAACGATCAGTCTTCGGTGGACCAACCTCGGGCGCGCATCCACGACTCTTCGGAGACGCCGCGGAGGGGGCGCTCGTCGTCCCACTCGATGGCCACGTCGATCGAATCGAGCGGGCCGCTTTCTTTTTGGGGAGCGGGGCGGATCGAGCGCGACTGGACGTGAAACAGGCTTTTGATGGTCACGGTGAACCCCTTGGCTTTCGTGAACGGGAGTTGCAACCCG
>JAYUKI010001236.1:0-7938 GCA_043764595.1 Myxococcales bacterium | reverse complement strand
TTTTCGAGGGGAAACCTGGGTAGTTCTCCACGTCGTTGGTGATCATGAGCTGACCACCGGGAATGCCACCGCGCACGAGACCCTCGAACATGAGGGGCTTGAGGTTGGCGCGCGAAGCGTAGATGGCTGCCGTGTGGCCCGCAGGGCCAGAACCAATGATGATGACTTTCCGCGTCTCCGACATGGGCAAGACTCTACGCCGACTCGGAGGTGACTTGGGAACCGATTCGTGCCGATCCGAGCCCTTCCGACCTCCCCCCGTGCATTCGAGGGCCCTGATCCCGAGGCAGATAAGGACCGGATCGCGGGCGCCGGCTCGCCGTCCGCCCTCCGTCCGACCGAAGGCGCACGAAACGCCGCGGGAATGTGGACGATGGGGACAAAAAGCCGGTACGTTCCCCCATCGTGACCGTACCGAGCCCCACCGCCCTTCGCGAAGAGCAGCTCGCACGTGTTCCGTTCTTCGACGGGCTCACCGGGGAAGCCCTGCAGCTCATCGCAGAGGTGACCCGCGAAGAGTCCCATGGGCTCGGAACGCGCATCTTCAAGTACGGCGATCCGGGCGACCGCCTCTACATCATCCTCGAAGGCAAAGTCCGCATCTCGCGGGACGTCGCCGGCATGGGAGAAGAGGCCCTGGCCGTGCTCGGTCCGGGCGAAATCTTCGGCGAAATGGCCCTCCTCGACGAGTCCACGCGCTCGGCGGACGCCCTCGCACACGAGCGCTGCCGGCTCCTCGTCATATCGAAGGACGACTTCGACGACCTGCTCTTCCTCCACAAAGACCTCGCGTACGAGGTGCTGTGGAGCTCGGTGCGCATGCTCACGAGCCGCCTCCGCGAGACCAACGACAAACTTACGTTCCTGTCGACCACGGGAAAATTCTGACCGACACGCTCTCCCCGGATCCACTCACCGTGGCGCGCGGTCGCGCGGAGCTTCGCCACCGTTCGCACCGTTCGCTCCGACGCACGCGCCTCGAAAGAGACTCGAACATGAAAAAACCTGCTCTTCATTTGCTCTTGGGCCTCTCCCTTGTTGGCTCGCTCACCGCAGCCGCATGCGGTGGCAACCTTCCCACCCCGGACGTGCCGCCCGTGCCCTCGGCGGCGCCGTCGGGCTCTCAGATCACGCCCGTCTTGCCCTCGGCCAGCGTGGCCCCTTCCGCGTCCGCCGCGCCTGTCGCCGCGCCGACGGCCATCGTCATGAAGCCCGTGGTGGCCACGACCATGACGGCGGAGCTCGTCGCGATTGGACTCGATCCGAAGAAGCTTCCGCCGCTCGAGAAGCTCGAGCCCGAGAAGCTCCGCAAGGTCATGAAGACCTTCACCAAGGCGCTCGGCGTGCAATGCAACGCGTGCCACAACGCCGACGACTTCAAGGCGTCCACGCCCCGCAAGAAGGCCGCCGCACATATGTGGAACGACTTCACGCGCGGCCTCGCCATGGCCGACGGAAGCCCGCTCTACTGCGACTCGTGCCACCAAGGCCGCATGGAAACCCTCGACCGCAAGGACAAGAAGGTCCTGTCGGGGTGGATGCAAGCCGAGTTCGTCGACAAGGTGAAGCGCACCGACAAGAAAGAGCACGGCTGCGAGACGTGCCACGGCGATCCGTTCGAGGCCCGGTTCATCAGCAAGGTGTGGACCAAGAAATAGCCGCTGCCACGACGAACGGCCCTGCCACGAGCCGGCCGAGTGAGCCCGAAGCACGCCCCGAGCGTCGAAGGCCACTCGGCCGTTTCGCTTTTGGTCGAGCTCCCAGGGCTGAGAACCTGACGCGTGCTGCCCGCATTTCAAGTGCTCAAAGGGCCTCCGAAGGCGGCCTTTGGGGTCCAAAAGGGGCACCTTGGCCCCCACGTTCACCTACCTATTCCAGTCAAATATTCCCAGGATTATCCATAGGTTGGCCGAAAAGAGACCCGCAATCTTGACCGTGCAACGTGCGTTCAGTACTGTTCGTTGCATCATGCAAGGGCTCACCCAGCGGCAGCAGATGGTTCTCGACTACATCAAGCAGTCCATCGTCGACCGCGGCTATCCGCCAACGCTCCGAGAAATTGGCGCTCGGATGGGCATTCGCTCGACCAACGGCGTGAACGATCACCTTCGTGCCCTCGAGCGCAAAGGCTATCTCACCCGTGAGGACATGAAGAGCCGTGCGCTCCGCCCCACGGGGCCTGCGCCCACGGGGCCTGTCGGCCTCACTCCCGATCCGTCCAACGACGAAGCGCGCGCTACGCTCGAAGACGACGATCTCGTCGAAGTGCAGGTCCTCGGCCGCGTGGCCGCCGGCATGCCGCTTCTCGCCGAAGAGAACGTCATCGACACCGTCCGCATCGACCGCGGGCTCCTTCGCGGAGGCCGCGAGGTGTTCGGCCTTCGTGTCACGGGCGACAGCATGATCGACGCGGGCATCTTGAGCGGCGACTACATCTTCGTCCGAAAGCAGCTCACGGCGAGCCGCGGGGAAATCGTCGTGGCGCTCATCGGCGACGAAGCCACGGTGAAGTACTACTTCCCGGAGAAGGACTACGTTCGGTTCCAGCCCGCCAACAAGACCATGGCGCCCATCCTGGTCCGCGCGATGGACTTCCGCCCAACGATGCTGCTCGGCGTCGTGGTCGGCGTGTTCCGCCGCATCTAAGCGCCGAACGAGTGAATCGGCTTTCGCCGGTTTGGCGGCGCCTCGTGTGGTCGCTCCTCCTCGGATTCGAGAGCCCCCCGTCGGGGACTTCCAAGGGTCGTATCCGTCGTCGTCGCTCCTAGCGATGCTTGCGAACCCAGCGAAATCCTTGGTGCGCGCGTCCAAAAGCCTGATCGGCGCTCTACTGCGAGTCGGCTCGTTCTCTCGAGCCACTCGCCTACTCCCGATCCCCAAATCTCCCGAAGCAAGGTTCTAGGGCGCCTCCCGAAGCGAGGCCTTGCGTCGCCGAGGCCGTGGGCTCAAGGGAGCGCTGACGTGACACGGCAGAACTTGGCCGTACCCTTCTTCCCATCGGCGAACATGACCTCGTACCGGGCGCCGCCTTCGACCGAATCCGCAAAGGTGGCAGGGCGGAAGAGTCCTTTGGTTTCGAGCGTGGCTGCGAAGACCTTGTCGCCCTTCTTGAATGTGCGCATCACGTCGATCGCTTGGACCAGCGCCGTTGGGACGCGTTTTTTTCCCGTCAGCCAGACCTCTTTGCCGTCGCCGTAGACGAAGTAGGCGAAGCGGTAGCCCTCGTCCTCGGGTTTGCTCTTGTAGGCCACCGGTGCGCCGAGCTCGAGGCGGCCGGTGATTGGCAGAAGGTCGTGCGGGAGCGCAACGGTGGTCTCTCCCTTTTCGGCCCACTCGAAGCCGACTTTCACGCCTTCCGGAGTCACCTCGATCACTCGCCCGCACTCCGCGGTTCGGGTCGGTCCTACGAGCACCGCGTCGCCTTTTTTCCAGGACCGGCGTGCTTCGCTGGAGGGCTCGGCACCGTACGCGGCAGGGACGGCAAAGAGGGCATCGCTCCCAGCGCTCTTGAATACGTTCTTCGTGCCTTCCGCGCGCACGTAGTCGAAGCGGCCGAGCGACCAGCTGTCGGCCGGGCCGAGGGTCCACGCCGACGGGCCAGAGAGCTTTACGGCCTTGCCCGGGTCGTCGCCCACGAACGCCATGACGGTTTCTGTAGGAGCCGCGGGGGCCGTGGCCTTGGGGCGTTCCCCGCTCGTGCTCGGTGCCGTGGGCGAAGGCGGCTTCGGCGAGTCTTCGGTCTTCGGCGGGCCACCTTCGGTTTTTCCGCATGCGACGAGGAAGAACGTGAGAGCCGCTACGGAAGTGGGAACCTGCATCCACCGAGGCTTTCATGGTGCATGCGGCTCGGCAACACGGACCCTCGCGATCCTTCACGCGACGATGGCTTCGGCCCCAGCTTCGGGGAGGAGGGCGCCATCCGTCCGGGCCAAGGAGGCCGCGCGCACGGCCTGTTCGCTGAACGTCCATAGCGCTTCGGCGAGCTCGGGGCTCTTGGCGAGCGGGTTCGCGTCTTTCGGCGCGAGCTTGTGAAAATAGAGAAGCTCGGGGGAGAGCTTGGCCTGGGACGCGTTGACGAGCGTGTGCCCGCCGACCTCCACGGTGCCCATGCGGAGAAGCCACGGAAGCACGGCGCGAAACGGCATCGGAACGCGCCGCCAGATGTCGCTCGCGATGCGTCCCGGGTTTACGGCGACCGCCTCGATCTCGGGGAAACGCCTGCGTATCTCGGCGGTAAAGAGCACGTTGGCGAGCTTGGAGACCCCATACTCCGGGAGGCCCGTGCGGCTCTTCGTGGTTCGCCTGACGGCCTCGAAGTCGAGCGCCTTCGCTTTGAAGTGGTTCCCGCTCGACACGTTCACCACGCGTCCGCGTGCGCGTCGCAGCGCCGGAAAAAGCGGAGAGGTGAACGCGAAGTGGCCGAGGTGATTCGTTCCGAAGGCCACCTCGAAGCCCTGCTTCGTCAGCCCACGCGCACCGGCGACGCCGGCGTTGTTCACGAGGAGATCGATCTTCGGAAACCGCGAGGCGAGCTCTTCCCCGGTTCGCTTGGCGGCCGCGAGATCGCCGAGGTCGAGCGCGACGAAGCTCGCCTCGGCCCCGAGCGCGCGGGCCTTCTCGAGGATCGGGAGCGTCTTCTCTTTGGATCGGCACGCGAGCACGAGGTGCACGGGCTGCTCGTTCGAGAGGGCCGCGAGCTCGAGGGCGCACGCGGCGCCGATGCCCGTGTTGGCGCCCGTGACGACGACGATGCGAGGAGCGAGGTTCTTCATGCCAGGCGGGGTAGCATTGACTGACGAACTGTCAAGTTTGAATCCCGAGTTGGATCGGACTGGGAGAGCTCAGCAGGCCTCGTAGGTAATTTTCTGCGGAGGATTCGAAAGTTGCGGCGCTGGACTTGACAGTTCGTCAGGAAATATTATCTGACAGTTCGTCGAACATGGCACGCCTACCGGATCCCGAAAAACGACTCGATCTCGCGCGGCGAGCCTCGGCCATTCTCGAGCGTGAAGGGCTCTCGCTCTCGGCGGAGGGCCTCGCGGCGGAGCTCGGCATGAAGCGGCCCACGCTGCTCTACCACTTCCCGACCTATGGCCACATCGTGGAGGCCGCACTTGTCGCGCTGCTCACCGAGCAAGCCAGCGTGGTGATGGCGGAGGTCGAGCGCCATGCGCACCCCATCGATCGCCTCTATGCGCAGCTCCGTGCGGTGCACGCGTTCCATCACGGCCGCGAGTCCCGCATGGTGTTCCTCACGCAGGCCATCGCGGCCACGGCGGGGGCGCGCGTGGCCGATATTCTGAGCCGCGGGGCCGAGGTCTTCGAGGTCTTCCGGAGGGCCGCGGCGGACCGCGTTCGCGCCGGCATCGCCGAGGGAGTCGTCGTGCCCTGCGATGCCGACGCGCTCGTCGCGACGGTGCGGGCCCTCGTCGACGGTCTCATGCTCCAGCGCGTCACGTCGGGCCTCGCGCTCGGTCCTTCCCACGAGCTCGTGTGGGAGCACTTCCTCCGGCCGCTGAAGATCGCCCCGCAGGAACCCTCGGAAAAGAAGCCGACGAAGGCCAAGATCGAAAAGAAAAAAGGGGCGGCCAGGTAGGGCGCGTCGTTCGCAGTTTCGCTTGCAGATTCGGACCGCTGGGCGGTCGGAAAGAGAAAAATCGATGTTCGGAATTTCGCTCGGTCGCTCCAAAAAGCCTCTCCGGATCGCGTACGGCCGCCTCTTCCACGAGGCCAACGCCGGCTCGCCCGTTCTTACCGAACGCGACGACTTCGAACGCATGCACCACTTGGAGGGCGAGGCCCTTGCCCGCGCGACCACCCTCGGCGGCACCGAGCTCAAATCCTTCATGCCCCACGCCGAGCTCACCGGGTTTCGTCAGGCGGCGCGTCTCGCCGGCGGCGTCACCTGCGTGCCCCTCCAGTCGTCGCTCGCCGTCCCCGGTGGGCCGCTCTCACGCGCCTGCTTCGAGGACCTCGTGGGCGGGCTCGTCTCGCGTCTCGAGGGTGCGCTCCGTGATGGTCCGCTCGACGGCGTGTACCTCGCGCTGCATGGCTCGATGCAGGTCGACGGGCTCGATGGGGCTCCCGAAGCCGAGCTCCTTCGTCGGGTTCGCGCCCTCGTCGGCCCGTCGGTGAAGCTTGCCGTGAGCTACGACCTCCACGCGAACCTCTCCGAGGGGCTCGTGGCTCCGGCGGACGTGCTCGTCGCGTACCGGACGAACCCCCACTGGGATCTTGCGCCGACCGGGTTTCGAGCCGGAAATCGACTCATTCGCGTGCTGCGCGGGGAGCTCCGTCCCGTTCATTCGTGGCGCAAGCTGCCGATCGTGATCGGAGGCGGAGTCACGATCGACTTTCTCGCGCCGATGCGCGGCGTGTTCAAGTTCATGCGCGACCTGGAGAGCGACCCGCGGGTCATTTCGGCGAGCCTCTTCATGGTGCACCCGTACACGAACGCCGAGCATCTCGGCTGGGCCGTGCACGTCTCCACGAACGGCGACCAAGCCCTCGCCGATTCGCTCGTCGAGAAGCTCGCCGATCGCGCGTGGGAGGAGCGCACGTCGAGCCTGCCGCCGATGTTCGGGGTCTCGGAGGCCCTCGAAGAAGCCAAATCGAGCCTCGCGCGAAGGTTCGGACCGGTGACGTTGGTCGACTGCGACGACGTGGTGGGCGCTGGCGCACCGGGGGGCAACACGCGCATCGTGCGAGGGCTGCTCGCCAAGGACTACGGCCTTCGTGCCTTCGTTCCGCTCCACGATCCGCGTCTCGTCGAGGAGCTTTGGTCCGTCGCCGACGGGGAAACGCGCGAGGTCGTCCTGCGAGGAACTCCGGGCTACGGAGCGCCCGAGGTCGCCATGAACGCGACACTTCGTGGCCACGCCACGACCGACTCGGGCCGTACGCTTCGGCTCGACTGCGGGAAGGTGCACGTGGTCGTGTGCGAGCGCGCACCCTTGCCCATTCACCCGAGCTTCTGGGAGGCCGTGGGCCTTCGCGCGCGCGACGCCGACGTCATCGTGCAGAAGAACTTTTTCCACTACCGGATGTTCTACGCGACCACGTCGTTCAAGCACGTGCCGGTCGTCAGCGCCGGTGCCACGAGCTTCGACGGCGTGCGCAATGCGACCTACGTGGTGCCCATGGTTCCCGCCGCAACAGTGGACGACTGGCGTCCGTCGGACCCGGTCCTGCGTCGCTTGAAACCACGGCCAGCGATCGAATCGGACCTCACGGTGAACAACCCGTAGAGGGAGCTCGGATCGAGCGCAAAACGAGTGACGAGGCCCCTATGGACGGAAAGGTAGGGGCATGTCGACACGCGACGATTCCCTCGGATTTGACCTGCACGAAGCTGGCCAAGCACTTCCCGATCTGTCAGCTTGCGATTGCCCGGCGACGTGGGGGCATTCGGAGGAATTCATGCGCAAGTCCGTTTCGTTCTCGCTGGTTCTCGCTCTCGGTTGTGCCGCCGCATGTGGTGGAAGCGATCGCCCCACACTGTTCGACGACCCGTCGGCCAATCCGTCGAGCAACCCGTTTGGCACCCCCGACGGTGGTCGAGAGGGGGGCCTTGGATTCGGTGACGGCACCGAGAACGGCCTGGCGATCGATCCGAGCAACGCCGTCGTCTTCATCGACACCGCGACGAACCCGCCCACGCCCGCCAAGCAGACGTTCCGCGTGATTCGGAAGTCGGCGCAAGGCGACAAGGACGTGACCGCGGGGGCGACGTTCGAGATTGAAAAGCCCGAGCTCGGCCGCTTCACCGGCGCCACCTTCGAGTCCGTAGCCACGCTTCCTCCGGACCCGCCGGGCGTGACCACCAGCATCACCGTGCGCGCCGACGGCGGCTCCGCGGGTGGGAAAATCACGGTCGTTCCGCTGCGCCGCAGCACCGACCAGCGCGACTTCTTCTTCGTGGTTCCCTACAACGAAGCG
>JAYUKI010001235.1:0-7940 GCA_043764595.1 Myxococcales bacterium | reverse complement strand
ACCGTCCGCGAAGGCGGCAACGAAGAACGCCTGAGAGAAACCAGGCCGCGCAGCGTCGAGGCCATCGGCGCGGATGCCCACTTCGAGATCGTGGCCAGGCCCGGCAACGCCAACACAAAAAGCGCCGTCCGAAGCTCGAACGACGCTCGAATCGATCTCGAGGAGCACTCCCGTGGCCGCGCCGAGCCTCTCGGCTGCACCGCCCCACGCCGCTCGAATCACATGACGACCATACGAAGCAACCCGTCCGAGACACTCCCTGCCGCTGCGGCGAGGGTGAGATCACGCACCTTGCCGAGCACCTTGAGCTTCGGCTGGACGTAGGGCTTCTTGGGGGTCTCGAGCTCCTGTTTGGACTCGCGAACGGACATGGGCAGACGCTCCTTCTTCACTCGAGATTGGACCGTACTGCAAGGTGCGCTTGGCGGCCAGAGCATTCACGCCGCCGCGTCAGGAGCCCGCAGGAGCCAGAGGCCCACGCAAGAAAGGCACATTCTCGCCTTCACATGGGGCGTAAAGCCTCGAAACTCCCCAGGGAAAGCGGAGATTGTCGGACGACGCGGTCCTTCGTTCGGGTGACGACGCTCCACAGATAGTCGTCCTTGACGGGGTGGGCCAGAACCTCCACGTCGAGGGTTTCGCCCGGCAGAACGGCCAACGGAACGTCCCAGGCAAACACGACCCGGCCGTACACGTCGACGCTCTCGCCCGGCGCGTTGGAAAATATGGCTTCGTCGTCGATCTCGGCATCGAACCAAAGGACGAGGCCATGGACCGTCGCCGGGCGCCGAGCCGACAGCGTGACCTTTCCTTTGTAGCGGTCGGGGCTCGTCCCGTACTCGACCGAAAAGAGCAGGGCGGGCTCGGCGATGAGCTGCTCGGGTGTCAGTGGACGCTCGTCGTCGTTCAGCATGCCCTGCGTCACGGCGGCGCGGCAGGCCCGGAGGTCGTACCCCGGCTGATCGTACCCGCCGAGCAGATACGTGTAGAGCGCATCCGACTCGAACGCGGACACGTACACGAGATCGCGCTTCGGCAGGAGCCTGCCTTCGGGCTTCAGGAGTCGAACCCGAGCGTCGAGCATCGAAGGCACGTTCGCCCCAAAAAGAGGCAACTTTCCGCGCAAATCGGCGACCACGACGTCGGCCTTTTCGGCGAGTTCGAGCTCGGTGGAGAGGCCGTGGACCACCTCGATGACGTCCGAGAAGCCGTTGTCGCGCACGGTGGTCTTTGCAAGCTGCGCGGCGTGGGCGAGGCCTTCGATGGCGTAGACCTTCTTGGCTCCGAGCTTGGCGGCCACGAGCGCAAAAAAGCCCGTGCCGGTCCCGACGTCGATCACCACGTCTCCGGGACGAATCGCCCGACGCATCGCTTCCGTGTATGCGGCCACGCGAGGCCGAGTGAGCATGCGGCCGAAGTCGAAGAGCGAGTACATGGTGCAGCGAGCTCGTGGGTGCGCGAGGAATCGATTCGGAGCGCGGGAAATCGCGGTACTTTGCCGCTCCTGAACCGGCGATGCGTTTGCACACGGTAGCCGAGACGTTCGAGTCCGACGATGCCCAAAAGACCAAGCTCTCTTCGCGACGTGTTCACCCTGCTCGAGCGAAGCCATGCCCTCGACGACGCGAAGGCCCCCGAGGGCCCCGACGTCGACGCCGAGACCGATCCGACCGAAGCCTTGCGGGAGTTTCCTGCGGAAGGCGTCGCGGTGCTTCCGGGGCTGATTTCTTCCGGGCGCGCGAAGGAGCTCGTGGGCACGATCGCGCGACTCGAAGCGCTCGGCATGCCGCCCGTATTTGCGTACGCGTTCGATGCCTTCTGGGAGCCTGTTTCGCGGCTTTTACCGGTCGTTGCGGAGCTCATGGGCCCGTGCGAGGTTCTGGCCGATGGATGGGCGTGGAACATTCCACCCGTCACCGGAAAGGCGGGATGGGCGCCTCACCGAGGCATCTACGATCTCGTGCGCCAACCGGACGGACGGCCCGGCGTGGTCAACGTGTGGGTCGCGCTCTCCGAGGTCACCCTGGAGACCGCCTGCATGCACGTCGTGCCTCTGTCGAAAGACCGTGGCTACCCCGACGCGCTCCGTCGCGAGCCCTTCGACGTGCACCACGCAAAAGCCTACCCGCTGCCCGCAGGCTCCGCGCTCTTCTGGGACGCGTGCTCCCTCCACTGGGGTGGTCCCATGGGCCCTGGCGCCACGCACGCGCGGACCGCGTACTCGTTCACGTTGAGGGCCAAAGGCGCACACGTCTTGGAGGATTTCGAGGGAATCCCCGACATCGCATTCCTGAGTCGAATCGATAGGTTGGACGTCATTGCCGAGCAGATCTTGCGCTACGGCAGCCTGGACGACGTGCCCGCTCCGTTCGTGGAGTGGGCCAGCACATTGGTGGGCCTCCGCGCCTCGCGAGGCAGCCCGTCCAACGCTCGGTAAAGAAGCGTGAACGACGCGAAGGTTCGCGGCCGAGCCCCGTCTGACCCTCCAAGAACGAACGGACGCGGACGCCTCCCACACGAGACAGAAACCGACGTCCAAACACTCGCCTTCACGCCTCGTTCGGACTACTCAAGGAGCCCACCATGCGTTTCATGAAGACCGTCACCGCTGCCCTTGTTGCCTCGATCGCTACGCTCGCCCTCGCCGCTCCTGCCTTCGCCGACGCCACGCCGGCGAAGCCCGCCGTGCACGCCGACGGTGGTGCAGCCGGCAAGCACGGCAAGAAGTTTCCGATGGCCGGTGCAGAGTTCAAGACGGCGTTCGACCAGAAGGTCGCCACCAAACGCCAGCACATGGAATCCCGCATCGCGAGCCTTCCGGCCGACAAGCAGAAGGAAATTCGCGACAAGTTCAACGCGGGTGTGGCCGCGCTGAACGCCGAAGTGGCCCGCGCCGTGGCCGACAACGTCGTCACCAAGGAGGAGGCCGTGAAAGTTCGCGAGCTCGCCAAACAGCTTCGCGGTGGACACGGCGGTGGTCACGCGCACGCGCACGCGCACGCGCACTCGAAGAAGAGCAGCGACAAGAAGTAACGCCTTCCAAACACGTCCGAAAAAGAAGGCCCGAACCTCGGCAGGAGGATCGGGCCTTTTTTCGTGCGCTTCGTGAGGGTCGAGATTTCTCGGGCGACTACTCTTTCACGACCTCGATGGGTAGTTTGGGAAGGCTCTCGTCGCCGACGCCATTGAGCGAGGTTGCGAGACGTGCCGTGTACTTTCCGACAGGCAGATTGCCGGCCGGGGCCGTGGGGAACGTGCCGATCGTGGTGACCGAGCCCTCGATTTTTTCCGGGGCCCACTTAAGCTTCACGGCGTCCCAATAGAGCTTGGTTTTGAGGGTTCCGCCGGAGCCCACCACGAGCTTCACCGTGCGAACCGAGTCTTCGTCGATGAGGACTCCCGTCGGCGCTTTGGGCTTTCCGGCCGGCTGACCGACGCGCTTTCCTTTGGCGTCGAAGGTCTGCACCTGGAACGCGGGCCCATCGACGTTGAAGACGAGCGAGACTTGTTCGCTCGACTTGTTCTTGATCGCGAGCGTGAGATCGACGCGGCCACCCGGGGAGATTTCCGGGGTGGACGCCGTGAGCTTGAAGTCGAGCTTCTGCGAGAGGCCCGGAGTGCGATCCGCTTCCGAAGCGGGTATTTTGCACTTGTCGTTCCGAAGCCAGTCCGCAAGCTCCTCGGTGTCGTTGACGACGCAGCCCTTGGCGGCGCCGTTGTCGACCACGGGCGGGGGCTTGTTCGACGGGGTCTTCTCTTCGTTGATGTCCGGAGCGTTCGTACCGATGGGCACCATTTCGACCTTCGGACGCGGGGGCGGACCGCACGCGACGAGCGCCGCGGCGCACGGAAGGAGCAAAAGAGCGGGGAAAAGCCGAAAAAGGTGGACCTGTCGCATCGGATCGTCGAGAGCGTACCGCACTTTGCGGCGCCAGAGTCGAAGGCTCGTCGACGCGCTCGAAGCTTCGTTTGACGCGCCGACGGGACGCACTCCGGGTGGGCCGAGCTGCGACACAAGGCCACACGGTTTGTGGGGCAAAGGAGCCCGAGTTATTCCGTGTGCCGGAGCGGCGCGTCGTGCGCTACGGTGAAGCGTCGTACACGCGCTCGCGAAGAGCCGAAAACCTTACGGGTGTTTCCTAGAACCGCCTGCCGGAGTGGAGAGCCATGAAGAAACTCAGCTTGAAAAATCGCCTGTCGCCGACGTTGGTTGGAGTGTTGTGTGGAGCAGCCCTAGCGGCGCTTCCGAGCGTGGCAGGCGCTCAGCTGGCGGAGAATTGGGAAAACGGGGTGGTCGCGGGGAAGTGGATTTCCTCCAAGTCCACCGGCAACCTCACCTACGTCGTCGACGCGCCGCCGGAGGCGGGAGACGTGATCGCGCTTCGTAGCTCGATCGCGGACGAACCCGCTGGCGCGGCGTGCGCGGGTCGCTACGCGAGAGAAACGAGGCCCGCGGTCGCAGGTCACCAGTACGCGGCTGGCACGAACATTCAAGCCGTGACCCCAGCAGCAGATTACTGCCTAAGCGCATGGGTCCGCGCGCAGCCTGGTTCGCGTCCCTACCTCGGCCTCAACTACACGGGCGCCACGGGCATGGCAGGCGTCGCGGGAGGTGACAAGCGAATCGGCCTTTGTTTCGCGGCAAGCTCGGAGGCGACCACCGCCGCGGAAGCCTGCAACGGAGTTGCCGTGGCTCCCATAACCCGAGACGGAACCTGGCGCTGGGTCAAGCACGACTTCAAAGCGCGCGCCGCGAGCACCCACGCGCAGACGTCCTTCTTCAACTACTGCGGCGGCGCGGACTGCTCGAACACGACGCCCAATGAGGCGTTTGACATCGACGACATTCGTCTCACCGCGGGCGTTTGCCCGGCGACGCCCCCGAACACGACGGCTCCGCACGTTCCGTGCGCCGGCACCACGCCGGTCTGCACCCCAGGAGATGCCACCAACAACGCGAAGTGCCAGGACTGCACGGGCAACGCTGGGGCCGCTGCTCCAGCTCGCGCGTGTCCTGCGGCAAGTCCCGTCTGTGTGACCGCGGGCGCCACGAAGGGGTCGTGCAACGTCTCGTGCACCGGTGACTTCGGCACCGCTGGCGCCGGCGCCTGCGCCGAGGCCACTCCGTTCTGCGTCGACATCGCCGCCTCGACCTTCAAGGAATGCAAGCCGTGTGCGGGCAACAACGGTGCTGCCACCCTGCCCGCGTGCCCGGCGGCGAATCCCACGTGCTTCACCACCGGCGCCAAAGTCGGAACATGCGGCAAGTGTACGGCCCAGGCCGACTGCGGTGGCGCGACTCCGCGCTGCGACATTGGCACTGGCCGCTGCACCGACGACTGCGAAGCCGACGCCGACTGCGGCGACAAGAAGAGCGGCAAGATCTGCCTCGCTTCGACGCTGAAGTGCACCGACGGCTGCCGTGGCGACGCCGCGGGCAACGGCTGCCCCGATGGCTCGAAGTGCTCGTCGGTCGACCTCAAGCCCGGCACGTGCACTCCGACGGCGCCCCCGGACGCAGGTCCCGGCAAGCCCGACTCGGGCCCCACGCCCACGCCCGACGCAGGTCCCACTCCCAACGTGGACTCTGGCACGGGTGAGCCCACTCCCCCCGCCGAGACTCCCGCCGTCGAAGAGGCTGGGGGCTGTGCCATGAGCCCGAGCTCCGCTGGCGGAACCGCGACGATGTTCGTCGGATTCGGCCTCGCAGTAGCCGCCCTCGGCCGCCGCCGTCGCCGCAACTGATCGACGACCGTACGGCTGCAACGAAGCGGGCGACTCGGGTTTTCCCCGAGTCGCCCTTTTCGTTTCAACACTCCAAAGATTTGACTTTGGTTTGGCAGCTTCGGCGGTCGGGATGGTTTTCAGCCGAAGCGGAACGTCACCCAAAAGCGAACCAGCTTTTACGGGGATTCGAGCCCGTTCGGCAGTCCGACCGCGCACTTGCGTGCACCGATGCCACAACCGTGAATGCCCCTTAAGGGGCGCAGGCGTAATAGCCTCTTAGGATGGTCGACTCTTGGCAGGCCTTGGCTCCGCATGCGGGCGTCGGGTTTGCCGGGTTGCAGAAGATGACGTCGTTTCCGGTGCAGGTCGCGGCGCACTTCAGGTTGTCGTAGTAGGAGAAGCCTCCAGCGGTCACGCGATCGCCGCAACAGATTTTGGCGGCGGAGTTCGGGCAGTCTTCGTTGCTGTCGCAGTTGATCTGCGTGGACGGCTCGGCGCACGTCACTTGGCCGGCTCGGCACTCGAATCGATACGTGCCACTCATGAACTGCGCACAACACGTGTCGGCTGCGCCACACGTGAGGGTTCCGCAGTTGATGCCGGGGCCTCCGTCGCGCACCGTGTTGGCGTCCGGGCGGCTTCCGTCGCTGGCGTCGCGGGGTGGAACGGAGCCGTCGGTGATGGTCGGAGGCTCGTCGGTGGGCTTGGTCGTGGGGCTCGTGGTCGTGGGCGTTCCGGTGGTGGTGGGAACGGTGCTCGTCGTGGTGCTCGTCGGCGCCGTGGCGTCCGCAGGATCGGTGAAAAGGTCCGTAGCGGTGGCTCCGCCACAAGCGGCAAGGAGGGTTCCCAAGAACAATCCCGAGACGAGTCGACGGCTTCGCATTTCGCGATTCAGCATGGGCCGCGAAGGCGCCGGCGGCAATCGAGAATTTCGGCCGCGCTTGCGGAAAACTCGAGGATCGATTCGGGCCGTTCGTCGACGAACCTGCGGCAAGAGACGTCGGATCCGTCGGAATTTCAGGCCATTGGTGAAGGAACTGCAAACGGCGATGTAAGGGCGCGTGAGCCAGCGTGGGCAAGACCGGAGCGTTGCATTGCGGGTGCGTCCGACCGCGAAGAATGCCCCTTGTTTCTCGCTCGGGACTATCTTGGAGGGATGCCCTTTTCCGAGCGACGCTCCCGCGCTTGGCTCTGCTGCTTTGCGGTCGTGGTGGGCTGCTCGGGCACGTACACCGCGGCGTCGAGCGATGCTGGACTCGCCGATGGGGCTCCCAAAGGAGACGGAGGCGAGGACCGATCGTTTTCCGAAGCGTCCATCGATGCCAGCGCGGACGCCGGGCCTCCACGCGTGACGCCGTGTTCTTCGGCTCACCTATTTTGCGACGACTTCGACGACGCAGGTCCTGACCTCGCGATGCGTTGGGACGAGCGGGACGACACCGCGGGTACGCTCGTTCGCTCGTTGGTTTCGGTATCGGCCCCGTATGCGCTCGGGGTCGACGTTGGCACGGTTCCCAAGGACGGCGACACCTCGATCACCAAAGCGGTGGACGTTCCCGCGGGCGACACGCGCATCGAGCTCGATCTTCGGTTCACGCCAGCTACGACCTTCGGGGCCAACAGCGTGATCGTACCTTTGGTGGTCCAGGCGTTTCCGGCGGCGCCGGGGGCGCAGTTCCAGCAGTTCGCAGTGGCCCTCGCCCCCACCGGAGCCTCGCTCGAGTACTTCAGCTATCTGCAGGATGGTGGCTCGGCGTACCGCTCGAACCCTCTCATCTTTCCCGAAGACGTGTTCCGGCACATGACGATGACGATCACCACGGCCAACGGACAGGTCACGGCCACGGTGCGTATCGGCTCGAACGGGCCGGTTCCCATTTCCTACGCCGGGGTGCGGCCCACCAAACTCAGAATCTCGGCGGGCGTTCCATTTGCGCGCAACGTCACAGGCGGTTCGGTAGTCATCGACAACGTGATCGTCGACTCGCTCTGAGCCTCTGCGGCGACGCCGTCCGGGGCGGCTCGAGCGCTCTGGAAATGGCGCGACAAAAGAAGAATCGCCCCGAAAGCGAAGGCTGTCGGGGCGACACGGGACACGTCGAATGGACGACCTGTCAGGCCGGGGTCTTCTTCACGACGTCGACGATTCCTTGAACCGAAGCGGCGCTCTTCGCGAGCATGCCCTTCTCTTCTTCGGTGAGGGGAATCTCGAC
>JAYUKI010001234.1:0-2368 GCA_043764595.1 Myxococcales bacterium | reverse complement strand
TCAAGATGAAAGACGGCGAGTCGATCCTCGCCGCCTATTCGCTCGATCCGCGGGTCGTGGGAAGCCTTGCCGGGGACGAGACCCACTACCCCGAGACGTACGCGCTCGCGGCCACCACCGACGGCCTCGGTCTTACGTTCGGCTTCGGCTCGTTCGTCGAGCCGTCCACGCGAAGCGGCCGGAAATTCGCGCGTCTGTCCGAGGGCGCCACCATCGTGGGCGTCGAGATCGTGCACGGCTACGAGACCGTGATCTCGGTGTCGAAGAAGCGTCGTGCGCTCCTCTGCGAGGTCCAGGACGTGAACTACCTCGCCTCGGCGGGCAAGGGCGTCTTGCTCATGAACCTCGCCGACGACGACACGCTCCTCGCGATCAAGGCCGCGAAGGACGACCGCGACACGCTCGTCGTCAAGACGAGCCTCGGCGGCGAGCAGCGCATCAACACCGGGCGCTACGAGAAGACCGGACGTGGCGGCAAGGGCCGCGAGATCATCAGTCGCGGGGCGATCACCGAGGTCGTCACCGAGACGCCGCTCGCCCCCGAGCCTCTCGTCGATCGTAAGTGAGCGGAAAGGCGCGCGAAAGAACCATGGCGACCGAGTACACCGCAAAAGACATCACCATCCTCGAAGGCCTCGATCCGGTGCGCAAGCGCCCCGGCATGTACATCGGCGGCGTCGGGAGCTCGGGCCTCCACCACCTCGTGTGGGAGGTCGTCGACAACTCGATCGACGAGGCCATGAACGGCCACGCCAAAGAGATCGGCGTCACCCTCCACAAGGACGGCTCGAGCATCACCGTGAGCGACGACGGTCGCGGCATCCCGGTCGACAAGCACCCGAAGCTCAAGAAGAGCGCGCTCGAGATCATCTTCTCGACGCTGCACGCCGGCGGAAAATTCGAGGGGCAAAACTACAAGACCTCCGGTGGCCTCCACGGCGTCGGCGCGTCGGTCGTGAACGCCCTGTCCACCAAGCTCGTCGCCAAGGTGAAGCGCGGCGGCTTCGAGTGGATGATGGAGTTCAAGCGTGGCGTGGCCACGAGCGACATCAAGAAGGTCGGCCCGGCGCGCGGCAGCGGAACCACCGTGTTCTTCCAGCCGGACCCTACGATCTTTCCGCGCACCGAGTTCGATCCGGCGACCATCCGCGAGCGCCTCGAGATCGCGAGCTACCTGCACCGCGGCGTGAAGATTCGCTTCATCGACGAGGCCCGCAAGACCGACGAGGTCTTCCGCCACGAGCAAGGCATCCTCGACTACCTGAAGAAGGTCATCGGCGAGCGCGGCTCGAAGGCCATCCACGATGCGCCTTTTTCCCTGCTCAAAGAGGGCGACGTCAAAGTCGAGGTGGCCTTTCAGTGGACCGAGGCCACCGACGAGCTCGTGCGCAGCTACGTGAACGGCATCCCCACGGGCTCGGGCGGCACGCACGAAAACGGCCTTCGCGCCGCGGTCGGCAAGGCCGTGCGCAACTACGTGGAGACCCACGCGCTCACTCCGCGTGGCGTCACGCTCTCGGCGGAGGACATCCGCGAGGGCTTCGCGTGCATCCTCAGCGTGTACGTGGCCGAGCCTCAGTTCCAGGGCCAGACCAAGGACCGCCTGAACAACCCCGAGGTCCAGGGCGCGGTCGATCAGTCGGTTCGTCCGGCGCTCGAGCAGTGGCTGAACTCGAACCGCAGCGTGGCCGAACAAATCGTCGCGCGCATAATCCTGTCGGCCCGCGCCCGCGAGGCTTCGCGCGCCGCTTCGGCGGCCATCTCGCGCAAGACCGCGACCAGCGGCCGCGCCACGCTTCCCGGCAAGCTCAGCGACTGCTCGAGCAGCGCCCGCGAGAAGACCGAGCTCTTCATCGTGGAGGGCGACTCGGCAGGCGGCTCCGCGAAGCAGGGCCGCGACCGCGAAGTGCAGGCCGTCTTGCCCCTCCGCGGCAAGGTGCTCAACACCGAGTCGGTGACGCTCGCCAAGGTCCTCGAGAACAAAGAGCTCGCGGACCTCGTCATCGCGATGGGCTGCGGCGCCGGCAAAGACTTCGACATCGAGCGCTTGCGCTATGCGCGCATCATTCTGCTCGCCGATGCCGACTCGGACGGACACCACATCACGACGCTGCTGCTCACGTTCTTCTACCGGCACATGCCGGAGCTCTTGAAGAACGGAAAAGTATACGTCGGAATGCCGCCGCTCTACCGCATCGACGTGGGCAAGCAGACCCACTGGGCCGCGGACGAAGCCGACAAGGCGCGCATCTTGAAAGAGATCGGCAAAGACGAGAGCAAGGTCGACATCACGCGCTTCAAAGGCCTCGGCGAGATGATGCCCAAGGTGCTTTGGGAGACCACGCTCTCGCCCAAGACCCGGCGGCTC
>JAYUKI010001233.1:0-7957 GCA_043764595.1 Myxococcales bacterium | reverse complement strand
GTGCTGAATCCACCATGCCGATCGTGGTATCACGGCACTATGTCTTCCCAGGACCCTTTCATCGGGAGGGACATCCTCGACGGTCAGTTCCAGATCCTGCAAAAGATCGGGAAAGGCGGGATGGGGTCCGTCTACAAAGCGCTCCAGCCGGCCATGAACCGGATGGTTGCGGTGAAGATTCTGCACCCGAAGCTCACGTCGCGAAAGGACCTCGCGTCCCGATTCCGCCGCGAAGCTCGGGCGATGAGCCACCTGGCGCACCCGAACACCGCGAAGGTCTTTTTGTACGGTGAGCTCGACGACGGCTCCCTCTACATCGTCATGGAATTCCTCGAGGGGAAGAACATGAACCAGACCGTGCGCTCCGAAGGCCCCATGAGCCTCGAGCGCGCCGTCCATATCTTGTCGCAAGTGTGCCCGGCCCTCGAAGAGGCCCACCGCGCCGGAATGATTCATCGCGACCTCAAGCCCGAGAACCTCTTCCTCTGCCAGACCGGAGGAATGAAGGACTACGCGAAGGTCCTCGATTTCGGCCTAGCCAAGGTCACCGAACGCGAAATGCGTCCCGGATCCATAGCGCTCACGCAGGAGGGCATGGTTTTCGGCACTCCAGAGTTCATGAGCCCGGAGCAAGCACAGGGAAAGAAGCTCACCCCCGCCAGCGACATCTATTCGCTCGCGATCATCCTCTACGAGGCACTCACCGGGAAGCTCCCTTTCGAGGGAAAATCCACCATGGACTTCATCCAACACCAGGTGATGACGAAGCCCATGACCCTCGCGGAGCGCGCTCCCGACAAGACGTTTCCGCCCCTCCTCCAGACCGTGTTCGACAAGGCTCTCGAGAAGGACCCCGCAAAGCGGTTCACGTCGGCCCTCGATTTTTCGCACGCCCTCGAGGCCGTCGTCGAAGGCAAGACCGAGCTTCCCCAGACGGTCGCCCCGACCAGCACGGTTCCGATTGCGATTCGAAGCGCCAACGAGCCCCCGTCGAGCTCCGGGCCCACGTCGTCGGTCGATTCGGCCGGGCCTACTTCCGTGGACCCCATCGTGAACAGGGCGCCCAGTGAGCCCGTCGGCAAGCCGCCAACCTCGAGTCCTCCGATTGGCATTCTCGTCGCCGTGGCGGTCACTTTTCTCGTCGCAGGCGTCGTGATTGCCGTGTTGGGAATGCGGTACTTCGTCCACTGATCCCATGCCAAGAGCCCTATCGTCTCGTGCTCGAAAGGTCTTCGGCTCGTTGCATATTGCAACGAGTGGGATCGTCGCCGTCGGAGTGTTCGTGGGCCTCCCGGTTCGGTATGCCCCTGTCGACACCATTGCGGGCGTCCTGGCCGCTGCACTTTTCGTCTCCGGATTCGGGCTCTTGACGGGCGCCTCTTGGCGCGAACGGGCAGCTCGACTCGTGTCTTGGATGACGCTCGGCATCGGCCTCGTGCTCACGGCCGTGCTCGTCGTGACGGCAAGCCACGTTGCTGGTCTTTACGGGCCGATTGGCCGCGGCGGTGCGCTCATTCTGTCGATGGTGGCCCTTCTCGTATTGCCGTATCTCGTCGCCGTTCCTGCACTGTCGGTTCACTGGCTGTCGCGAAAGCCCCGCTGATGCTCGGTCGCGTCCTCTTCGCTTATGCGGCCGTCCTCTCGGTGGCTTCATATGCAGTCTACACACACGCGAAGCTGGGCAAGGTCCCTCCCGCGGAGCGAACCGTCGTCACGAGCACTTGGGCCTCGGGCGTTCTCGTCTCGCGCTCGTTCGGAACCGGCCCCGCAGACCCGCCGACGGATTCGCACGTCGTGCAGGAGGTCGTCGAGGGCGAGGCCGCTCTACCAAGGGATCCGCGGCTCTTGGCCCTTGCCGTCTTGCCGGGGAAGGATGGCGTACGGGCTCGCGTGGACGGAAAAGAAGCAATCGTTACCGTGGACGATCTGCTCGCCCATGGCGCGTACGAGCACGCCTTCCTCGATCCAGGCACCGGTCTCGGTTTTGGAACCGATCCCAGCGTCGTCTACGCGCTGCTTGCGGAACGGCTGGCCGTCGACGTTTCCACCGTTACGACACGGGCCGATCTCACCCGACTCCGATTCCGAAGGATTGTTTCGAACGACCGTACCCCGCCGCCCCCACCACGCCTGGACGAGGCGGTGGCGAAACAGGCCATCACCGAATTCGCCCTCCATCTCGCGCGCGGAGTCAGCGCCGATGGCCACTACGCCTACCTCGTGGACGCATCGTCGGGCCTTTCCGACAGCTCGTACAATTGGCCCCGCCACTCGGGCGCCACCTACTTTCTCGCACAAGCCGCACGCGTCACGGGCAACCCCATCGTGGCGAACGCATGCAAGCGCGCCGCTGCCCAGCTCCGCGACGTCATGTTCGTCCCGTGCGGAAGCGAGAAGTGCATCGCCGATGGCGACATCGCCGACCTTGGCTCGTCCGCTCTGGCAACACTCGCGTTCACCGAAATCGACGCCTCGGGCATCGACTCGGGATACCGCCCGACCATTCGGGCACTGACGAGCTTCTTGCGCTCCCAGCAGCGCGCCGATGGCGAGTTCATGCACTACTACGACCGGGCGATGGCGAAGCCGATCGACATCCAGGTGCTTTACTACACTGGCGAAGCGACGTTTGCTCTCGGCCGCGCCCACCGCGTGACAGGCGACCAAGAAGCCCTCGCTGCTGCCAAAAAGGGACTCGCCCGCCTCGGCTCGAGCTGGGAGTTTTTCGGCAGTCGCTACTACTACGGGGAAGAACACTGGACTTGCCAGGCCGCGGCCGAGCTGGTCGATCGTTCGGACGATCGCTCCGCGCTCGACTTCTGCAAACACTGGCACCGGTACACGCGGGCGATCCAATACGGCGAAGGGGAAACGCCTTTCGATGCTGCGGGCGGCTTTGGCGTGGGCCCACTCCTTCCGCCACGACTCACCGCCGCCTCGAGCCGTAGCGAGGCAGCAGGTGCTCTCCTCGATGCCCTCCGGAAGACGAGCCCGGACGATGAAGACATACCCGCCCTCGAGGACGAGCTCAAAAAAGCCCTCGAGCTCGTGCTCCGTCTCCGCATCGGACCGGACAGCGCGCATCTCTTCGCGAGACCTGCGGAGGTCGTTGGACGCCTTCCGGGGAGCGCCGTCGACTGGCAGCTGCGCATCGACTACGAGCAACACGCCGGCAGCGCTCTCGTCCGATGGCTCGCCCTCGAGGAGGCCAAAAAGAAGCCCTGAGCGCCGGCTCGTTGTATCCTACACACGCCCACTCAATTGCGTGCGAAGGGTGGCCCTGCCCCGAAAGCGGCTATACTCGTGAGGGTACGGAGCGCGTCGTCCGTCTCGGGCCACGCATCCGCACTTCACGGAGGGGCAATGCACGAACGACGCGTCGGTTCACTTTCCACCGTCACTCTCGAAGAGGCCTTGGCGTACCTGGACTACGCCGAAGGAGACGAGCTCAAGGCAGCAGAGGAGCTCGCGCAGGACCGAAACCTGCTCGACGGTTGCGATTCTTCACCCGACCACGCGGAAGTTCACCACGCCCTATTCTTGCTCCGAAAAGCGAGAGGGCTCTCGCCTCCGAGCTACGATACGACGAGCAGCCAGCTTCGCAAAAAGGCGGCATGAGCTAGCCCAAGACCGTGCCCGCGCTCGAGTGGGTTCTCGCAGCGCCTCACCGGCTCTCCCTAGAGCACTAGTGCGCGCGGCCGCAAAGTTGCCACGCCTAGTCGCAACGCCCTATTTTTTGGTTGCGGGAGCGCTGGTCGTCGTGGGCACGGTCTCGGGTGTGGACTCGGACTCGCGCCACGCGAAAAATCCGATCACACCGACCATCAGCGCCACGCCGACAATGATTCCGGCGAGCAGTGCGCTTCGCGCCGACATTCCTTCGGCGGGCATGCGAGCGAGGGCTTCGAGCTCCTCGGAGCTCGCTCTCGATTTGAGCTCGTACTGGACCCGATCCTCGGACAGCGTCGCCGTTTCGATTCCGTCTGCACCGACACCACAGACACGAAGCAAGCTGTCCGCCAGCTCTTCGACGGTCTGGAAGCGCTTCGTGCGATCACGATGGCACGCACGCGCGAACCATGCGTCGAAACCCGCCGGCAACGCGGAATTCGATGCGGACGGAACCGGAATCGGAGCCGTGCAGACCTTGAGGACGATGTCCCCGAGCATCTCGCCCTCGAAGGGGATGCGGCCTATCATTGCAGAATATACGGTTGCGCCGAGTGACCAGATATCCGTGAGGGGATCGGGTGCACCGCCTACGGTGAGCTGCTCCGGGCTCATGAAGTTCGGAGTGCCAATGACCGAGCCGGCTTGGGTGGGGCCGCTGAGGCCCGTTTGGCCTTGAGGCTCGTCCACGATCTTCGCGATGCCGAAGTCGACCAGCTTCACCGTGTACGGCAGATCGCTCTCGGCGTTCTCCACGTTGGTGGCGAGGAAGACGTTGTCGGGCTTGAGATCTCGATGGACGATGCCCGCCTTGTGCGCTTTCGAGAGTGCACGGGAAGCTTGGGAGATGATCTTCGCGACTTCACCTGAAGCGATGGGCCCCACCCGCTGGACCGTTTCGGCGAGCGACTCGCCTTCGAGAAATTCCATCACGATGTAGGGGAGCCCGCCCTCGGTCGTGCCGAAGTCGTAGACTTGGACGGCGTGCACGCTCTTCACGCTTGCTGCGGCGCGGGCCTCGATCTCGAAACGACGGCGGGCGTCGGGCCGTTCTGCGAACTGCGGCCGAATGAACTTGATGGCCACGAGCGTGCCCAGGTTCACGTGACGACCCGCCCAGACGGTGCCCATTCCGCCGCATCCGACGAGATTGCCTACGAGATACTTTCCGCCCACGAGCTGGCCCTCGAAGGACTCTTCCGGCGGGGGCGGTGAGGAAAGGCTCATGGGGCTCCGGGAGGATAGCCGTGCAACCTCACGCTGGTCGAGCACGCCGAGCCACAATCGCCAATCCGGTGGTTCACTTGCGCGACCACGTCGGCACCTCGCCGAGGCCCAATAGCCCCTCGAGCGACGCACGAAATGCCGTAAACGGCAGGGTTTCGTCGACGAGCAAGCCTTCGCGTACCTTGCCGGGACGCCTCACGAAGAGCGGAACGGTGCGGTCGTAGCGGTAGGGGCTTCCGTGGCTCACGCCCTTTCCTACGACCTGGAGCGGGTCGAAAAACGCCCCCGGACGCGCGACGACGTAGATCGCTCCAGCGTGGGCGCTCCAAGAGGCACACACGCGCGTGAAGAGCTCGTCGTCGGTTTTGGCTGGGGCGGAGCAGCGCGAAGCGAGGACCGTGGACGTGTACGTCCGGGCCACGCCGGGCTCCTTCGCGAGCAAGGCTTCCACCTTCTTTTCGACGGCACGAAGCTTCTTGGGATCCTTCACGACGTCGTCCCGCAAGAACACCCAAGGATCACAGATCCCCACCACGGCGGGCTCGGCTTTGCGCAGACGTTCGCCGATGGCGTCCGGGAGCATTCTCGTTCCTTCGCACGGTCGCTCGAACGAATCCTGCGGCTTGCAGATCATTTTTCGTCCTTCGAGAGCCTCGGGCGAGGGCACCGTTCCGTGATCGGCCGAGAGCACTGCGCCCCAGCCATCGACGCCGAAACGCTGGTCGAGCACACCGAAAAACTCACCGAGGGCGCGGTCGAGACGTCGGAGCTCGTCCCACGCTTCGTGCGAGTCGGGGCCGAACACGTGCCCGATGTAGTCGTTCGCCGAGAGCGAGAGGAGGAGCAGTATCGGGCCTTCCTTCTTCACCAGGGCGTCGAGTCCGGACTTTGCGAGCGAGAGCAGCATCGTGTCCGAAGCGGGGGTCGCCCGCATGGCCTTCGCGGAGGTGGCGAGATGCGGGAACTGCGTGCCGAGGCCTTCGAGGTTTCCCTCGCCCGGAGCGTCGTCTCCGGTCTTTGCATGGGCGGTAACCCACGCCGGATCGAGAGGCGTCCAGGGGGCTTCCCGGAACTTGCTCGCGGGGTGCGCGGCGAGCTCGTCGCGAACGAACGCCGGGAGCTCGTTCGCGAAGGCCGTCGACGTGACGAACGCATCCTCGCCGGCGTCGAACCACAGCACGGTAGCTCGGTCCTTCACGTGGCCCGCGGGCAAAATGGCTCCCCGATCCTTCCACGAAATCGAGAGCAGGCGCGCGTCGGGCGTTCTACCTAGGAACTCCTCGCTCACCGTCGGGACGAGAAGCACATGCGGCGACGAACCGGGCCGCGTGGTCTCGCCCTTGCTCGTGACCACCGTGACCTTCGGGTCGCGCAGAATCGAAACGCGCTTGTCCGCTTCGTCGAAGATCTCGTTGCCGAAGATGCCCGATTCACGTGGCGTGCGCCCCGTATAGAGCGAAGCGTGACCAGGTGCGGTGTCGGTGACGGCGTGTGCGTACTCCATGCGACGCACGCGGGCTCCCTCACGCGCGAGACGTGCGAACCCGCCATCGGTCGGGAGCTCCGACAGCCGTTCTTCGACCACCCAGGCGGCAAGCTGATCGATGACGATGCCTACCGTGAGCGCCCCGCGAGGACGAGCGCCAGCGCTTGCATCGACGGGGGCCGTTCCGGCTTCGGGGAATGTGGACGCGAGCGCACGGAGCGGAGAGAGGCGCGTCGGAGGTCGGGCCTCGGGATCATTGCAGGATGCAACGATCATTGGAAGCGTGAGGGCCGCCAGAGCCTGTCTGAGACGACGTACGATGCGCACGGAGCGCTCATAACAAACGTGGGACCGCGCGTCTCGCAACGAACGGTCAATCGTCGATACCGAGGTCTTTCGAGATGGCTCGAACCGCAGCCACCTCGAGCGGCGAGAGACGACCATCGGCGGAAGCGGCATCCAAAAGCTCGCTCACGATACGTTCCTTTTCCGAGCGGTCGAGCGATCGAAGTGCAGCTTCGGCTTCGTCCCATCCGTCGAGGTCGAGCACGCGTCGGCGCTGGTCCGGTGTGAGCTCGAACCGATTCATCGCCTGGTCGAGGAACGCGCGTTCGTTCTCCGTGATCATGCCGTCGGCCGTGAGGACCTTGGTGTAGAGCAGGCACTTCGCGAGCTTCTCGTCCATGGTCCGACGGTAGTTCAGAGGCCACGATTCGCCTAACGTAGAGCGCGCTCGCCTCGGCACCACCTCCACCGACATCGGCGCCGAATGGTCTGACGGACCTAGGATTTCAAGGGTTTGCTTGAATCAGTTCGGCGCGACGCGGACGACGACGCGGAACCGACGCGAGTCGACCTATTCGGTGCCGTAGTTCCAGGGTCTAGCCCGTCAGCGGAAGTCCCATGAGGCCGAGCGATGCCAAAAAGCCCACGAACCAAGTGAGCGAGCGCAGCTTGTCGAGGTCGCGAATGTAGAAAACGGGGTACGCGGCCCGAGCCACGACGTGCACGAGCGCCAGCACCGCGGCGACTGCCGGACGTGCATGGGTCACTTCGCAGGCCAGGACGCCCGCTGCGAACGGCGCGAACGACTCGAACCCGTTGGCGTGCGCGGCGGCGGCCCGACGCCCGGCTCCGGTCAGCTTCGCCTGTTGGTCCCGAGGGCTCTTGTTGTCGTAGCCCTCGGGCTGCTTCGCCATCGCCGCCGACAGAGGCAGCTTGGGGGCATACACGAGCACGAACGCGATGGGCAGGCAGAGGAGTGGAACGGACACGGCTCGCATGGTGGGGGCGAGTGGAGTGCACATCAAGGGATTCGTGGCTGCCTCATGTCGGTCGACACGGCAAACCCGTCGACTTCGGTCCTACGCATGGTCGTGAATCGGACGCGACGCGCATGCGAAGTACCGAAAACACGAGCCGAAAACGCGAGCCGAAAACGCGAAGCCCCCGAACTTTGCAGTTCGAGGGCATCGTGTTTTCTCGGGTGGAGCAAAGGGGGATCGAACCCCTGACCTCCGCATTGCGAACGCGGCGCTCTCCCAGCTGAGCTATTGCCCCGAGCGGGATGGCGGC
>JAYUKI010001232.1:0-7963 GCA_043764595.1 Myxococcales bacterium | reverse complement strand
ACGACGACGGATACTCTCGTATCCGAGGAGGAGCGACAACGCGAGGCGACGCTAAACCGGCGAAAGCCGACGGGATTCAACCTATTCGGTGCTCTAGGAATCCGTGTCCATGGGCTAGAATGCCCCAAGCGAAGCGGCCGCCAGCGGCCTCCGTCATCGGAAACGCTCTTCAGTGATTCCGCATGCCCCAATCGTAGCCAATGCCGGGGTCGTTCGGATCGAGGCGCAAGCTGCGCTTCGGGTCGTGCGCGTGAGTACAACAATTGGCCACGATCGCATCGGTCATGCCTTTGAACCCATTCCACACGTGGGGTGGCACGATGAGCAAACTGTAGCTGTCGGGTCCCAAAAAGACCTCCATGAGGTTGCCCTTGGTGGGCGAGCCTTCACGGTCGTCGAACAAGGCGCATTTGACCCGACCACTCATGCACGCGTAGTTGAGAGTCATGTCGGAGTGCTTGTGCCACCCCTTGATGGCACCCGCGTAGATCGTCGAAAAGTAGATTTCGCCGAACTCCTGAAAGTGCGGGTCGGTCTTCCGCATCATGTGAAAGATGGTGCCGCGCTCGTCCGCGACGCGTCGGAGCGGAAGGACCTTGACGCCCTCGATGGGACCGTCGCCACGGTGATAATAGACGCCGTCTGTCTTCATCGGATTCGCGCCTCGGGTACCGGAGCGATGAACTTACCGCCCGACGGGCACGAGGGCTTAGCGCGAACAGTCGCCATTTTCGAGCTAAAACGCCGAGCGACGCCCTACGCGCTACCTGGAGGTGTGTGCGGGGCGCGGGACGAATCACCGCTCGCGTTCGTAGAAATGGTTCACGTAGTACGTGTCGGGGTGCACGAGGAGATGGAGAACGGCGGGAGAGTCGGCCAGGTGCTCGCTGGGCGGCCGATGGTCACCGTCGATTCGCGTGCCGTTCTCGTAGGCTTTCCAGCGGGTCCATTCGCTGTCCGAGACGTAGCGCGACGCATGGAACAGATTGAAGCTTTCGGAGTTTTCGTAGGCCTCGTAACGAAGCCCGAAATCGCGAGGATCGTGCGCCTTGAAGAAGTCGAGGTTGTTGTTCCCAGTGAGGCCTCCGTGCGAGGCTGCGCTCACGATGGGTACCCCGGACATGGCGCTCAACACTGCCATATCGCGCCGGAGGCAGGCCGCGGCGTCCTCGCCCCAGATGTCCGCTTCGTCCACCACCTCGGAATGGTATCCGAGCTCGTGGCCCTCGGCCACGATGCGCCGGAGCATGCGATACCCCTCGAAGGAAAAGGGGTTGTACTCGGGCGCGTGGAGCCGAACGAAGAAGGACGCAAGCACCCCCGTGTCTTTCAAGATGTCGAGCATCGGCGCCGCCTTGGCGAGCGACAGATCGACGTCGATGCGCACGACCACGAGCTTCTCGGTTGGGTCGCACGGCTTTCCCATGCGATCGGCGTAATCGATGCAACGAATCGAGCGGTAGCCCGCGTTCACGATGGCCGTGAGCTCGGACCGAAGCGCCACGTACGAGAAATCGGTTTTCACGGCTGGGCCCCCGCACGGACGACGCGCGCGCGCTTTTGAGTCGGCGCGGGCTCGAACGAGAGGGCTCGTGCATCTCGTGTGCTAACGATCCATCCCACGAACGGCTTCGCTCTCTCACGCATGCTCACCTCGGACCGGCTCGAGAATAGAGAACACCCGGTCGGTACCACGAACCCCCCTGCGAGAGAACGCAAGACTTGGTCACGACCCGATCGCGAAGGCGGCGGAACGGACGCCGGCGCTCCTCGGGGGGAACGGATCGCCCCTTGCCCGCCTCCCGTCGACTTGGTATGCGGGTCGGTCTTCACGGCGCGCGCCACCACGCAGCTCGGCCGAAGCCTTCGAGGGCCCGTATGAACGTACTATTGGTCGGCGGATTCGGTTACCTCGGCGGGCGCCTTGCCACGGGCCTTCGGGCGCGCGGCCACGAGGTCATCGTCGCCGGACGTCGCGTGAAAGAGCGCCCACACCAGTCCGACCCGTCCCAGCCCGCATTTCGTGTGGAAAAGGTCGATGTGTTGTCCGATCCGATGGTGCTCGCCGAGGTCATGGCCCGCACGGCCACCGAGGTCGTCGTCGACCTCGCGGCACTCGACGAGATCGAGGCCATTCGGGATCCCGATCTGGCGCTGAGAGTGTCGTCCGAGGGGGTGCGAAAGCTCCTCGCCGCTGCCAAAGTCTCGGGGAATCCTCGCTTCGTCTTTCTGTCGACTTTCCACGTGTATGGCGCAACGTTTCCACCCGCCATCGACGAGGACACGGCCACCAAGGCTTCGCACCCGTATGCGATTTCACACCTCGCGGGAGAGGGCTATTGCCGAGAGTCGAACCGTACGGGCGGGCCGGTCTCGGTAGCCCTTCGTTTGTCGAACGGCTACGGGTGCCCTGCCGATCTGTCGGTCGATCGGTGGACCCTGGCCCACAACGACTTCTGTCGTCAGGCCGTCGAAAAGCGGGGCATCGTGCTTTCGAGCTCCGGAACACAGCGGCGCGACATCGTGTGGATGGACGACGTCGCCGAGGCCGTGGATCTGGTCATGAAAGCGCCCTCGGAGTCCCTCGGCGAGGCCATTTTCAACGTCGGCGGGGGGAAGACGGTCACCATCTTCGAGCTTGCCACGGTCGTCTCCGCGCGGGCGGAGAAGCTCTTCGGCCGTCCCGTTCCTGTCACCCGTCCCTCTGCCGGGACCCCTTCGCCCGACTTCGCGTTTTCGATCGAGCGGCTTCGAGCTCTCGGCTTCTCGCCGAAAGACCGCCTCGTCGAGGAGACCGACCAGCTTTTGGCGCGCCTCGAGGCCGCTCACGCTTCGGCGTCTTGACGCCTCACTCGTGCCGCTCCTGTCGGCGGATTCTCTTCCTCAACCTCCTTCACGGTGAACCATGAGCCAGCCGAAAGTCACCATCTGTGTCCCGACCATCGGCCGCATCGAGTTCCTCGCGGGGGTGAAGTCGTCGATCGCCGCGCAGACGTTCGAGGACTACGAGGTCCTCGTCCTCGACAACGCGTCTCCGGAGGACGTGCACGCCGACTTGCTCGCGTGGGCCAGCGCCGATCCGCGAGTGAAAGTGCTCCGCGCGGCCGAGCAGGTCCCCATGTGGGAGAACTTCAATCGAGGGGTCCTCGGGGCGGCCGGCGAATACGTCACGTTTTGCCACGACGACGACGAGCTTTGCCCGACATTTTTGGAGCGAAACCTGGCTCTCATGGAGGCTCAGCCGGAGGTCGGCTTCAGCGGCTGCAACTACGTCTACATCGACGAGAGCGGGACCGTGACCGAGCGCCGCAACGCCCTGAAGTCCACCGAGTCTTGGCCCGGACGAAAGTTCATCCAGGAGATCATGCGCACGGGACGAAGCCGGCTCCCGATGCAGACGATCTTCTATCGAAAAAGCGTTTTTCCCAAGGGCGGATTCGACACCCAAATATCTCGTTTTTTCGGCGATTTCGTGATTCTCATGCGTATGGCCGAGGGCGCTCGCGTGGGCTCCATAGCCGAGCCGCTCATGCGCATTCGGTTCCACGCCGGACAAGCCTCGCGAAAGCCCATTAGCGAAAGCATTCCCATGCGTACGGAATTGCTTCTCGCGTTCTGCAACGAGCTTCGTACCCGGTGGCCCGAGAGCGAGGTCATGCCGCTCGAAAAGAGCATTCGGCGCCTCCACGCGCTCCACCTCGGATGGGGTTGGCTTGCCGCGGCCGATTTCGCGGAGGCGAGCGCCTGTGCCGAACGAATGGGACCGGTCGGAGGCGTGCCGGTAGGCAAAGTCCTCGGCGTGCTCGAGCGCCTCGCTCCTTGGCGCGGCCCGCGCGTGAAGCTCGCGGGCCTCGTGCGAAAGCTCGCGGAACGCGCGAACTGAGCGCTTGCGCAGCCCTTTGGTGGTCGAGGCGCGGTCTTCGTGGGTCCGCAGCCTGAAAATACCGTCTCATTTCGGCGGCGAGCGGCGAGCGCGAGCTTTCCGACTTGAAGCAGGCGGCCCATCGACTAAACGTTGGGCCGCGCTCGCGCAACTACTGCTCTTGTGGCGACCCACCGTCGCCTCGCTCTCCTCAGGGTCGTCGGAGGCCACGTGCAATACAATCTTTCAACCGAAGACTACATCCACGGAGGTCTACAGAAGGACTTCTACGGAACGGACGACGTCGAAGCGTGCGTCTGCCCGCTTTGCAACGAGCGCGTCGACACGATCCCCATCCACAAAGAGCGCGGCAATCTTGGGATTGTCCGCTGCAAGGCCTGCGACCTCATCTACGTGAACCCACGTGCGAAGGGCTCGACCGAGAACTACCACGGGGACGCCGCGGTCTATTTCGAGGAAGCGCGCCTCATCTTTGCCGGGAAAAAGGAACACCACCGCGACCGCAACTACGAGTGGGAAATTCGCGAGATTCAGAAGCTCAAGCCCTCGGGGAAGCTCCTCGACATCGGCACGAACATGGGCTTTTTCCTCCGCAAGTGCGTTCAGGCTGGCTTTCAAGCCGAAGGGGTCGAGCCCTCGCCCTCCCTATCGAAGATCGCCCGCGAGCAATTCGACCTCAAAATCACGAATGGCTACTTCGAGGCCGCGGGATTCGCGCCGAAGAGCTTCGACGTCATCACCATGATCGACGTCTTCGAGCACGTCACGAACCCGATCGAGCTCCTCGGTACCGCGCACCAGGTGCTCGCCGACGACGGCCTCCTCGCGATCAAGGTCCCGAATGGAAACTACAATCACCTCAAGCAAAAGCTCGCGCTGAAGCTGAAGAAGGAATCCTCGTACGACATTTGGGACTCGTACGAGCACGTGGTCCACTACACGCCCGAGTCCATGGCCAAGATGGCGAAAAAGGGCGGTTTCAAGGTCGAAAAGCTGCTCCTTCCCATTCCCATCCACTCGCCCGTCTGGGCGAACGTCGTCGGCCACTACTACCAGTATGCCTCGCCTTTCTGGATGGACTGGAAGCGCATCACGCTTCGGAATCTCTTCTACGCAACGGGCCGCATCGAGCAGGCTCTCGCGATTTCGCCGCAGTTCGCGCCCGACCTGATGTTCATGCTCCGCAAGGCGTGAGCCCGAGCTTCCCTCGCCGGAAGCCCCGTATCCTGAAGCCCCAGAACGCCACGCGTGGCGGGCTGGGGCTTTGTTTCGTCGTTTCGGCGCGTCCCCATGCAAAAGCCACGGACTCTTCAGCCCCCAAATGCGGTCCTCCGAGAGGAGCCGTCGACGACAACGGCTCTTGCGCGAAACGCCTCGAGCCGTGAGGGGCGTACGTGCGACGCCGTTCAGGGCTGGATGTTCGAGAGCATGGCGCGAGCATCGGCCTCCGACGGCACTCGCATTCGATAGCCTCGGTTCGAGGCGTCCACCACTCGGATTTCGTGCGCGATGACCCTCCCACGAGACCGCACGACGACGAGCGTGGGCTTCCGGAGCTCGGACCGACGCACGAGGAGCAGGTCCACGAGGGTGGCAACCCGCGCGGTCATGAGCTTGATGTATCCGGCACCCGAAACCACCAAGACGGCTCCGACGATGCCTGCGACGACGCGCATCGCTTGTTCGTCTTCTTTTCCGCGGACGAACACGGACAGGACGACGAAGAGCCCACCCAGGAACATCCATACCGCCGCCGTAACCCTGTGCGTCGTGACTTGTCGACGCGCACTTTCGTGAACGACGTTGGCGAGCGTAGAGGTCATGCTGAACGAGTCTCGCCAATGGGCGGCCTTCGCGCAAGAATGTCCTCCGCACGCTCGAGCGAGCTCGGCCAGGCATTGAAGCGAGTGCTCCGAGCGACCGCGGGCACCACACATGGAGACGACGCGTCACGAACGATCAGGGCGAAATCGCCGTGGTTCGTTCCGCTTGGCGAACCGCAGGGTGAGGAGCGCGGGCGGCGAGATACTCCACGATGGCCTCGGCTGCGCGCGCAGGTCCGTCGACATTCGCGAACAGATCGCGGATGCGACCCGCCGCGGCGCGCGCCCGCGTCGCCGTTTCGCCGACGAGCAGGGTCCGCACGGCCTTCGAGAGCTCGGGGCCCGAAGCGCGCCGAGGATCCACGCGTACGGCAGCGCCCACACGTTCGGCGCAGACCACGTTCCAATCCTGTTCTGGCTGCAGAGGCAAGCCTACGAACGGAGCTCCGCATGCGAGCGCCGTTTGCACGCTCCCCTGGCCGCCGGCGATGATCCCAAGGTCGACATGCCGAAATATCTCGGCGCTTGGGAGTAGCTTCGCGACGCACACGTCTTCGCAGGCGAGGTCGTCGAGCACGTGCGCGGTGGAGGCGACGATCACCCGCGCACCTGCGCTCCGTGCTGCGGCCACGGCGTGACGAACGAGCTCGGGAGATGAAGACGTGATTGCCACGTAGACCAGCGGTCTCGGGCGGGCACGTTCGAGGAACCGCGCGACTTCTGGCGGTACTTCGCACGAGAGGTTCGCGAAGAGTGGCCCGGTGTAGCGCATGGTGGTGCCAGAGCGAAACGCCGCGGGCACCTTGGGCACCCAGCCTTCGAGCTCCTCCTTCGAGATGCCCACCATCTCCGGGATATCGGTCACCAACGTGAGATCGCCCGAGAGCAACGCGGCGAGGCTAGGCACGCCCTCGACTCCGAGCTCGGCGGCCACCTGATTGAGCTCTTTGCCGAAGTGCTTCACGCGCATCGGCCCCTGGTTGGCGAAGAAGCGACGAAGCACCTCCGGAAAGAACCGAAGGAGTGGGACCGGAGAGCGCATCGGTGCCGGCACGAGCCCGCGGTCCATCGCCGGACCGACGAAGCTGCCCGCGTGATCGGTCACCAGGGGAATGTTCGCGACTCGCGACGAGAGGAGCGTAGTCAACGTGTACCCGCTCACCACCGCGCGCGCGCTATTCTCGCGAAGATAGGCGACTTCCGCCGCGACGTGCGCGCGCACCTCGGCTTCGGAGTAGAGCGGGACGTCGACCGGTGACACGCCCGGAACCGAACGGACCAGGGCGTGGCAGCGCGCCGCGTTCATCGTCGGCGCCACGAGATCGTAGGCAATGCCCTCGTCGCGGAGCACGTCCTCGTACGGGCCCCCGTGTGTCGCCATCCGCACCTGCTCGCCGCGCGAACGGAGGGCCTCGTGGAGCGCGATCATGCGCGTGACCTCCGACAGGAAAGCGCAGCTTGGAAAGAGGACGATCATCATGGCTCCTTCGGACTTTGGCCCGGGACCGGACTCATGATAAGCAATATATTGCTCATGTCCAGTACGACCACACGCGGGTTCGGCATCGACGACGACGAAGCTCGGTCCATGGGGGTCGACGTCGCGAATCGTCTGCGGATCGTGCGAGCGCTCGTGGTCCTCGGGCCCCGTCTTCGTGTGCTCCTCGACCACCAGCTCGCGTCCGCCGGGCTCACCACGCAGCAGGCTACGTTGCTCACCCTGGCGCGAGCGGCAAGGCCCACAATGGCGCAAGCGGCGCGCGCCCTCGCCACCACGCGCCAGAACGTGAAGCAGATCGCGGACGCCCTGGTCCGAAAGGGCTTCTTGCGTGTCGAGGCCGATCCGACCGATCTTCGCGCATCGAGGCTCGTCACCACGCCGAAGAACGACGCGTATTGGGCCGAGCGCGATCCGCGCGACCACGCCGAAATCTTGAGGGTCCTGGAAGCGATAAGCCCGAAGGAGGCCGAGGCGCTCTACCGCCTCTTGTCGCGCGTGCTCGACGGCGTGACCTTGGTGGCCGAGGAAGGCGAAGTGCTGCCCCCGGGTCCGCCAGGAACTGCGCCAAAGAAGCGTCGCTGAAGGCCACTTGTCGCGGACGGTGGCTCACGGTTCGACGGGGCAGCGCGCGCTCTCTCACGAAACCACCTCACAAGAGCTCGACGCCAAACGCCTCGCCTACCGAAGGAATCCTAAGTCGCGCTGCTGCCCGAACCGAGCGCGAATGCGAATGCGAATGCGAATGCGAATGCGAAT
>JAYUKI010001231.1:0-2371 GCA_043764595.1 Myxococcales bacterium | reverse complement strand
TTCCGGCCCGAGCGCTTGGCTTCGTAGAGACGTTCGTCGGAGTCTTTGATGAGGTCGAGGCCGTTCTTGTGGGTCTCGAGGAGCTTCGCGACGCCGATTGAAATCGTCACGAGAATGCGCTCGTTTTGGAAGACGAAACGAGCCTCTTCGACGCGCTGACGAATGTCGTGGGCGAGCTGCGACGCCCCTTCGATCGAGGTCTCGGGCAGGAGCAAAGCGAACTCTTCGCCGCCGTACCGGGCGAAGACCTCGTCGCGGCGGATGCGCGCTTGCACGATCCTCGCGAGCTCCTTCAACACGTGGTCGCCGGCGAGGTGGCCTTGGGTGTCGTTGATGCGCTTGAAGTGATCGATGTCGAACATGATGAGGCACATGTCCCGCTGGTGGCGGCGGGCCCTCATGACTTCCTTGTCGAGCGACTCGAGCAAGTAGCGCTTCACGTGCGCCTGCGTGAGACCATCGATGATGGTCATCCGGTAGATTTCTTCGTGGTACTGCGACTCGACGTCTTGACCGGTGAGGTACTTGAAGATGGTTGGCCCCACCTTCACGCGGTCGCCGTTCGCGAGCGCGCATTCGCGCACGATTTGGTCGTCGTTGACGTAGGTGCCGTTGGTCGAGCCTTCGTCCACGGCGTACCAGGTGCTGTTCCGCTGCTCGAAGTGCACGTGACGACGCGAGACCGAATCGCCCTCGAGGACGATGTGGTTTTCCGGTCCACGCCCGATGCGAAGCGGGCTCATATCGAGCACGAAACGCTTGCCGAGCAGGGTCGGTTCCTTCGTGTAGATGACGACCAAACAGTCGCCACCGCCCGGACCCATGTCGCCGGGGGCTTTCTGCACGATGGCAGTAACTCTGGTTTTTTCGTCGCCGTCGCCGCTCAACGCACACGCTGCGGAATGCAGCCCTCCAACGTCACGGTACCTTCCATTCGTCGTCCCGGTCAAGGCAGAGGCCCGATTCTCTCGCGAGGATTTGGAGCGTCATTTCCGGCATTTAAGCTCGATTGGTGCGCACCCTCACACCCACGCCACTATCCCACACGGGCTTCCACGAGCCGGACGGCGACCGCGAGGTCGGCAAGCCTCCGCTGGACCGCGTCGGGCAGTGGCACCGTGTGACGCAAGAAGACCAGCGGTCGCCCCGCAAATGAGGTGCGCCCAAAGAGCGGCCCCTTCTCCGTGGCGACCCAAAGGTCGAGCCTGTGCTCGCGTGCCAGGGCAGCGGCATGGGCTTCTTTCTCCGGCGACAGAACCCCATGGTTTCCGAGACGGACATGCACGGCGGGCCGATGCGCGCCGAGGCCACTCACCACCCGGCCTGGCCGCGCGATGCCGCTCACGAGGCCGTAGCGTGTGCCCGCGAGTCGACCGAGCGACGTTCCTTCGCCGCCCGGAGCGAGCCATCGGAGCAGCCCGACCGCACGTCCGGTGGGCACCACGAAGTCGGCACGAAGGGCGAGCGCACGCGCAAGACGGCCGCTGTCCTCGTCGGCTTGGGCCAAGAGGCGCAGAGTGGCGCGGCCAGGACGCGTGTCGAGCGGGCCATCGAGGACGAGCACGCGGGCGAGCCCCGATGCGAAGTGCGTGGCCGAAGCGCGGGTCGGTCCCACGACCACTCGCGCGGTCGACCCACGGAGCCCGGCCTCGGCCACACGAGCTTCGTCGCCGCAGTCGCGGAGAGGCGTCGTGCGGTCGACCACGAAAGGCGCACGGACCAAACCGCCATACGCGTGTCCGACCAGGACGCAGGCTACGCCGAGGTCCGCGAGAGCCAATGCGCAAGCGATGGCGACAGGCGTCTTGCCCGACCCTCCTACGCTCGCTCCACCAACCGCCACGGTGAAGGTCTCTGGCCCAGGAGGCAGAGCCACACGGCGACGGACGCGTCCGAGCACGAGGGGAGCCGAGAGAGCGCGCGCGATGCGCCTGGCGGCGGACGGCTCGACGTCGGCGACCTTGGCATCTCCGAGAGCGAGGTGGTCGAGCCTCGCGCGAACCGAATCGACGACACGCACGGCTCTGCCCTACCACGAGCGCCGATCCGGAGGACCGAGGATTTCGCCGGGTTGGCAAGCGGCGCTGGGAGACGACGACGGATACTCTCGTACGAGGAGGAGCGACGACGCGAGGCGCCGCTAAACCGGCGAAAGCCGACGGGATTCAACCTATTCGGTGCTCCAGCAAGCGGCACGCGACGTGGCGTCGCGGTCACGCGAGACCTCGAGGGGCATGCTCGGGTAGAACGGAGGGATGGCCAGGATCGACGCGGTGGATCTCGGAAAACGAGCCTTTTCACGGGATGAAAAGCGCATGAAAGATGCGCCGCACCTCCTCGCCATCAAGGTCAAAAAGGGGCTCGTCTCGCC
>JAYUKI010001230.1:0-7967 GCA_043764595.1 Myxococcales bacterium | reverse complement strand
GCCCCGGCGGGCTACTGCATTCGCGTGGGATCACACGGGATCACGTAGGGCAACGTGGGATCACGTAGCGTCACGAAAAGGACCAGTCACCTAGGGCCGACACCACTTTGCGTACCGTCCTGGTCGTGACGACGGCCGCGCGCAGGCGCAGAGCGGTGCGACGATCCCGTGGTGCGATCCGACCGACGTTGGCGCTAAGCGCCTGACGTTGGCGCTAAGCGCCTGAAAGGACGCGGAATCCAGTTTCCGGGCGGCGCGAAGGAGTGGCCATCCCCTCGCGCGAAGGATTTGGAGTGCATCTTATGCGCCCGGCAAGGTCTCGAGATCACGCAAGAGCTCGCTGGCCTGCACCGCGGTAAGGGAGCCGAAGGTCGCGCTGCCGGTCGGCCCGCGGAGCGAAACCTTGCCGAGCTGATCGGCCGCGGTGGACCCGTGGACGTGCACGCCGCGCCGTGGGATCTCCAGGACGGCGAGGTACTCTCCGATGGGCTTGTGCATGGTGATGTTCCCACCGTGTTGCCACCCGCGTGCGCCCAGGAGCCCCTCCAGCCGAGCGCTCGCCACCCTTCGCCCCTCGAAGCGCACGAGCTCCGGCGCCGCGCGCTCGGCCTCGTTTGGACGATACGACGCCCGCGCGAGCTGCTCGAACGGCTGAATGACGGCGTAGTCGTAGAGGATCTGGTGAAAGCGATCGCGCACGGCATCCGGGATGCGTACCGGATGGGCGAGCGCCACGGTCGCTTCCTCCACAAGCTCCAACGCAAGGTCCGTGTCGTCGGCGAAAGTGCCGTCCTCGGCAACCCGGAAGAAGCGTGAGGGCGCCCCCAGCTCCTCCCATACCAGGCGCCGCGCCAGGCGCCCCAGCAGCGGATGGCGCGCGACACGCTGCAGTCGATCGCGGCTCCACACTCGCCCCTGGGCCATCGCGCGCTCCAGCCAGAGCAGCGCCGTCTGCCGGTGATCGTCGAGGTCCAGGCGCAAGGCGTCGAAGGCTTCCGCCGCGGCCGCCGCCTTGGCCGCGTCGTCCTTCTTGGTGGGCTTCGGCAGCTTCGGCGTGCGCTTCTTGCTTTCGTCCACCACGCACGGCTGCAGGTGCTCGTCGACGAGCACGCGAAAGGCGCGCGGGCCGTAATCGAGCGTCACGCGATCGGGGTCGACGTCGAGCGCGAGCAGCGTGTCTTCCAGGTTGTTCGCGACGTCCGCCTGGCCTTGGGCCCCAAGAAGGCCCTCGATGCACTCGTTGCGGTCGCGCCACGGACTGAGGAGCGCGTGCTTCGCGAGGAGCGAGCGGGCGAGCGGCGTTCCGATGCGCGCCAGGACCGCATAGGCCTCGTGGTGCTGGGCCGGCCCGAGCTTGCTACGGGCGGACGATAGGTCCGCGTCGAGGTTGCGCACGCAACCGTCGTCGCCAAGCAGCGAGAGCACGTTCATGCCAAAGGTCTTGCGATAGGCCTCCCAGGCAAATGCGTCGCGCGACGCTTTCGTGCAGGTTGCACGGAGCTCCGCGATGCCCGGATGCGGGAGCCATCCGGGGCTCACCGCCAGAAGCTTGCCGATGGTGGCGTTGGCGGAACGCGGCAAAGGACCGTGCTCGGTGATCAGCACGGGAAGCGAGCCATCCTCGAACTTGGCATGAATCGCCGGCAGCGGATCCGGAAGACGCTGCGCCGGATCGCGATCGAGAATGCGCTGCACGTCGCCCGATACGTCGGTTCCATAGCGCGCGGCGGCCCGCTCCACCGCATCGCGACGACCGGCAACGCACAGGCGCAGCAGACCCATCTCGGCGGCGTAACGAAGGTGGAGCTGCACCGCGAAGAGGTCCGGGACGAGGCCCAACGCCGAGGCTTCGGGCTCGCTCAGGATCCACGCTTCGTCCTGATGGAAGCTCCATGCGACGCGGGCGAGCCGCGGCGTGCGGAGCTGCGCCAGCACCTCGGCGTGCGCCTTCAACGGCTTGGCGGTCATCCGCGCGGCAAGTGGGGGAATGGCAAGGACGCCGAAGCGCGCCACCGCGCACGCGAGCGAGTACGCCGGCAGTCGGTCAATGTTCGCCAGCGCGGAGTCGTCCGATAGCTCGAAGAAGCGTGCCACTTCGAGGGCACCTTTCGCTGCCAGGATCTCGGCGTCTCGCTCCGGCGTGGGGGCCGAGGGCGAGCGCGCCATCTGCTCGCGAAAACGGCGCAGGCCGTCCGTCTCCACGACGCGCTCGTGGTCGACGATCCTGTCGAGAGCCCGCGCAGGCCACGGCGTATCGCGTGTGAGCCACGGGGGCGCAGCGAGGCAGCGGGGGAGGTTCTCCGTCGTGATCGCGTGCTCGCTCGGGCTGGTCATCGCACGCTGGCGTTCGAGCTCCACCATTACCTCGCGCACGGTTGCGGCGTTGGGCCCACGGCCAGCAGCAGCTGCCTCGAGGTGAGGAAGGTATTCGGGATGGGCCGCGAAATACGCCTTCGCCTGGCTTCCCGCCCTATGCGCCGCAGAGGCCATGGCGATCGCCGCTCCCTCGCTCCGCACGCAGGCCAGCACCTCGATGATCTGGATCACGTGGGCGGTCTCTTTCTTCTCCAGCGGTTTCTCCAGCAGCGCAGTGAGCCTCCGCACGGCGCGCGGCAGCGGAGGCCGCATCAGCACTTCCGCGTACACCGAGGTGGTGAACAGATCGCTGCCCGTCACCTTGACCAGCGCGTCGAAGGTCGCTTCCGACTCCATGTACGGCAGGAGGCAGCGGGCCACCGAGGAGACACGATGTGCGGGCACGCCGTGGGTACCCGCCGCGAGCAGGGCAGCGTCTTCCTCCGCCCACGCTTCGCTCTCGAACGTGTGGGTCCACGCCGCCCGCTGATCGAGCGGCAGGCTCGGCCGCGCCTCCGCCACCTTGCGCGCGTAGCGGCTCCGCTCCGCCTCCGAAGCTGCCCGTACGAACCCCCGCAGCGCGAAGATCCACGGAGTCGGCTCCGGCCGAACCGCGACACCGCCGCCCGTTTCGCCTGACGTGTGTACGAGCCAGCCAAGGCTCGTCTTTCCCTCCACCCGAACGACGTTCACCACGGCGAGCGGCGTCACCAGCGCTTCCAGCACGGGGGCCACGCCATGCGCTGCGGCCAGCGTCGCCGCGACGATCCGCGGGCGCTCCGGCCTCGTGGCAACGATCGCCTGCACCCGGGTCACCGCCTCGCTGCCCAGATCGGCCTCGAGGCCGCGCCGCGATGCGAGGGCCTGCACCAGCCACGTTTGCAGCGGCCGTAGCTCGTGGTCCACGCGCGCGAGGCCAGCCTCGAGGGCCGCAGGCTTGCGCAGCATTAGGCGCTCCGTGGGCAACAACGGCGGATGCACCATCGCCCGAAGCTGCTCCGTCACCGTCAGCGTGGCCTCATCCATCCCCGCGAAACTACCAGACGCCGCACAAGGGGGAGAACGTCTCGAACGCGGGGTCGCCGTGCCGAAGCGCGCTAGAGACAGGTAGCGCGCCTCGGGTCATCGTGAGGGTCACTGCTCGAAGCAGTAGAGGCGTCCGGTTCTGTTGCAATAGCGGGTGCCGGTGGAGGACCAGTTGTGCATGTGGGTTGGACGGCAGTCACCATAGGACTGGTCGTAACCCGAGGACGACGACGTCCAATTCTGGCAATCGGATCCGGCGCTCTTCGAGGTGCCATCGTTGTTCAGCGACGACAGGACCGGATAGCTGAGGGCGTCGGCCAGAAAGACGGTGCCGGAAGGCGTGCGGTTGATGGCTACGATGGGATTGCCGGTTGCGAATGTTCCCGAGAACACGAGCGCGTTGTCGCCGAGGCGCGCGTACGGGCCGCGGGCGCCAACGCGGAGTGCGCCGGAACCAAAGCTGATGTCGCGAATCCACGCTTTCCATGTGCCGCCGATTCCCGCGATTGTCGCTTCCTGATTGCAGATGTTGTCGGCTCCTTCCGGTCCCGTGGCTCCAGCTCCTTGCGTCTTCAAGTCGCCCGCGTAGGTGCCTTCCGTGACGAACACTCGCTTCGAGCCCGCCGGCGCAATCACGACCGTACCGGCGTCGTTGCCCGCGCCGCTGTCCGGCGTCGCGTCCGCGCCGGCGTCGACGATGGGCGTGCTTCGAATGTTGATCGTCAGGGTCACGAGGCTCGAGGTGCCGACATTCCCTTTCGAATCGGTGGCGGTGGCCTTGAAGCCGTACACTCCGTTGTCCGCAGCGTTGACGGATAACGTGCCTGCGTAGGGTAGGCTCGTGAATGTCGCGTAGTTGTCGCCGTCTTGATCGATTGTGACTTTGGCGATGCCGCTCGGATCGGTGGCGGTCACATTGAACTGCACGGTGCCAGGGGACGTGACGGTCATCGGGGAGACCGTCAGCTTGACCGTGGGGCCGGTCTTGTCGCCCGGACCAGCGTCAGGCAGCGGCTCTGCCGGAGACGCATCATCTTCCGTCGTCGCGTCGATCTTCTCGACGGGCATCGTCGCGTCTACGGTCTCGCCCCCGTCGCGCCCGCCCAGATCTTGTTCGCCTGTGCAGCCCACGCTGTGAGCGAACAGCGCCGAGAAGAGGCAAGAAAGCGGGAGGACGGACGCGCGTACGAGCTTCATACTCCTGCCATGTACCATGCAGGTCACTTCTGTCATTCGGCGCGGTCGATTTTCCAACTTCCGTCCGAAAGGCACGCGCGGGCGGAAGTATCGCGGTAGAGAGACCCGCTATGGAGCGCTCGGCGCCGCGAATGGGTGGTCCGCAGTTCGCAGGCGCCGCGACCTTGCTCTTGACGCTTCTCGTCGCTCAGCCAGCGGCCGCCGAGCGCGAGGTGGCTACCCTCGAATTTCGCGCCGACCCCAGCCTCACCGAATGCGGTGACGAAGCGGAGTTTCGGAACCGCGTGGCGTTGCGGCTAGGTTACGACCCGTTCGTGCCCGTCGCACCGCTCCTGGTCTCGGTCCGCCTGAGCGGGGATCGCGGTCGCGTTACCAGCGCCACCGTATTCTCGCGCGACCGACATGAGCTCGGGAAGCGAGTCTTGGTCGAGGACCGCCAGCGTTGTAGCGTTCTGGTGGACTCCGTCGCGGCAGCGGTAGCGATCGCGATCGACCCCCTTCATTCTCCTGAGAATCCCGGCGCGCCTGCCCCAGTCCCTTCCGCCCAGCCCGCCCCGGCCCCAGCCCCGGCCCCCGCTCCCGCTCCCGCTTCCCCTCCTGCGTCGGCCAAACCTCCCCCTCCGCCGCACGAAGCGCCGCCTGCCCAGGCGAACAGCACTCCATGGTATCCCTTGGTCGCCGCCGAGCTCGTCGTTGGCCTCGGCGTCGCTCCGGGAGTGACCGCGGGCGCGCAAGTCGGGTTTGGTCTTCGTCACGGAATCGGATCGTACTCAATCGAGGGTCGCGCCGAAGCAACCCCGAGCGACGTGTCACTCACTCCGCTGGACCGCGTGAGCTCGACCGTCTTTTCTGGTGCCTTCGTGCCCTGCGTTCACGCCTCTGTCGTCGCCGTTTGCGGCGTGCTCCGTGCGGGGTCGATTCAGAGCACGGCACTCGACGTATCCCGACCGACGATAGCGGCAGCGTTCATCGGAGCGGCTGCGCTCCGCGTAGGGGCTGCGCTTCCGCTGAGCACATCGTTTAGCTTGCGGGCGGGCGCCGAAGGCGGACTACCGCTGAGTCGCACGAGCTACGTCATCAACGGCGCGCTCGTGTGGACCCCCCCTCCGGTGGTCGGGGGCTTTCAGGTGGGGGCGATGTGGACCTTCCGGTGACGGAAAGCGAGCCGTCGCAACATGGCAACGGCGGAGCCTTCCGAACCGCCTTGCCACCTTCCTTTCGCGAGCTCTTCTTGAACGAGTTCGACTTCGTCGAACGATCCCTATGCAGGTTGGGTGTCCGTGAGGCCGATGCCAACGACATCGCCCAGGAGCTCTTCATCAGCGTCCACCGTGCTTTGCCCGACTTCGAGGACGCGGATCGGTCCGCGCCGAGCAAAGTTCGGCCTTGGCTCTTCAGTTACGCCGTTAGGTTTGCGGCGAACTATCGGAGGCTCGGCTGGCATCGCGGAGGCGTCCTCGACGAGCGGCACCCCATCCCGAGCCCACGAACCCAGACAAAACTGGAAGCGCGACAGCTCGTAGCGCATGGGCTCGACGCGCTAAGCTTCGATCAGCGTGTCGCCCTCGTGATGCACGATATGGAGGGGATCTCCGCACCGGAAATAGGGGAGGAGCTCGGCGTTCCACTGAATACCGTCTACTCGAGAGTAAGGCTTGCTCGTCAGACGTTCCGCAAAGCGGTCGAAAACCTTGAATCGGAGGCGAACGGTGTCTGAGCTCGAGCCCCTGGACGAACGCTTGCAGCAACTCTTTGCCGAGGATCGGGAGGCCTTTGACCGTCGCCCCTCGGGCAAAGAGGTCGCTCTCCACGCCGTCGAACAGCGCGTGCTGCTCGCCAGCCTCGGCGCACTGTCCGTCGCATCCCCAAAAGCCGTCACCGCCAGCGTCACGCGAGCCGGCATCTCCGCCGCGAAGGCAAAAACGGTGGTCGCCGTCGCGATCGTGTTCTCGGCGGGATTCGGAGCCGGCATGTTTGCGCGCAACACACAGACCGCGTCCGTGCCAACGGTCGTGACGCTAGCTCCGACCACAGCTGCGCCTCCATCGCCGTCGACGGAAGCAAGCGCAACGACGACGACGCAGGTCGCGTCTGGGCACGCAACGCCGATCGAAGCGCCGAGCAAGTCGACGACGACCAATCCAGCCCCTTCCGTGTCGGCAGCGACTGCGCCTACGTCGTCATCGTCTCTCGCCGCCGAACGCGATCTCATCGACACGGCACGCGCCGCTCTGTCGCGTGGTCGCGCGGATGACGCGCTCGCGGCCGTGCAACTCCACGCGACGCGCTTTCCGAACGGTTCTCTCGCGGAGGAGCGCGAGTTCCTCGCGGTCCAGGCCCTCGTCATCGCGGGTCGCGTCGACGCCGCGAACGAGCGAGGTGCGCGCTTCCATCGTCGTTATCCAAAGAGCATTTTTGGAAGCCCGGTCGACGCTCTTTTGCGCAAGGGTGGCCCCCCGCAGTGATCCTCGCTGGAGGGCATCGCGTGGGCTGCTTCGTTGAGCGCTATTGGCATTCGACCGACGGCATTGAGGCCAGTCTCTCGCCGCACCAAAAGCGCCTCGGTGGCGGTGAAGTCGGGGCCGCGCTCGTCTATCTGTCGGACGTTCTTGAACCCGAGCCAGTACGCGAGGCTGTCCTTGCTTTTGCGGCCGTGCATCCCTCGAGCAACGCGAGGCCGTCGAGCCCCTGGAGCACCTCCGGGCCATACTTCTGACGGAAGCGCTGGAGGTGCCGCGCGAGCGAGGGCATCGCACGGTGTATGTTGGAAAAATGATAACTGACGAGACCGCAGCGAAGGCTGCACGGCACCTTCAAACGGCGAATGCTGAGTTGGCTCGCGTCTTATACCTCATGAAAGACGAATGCTCTGCAGATGACTTCGAAATCTGGCGCGAGCGTCTTGCGAATGTCCTTGGCGCGCTCATCATTCACGTACTTGACCCTCTGTACCGAGAGAAACCATCCCTTGCACCGGACGGGCTGAGGGACCAGTACCCGTTGAAGCCGTCGGACTAACGGGGGCGATCGGGATAGCCGAGCTCGAAAGCTTGCTCACGAACGCTCTCGCGAGCTACGTGACGGCAGCCCGCAGCCTCGCTCCCGAGCTCTCGACTTTGGCGGGGTTCGACATGAAGGTCCTCGACGAAGCGCAGGAGGTCGTCGACCTGCTCGCCCGCGGGAATGGCGCGACGAACGACGGCACTCGAGCCACGCGCATCCGGCGCAATCGTCTGCTCGCGATGATTCGCAGTCGCGTCTCGACGATTCGCGAGGTGGCTCGCTTTACCTTCCGAAACTACCCGGACATTCTCCGAGAGGCCGCGAGCGCCGCCCATCGCGAGCGCCGCCGCATGGCCAAGCGCGAAGAGCTCGAGGGCGACGAAGAC
>JAYUKI010001229.1:0-30370 GCA_043764595.1 Myxococcales bacterium | reverse complement strand
GTCCGCGCCGTCCGCAAGGCATTGGACGACGCGAGCTTCCTCGAGGTCGAGACTCCGACCATGCACACGCTCATTGGCGGCGCCGTGGCCAAACCGTTCCTCACGCACCACAACACGCTCGGCATGGGCCTCTTCATGCGCATTGCGCCGGAGCTCTATCTGAAGCGGCTCCTCGTGGGCGGGCTCGACCGCGTCTACGAAATTGGCCGCTGCTACCGCAACGAGGGAATCTCCACTCGGCACAATCCCGAGTTCACGATGCTCGAGTTTTACCAGGCGTATGCCACCTACGAAGAGATCATGGACTTCACCGAAGTCCTTATTCGTAGCGCCGATCGCGACCTCGCTGCGGCCATGCCCGAGTCCCAGAAAGCCTGGAAAGAGGCGCGGCCGTTCACGTTCGACGAGCCATTCGCGCGCATTCCCATGGCCGAGGCCGTCAAACGGGGCGCGCTCCTCTCCGAGATTCCCGCCTGGAAAGACGCCGTCGAGAAGGACGGTACGGGCCTCGTCGCGCTCTTGCGCGCAGGTTTCGTCGATCACATGAAAGAGTGGTCGAAGACGAGCCCGCGCGCCAAAAAGTTCGACTGGGGCAATCTTCGCAAGGGCTTCGAGAAGTGCGACAACGACGGCGAGCGTCTCTTCTGCCTCTACGAGTATCTTTGCGAGCCTTTCTTGGCCGACGACTACCGCTCGGCAGACGGAACGAAGAGCCTTCCTGTCTTCGTCAAAGACTACCCGTTCGAGACCTCCCCTCTCGCACGCAAGAACGACCTTCGCCCGGACCTCGTCGACCGCTTCGAGCTTTTCGTGCACGGTCGCGAGCTGTGCAATGCCTTCAGCGAGCTGAACGATCCCGAAGATCAAGCCGCGCGCTTCCTCGAACAAGTGAGCAAGAAGGAAAAGGGCGCCGAAGAGACCATGGACTACGACGAGGACTACGTGCGCGCGCTCGAGCACGGCATGCCGCCCGCAGCCGGCTTCGGGATGGGCATCGATCGCCTCGTGATGATGCTCACGAACGCCGCGTCCATCCGTGACGTCGTCTTCTTCCCGCTCTTGCGCAAAGAGACCTGAGGCTATCGTCGCATGACGCTCGAGCGGGTGCTTTGGCTCGCTCGGGCTCCTATCTATTGGCCGTGTCGGCTCGGCGTCTATCACTGGAGGCCGCTTACACGGAAGCCTGTCCAATGCTGGCCAAGAGCGTTGCCTGGCGATTCCAGAGGCCATTGTCCGGACTGGGCACGAGAGCCCTTCGTGACCGGAGGCGGGCTTTTCGCCGGAGGCCAGCTCGTCTTCCGGCAGGACGATATCGTCTTCGACTTTCTCGCCCGGTACCTGCCAACCGGGGGTCCGAGGCTGACTACTTTCGACGAAGAGCGCTGTCATCGCACCCTATCCGACTCGAATTTCGGCGGCCCGCGCCTGCCCACCCTACTTCGCGATGGGCGGCCCGCCGAGGTACACGGGCCCGACCCGTCTCAGGTCAAGCGGGCGAAGACGGGGGGCCCCGGGCGTGAGCTGCCGCTCCGAGCACCCCACGTCACGTTGCGACTTCACCTCGGGACGCGGCTGCCCGGAGATATCCAAGTTCACCGCCGGGTCACCCTCGATCCCATCCACGCGCAGGAGGTCGGGAACCTGCTCGTTCGCACCGTCGAGCGCCGGGCTCTTGGCAGCTGGTACGAGGTATCCGTCCTCGCTTCGCTCGAGCATCGGGTCGATCGAAGTCATGCCGGAAGGGATCGTCATGCCGAGTATCCCGCGGGAGAGGTTCCCCACGAACGAGGTCTTCCCGTTGTCGTTCGAGAAGATAAGAGCGCCCGGCTTGTCGAACAAGTTGTTCGCGAACAACATGCCCACCGGTCCCTGACCACCCAAGTCGATGACGCCCATATTGACGAACGTATTGTGCACGACCCGTATGTCCGCAGCCGGATCACTGGACACGTACTCCACACGAAGCGCGTCCGCCGCACCGGTCTCGAAGTAGTTGTTGACCACGTCGTGGCCATGCCCTTCCTTGGTGCGCACACCTCCGGCTCCGGCGAGGAAGAAGTTCCCGTACGCGACGTTCCTGTTGCCCGCGCGGAATACGAGCATGCCCCCGGGGTTGTCGGTAAATGTGTTGTATCGACACATGTTCTCGGAAGACTTCACGGAGACGCTTTCGCTGTCGCCTGTCCCGACGCGCGAGAAATAGCAGTGCTCTACGAGCGTGCGCGACGGGTTGGCCCGCTCCTCCCCTAGTCCGATACGAATCGGCTCGTTGCCATGGTCACCACCCGGCCCAGGGAAGTCTCGAAACGCGCAGTAGCGTATTCGGTGATAGCCAGCGACGGCTGGAGAGGTATTGATCTGGATCGCTGGCCCGATGGGCTCGGCGGACTTGCGGGAGATGTTGCTAAAGCTCAGCTCGTTGCCGTGGCTGCCTGCGGCGAAGTGCAGGTAGCGGCGAGCGCGGTACCCATCGAAGCTCAGCTGAGTGAGCGTATTGTCACTCCCAGTGACGTCGATCACCGTGTCGTCGCCGATATCTCCCGACGCAAACTGGAAACCGCGTAGGACGTTGCGATTTCCGGTCACGACCACGTGCTGGGCCCCGTCGAGGCGAACACCGCCCGGAGTCTGCGACTGCACCGTGATCCCGCTCGCGCCAAGAAGGAGCGTGCCGTCACGGTAAGTGCCATCCGCCAGGACGATGGTTTGCCCAGGGAGAGCAGCGTCGATCGCGGCTTGGAGCGCCGCGACCGAGCTCACCATCGTCCCCGTCGCCGTCTCTGCGGACCACACGCTCGGGACGAAAACATCCGTCGAGGGCGGAAGAGGATACTCGTCGACGCCCGAGGTGACGCAGCCTGCCACGAGGCACGCAAAAAGCGCGATCCCGGACCGGCGCAGGAAGCACGACCGCCTGCGCGTCGGCTCCAAAACGCCCGGCGCAACGCCTCTCGAGGTCTCCACGGACATGCATCATGCACCCTTGTCGGGTGGCGCGTCAAATGGGAGCTCGGACAAGCCTCTTCCACGGCTTACCTCGACCGCGATCGCGGCTATCCGGTGCGCGGCGGACCGACGCCCTGAGGCTCGGGTTCACGCCCATCGTATGCATGCAGGGCTCGGCTCGGTTCAGGTTCCGACCCTCCGAAGGCGCTGCACACCTCGTGAGAATGGCGTGGTCTGCGTCATCGTGACGGTGTCCTTCGTCGCCACGGTCTCTTGCAGCATCGGCCCCCCCATCCACGTAAACGAGTATGTGGCGTGCGTCGCCGATTCGTCGACACTTCCGCGACCTTCGCCGAAGCTTTGCGCGTGCCAATACGTCGGGACCATGCGTTGTGAGCCGCGCATCGCGAAGTCGCGGCCATTCGGCTCCACGGTGAAAGACTCCTCGCTCGACAGCAGCGTGATTCCCCACTTGGACACGCGCGTCGTGTGAAAAATGACGCCAGCGTCGCCACTCGTTTCGTAGTCGAGGGTCGTGCTCATCGTGAGCGGACCGAGAAGCTTCCGGATCCACACCGTAGAGCGAAGCCGAAGTCGGTCGAACGCGCTCATCTTCGCGTCGCGAAGCGCACGCTCGTCCGTTATCGCAAACTCGAACTCGCAGCGCCACTTCCCATGCAGCGGCGCATAATACGCCTGAACCCGTGTGGCCTTCGTGGTCTCCATGCCGATCGATTCCAGCACGGTTGGTCGCTGGGCCGCCATCCGTCGACGGCATTTCCACCGCACCACGCATTTCGCACCTTGCGCGAGCCTCGACCAGGAGCTCTCCAAAGTGCGACGATTCGATCTAAAAACCAAGGTTTCGCGAAATTCACGCACGGGGGAACGCAGCCGGTGCGCCTTCCTCCCCACGACGGGTGCATGCCTCGCGTGCGAAATTTCCGGGCAGGCCCTGCGCAGAAAATTGGGCAGCAAAGACGGCTCTCCCCCGTAGAGCACTAGTGCGCGAACAGAGCAAAATACAGTGTAGAGTCGCGCCCATGTTGAGCCTAACCCGTTTCGATGATCCCAAGCTCGAGGCCATGGTCGAGACGATGTTCCTCGCGGCACACGCCGACGGAGACTTCAGCGACGAAGAGCGCACTCACTTTACTCGGAGCGTGGAGTCGCTGACCGACGCACGGCTTACCGGGGAGCCGCTTCGGCAGCTTGTTGCACGGATCGAAGCCAATCTCGCCGAATCGAGTCGTGACGTGCGCCTCGCCACAATCAAAGAACGCTTGCCGGCTGGCAAACCCAGAGAGATCGCGCTGTCTCTCGCCATCCGGCTCATGGCCGCAGACGGCATCGTGCGTACGTCCGAGCGCGAGCTCATCTTGGAGGCCGCCGACGTCCTCGAGATTCCGCGCGACGTTGCTGCCGACATGGTCCGCGACCTCACCAAGGCCTGAATTCGAAGACCCACCGGCGCCCCCGCCGATTCGATCAAAACCAGGCCGTCGCGCCAAACAGCGCGGTGTCCTGGGTTCGTGCATTCGGCACGAATGGAGCCGTCGCGCTGCCGTCTCCAGCCACGTTCTGTCCAAAGTAGAGCGGCGCCTCTGCCGCGTCGTGGCGGTATTCCAGGCGCACCGACAGGTGGTCGATGGGGCGCACTTCGAGCGTCGCGGTGAGCGAGCTGACCCACTCGACCCCTCCCCAAAACAGCGGACTGCTCGTTCGCCCAGGTCCGTCGGTCGCGAGATGCTCGGTGAAGCGGTCGCCACGAATCGCCACATACACCCGTTCGATGGGTCGCACGCGCGCATAGGCGGCCCCCGCCCACCAACTGGCCGTTCCCATCCGATTCTTCTCGAAGCCGTAGTCCGCTTGGCCCGTGAACGAGAGCCACTTTGTCGCGTCGTATTGGCCAAAAAGGTCGAAGTGGTGCCGCCAATAGGGCCCTTCGGGCGCATTGGTAGGCCGTTCGATGCCACCAAAATAGAGCGCTTGAACGAGCACTTTGTCCGGAATCTTGTAGGTCACGCTCGCCTGGATGCTCTTGGGCTCGTTGTTGTCGACGACGCTGTTCCAGCCATTGAAGACCGCGACGGTCGTCGAGAGAGCATCGGTCCACTCGTACGTGGCACGAATTCCCGTATGATAGAATGGGAGCCCGAGGAAGAGATTGGAGCGCGACCAGTTCCAGTTGTCTTTGACGGCAAAAACCTCGTAGCCAATCGGCGAAGGAACGAGGCCAATCTGCAACAAGAGACCCCGCCCCACGGGTGCCTTCCACCCAAGATTGGCCTCTTGGACGTATCTCCAGAGCTCGGGTCCCGACGCGTTCGCGCCGGCGCTGCCCGGAAGACCAGGCTCGCTCGCGTAGTACGTGCTCGGAGTCGAGCCATACTGAAGAACCAGCCGTGCGGTCACGGGTCCAATTTCGGCATTGGCCCCGAGCGCCACGTTGGCAAGAGTGAAGGCGTTGTGGCGGTTGTCGAAGCCACGGTAGTTGGTAATACCGTTCGACGGCCGATTGAAGTTGTAGGCGTAGAGCGCCTCGATGTAACCGAGCGGAGTCACGTTGAGGAGCGAAGGCGCTGGCGAAGCCACTGGGGCCGGTGCCGCCGGAAGCGAGGCCGGTGCGACCGGATTCACGGGCAAACCGGGGCTGGATTTCTTCGGGGGCGCGGCGGGAGCCGGCTCGGTGGGCGCGCTTGGCGGCGGCGGCGCGTTTGGGGTCGCGCTCGGGTCCGGCGGCGTCACGGGTTCCGTCGGCGCGTCTTGGGCAGCGGCAACGCGGGAAACGAAAAGCGGGAGCACCGCCAAAAGACACGAAAGACGTAGCGAAGAAGGCTTGGCGGTACGAGGGAGCATGGTGGCGTCGAGCGAGGGTAGGCGCGAAGGAAGAGCTGACACCAGGGTTTATGCGGGGAACCCACTCCTTGGTGCGTGTGTGAACCGTGAAGTGCACACGATCCCCTGCGGCGCTCGCGTCCAAGGCGTTTTCGAGAAGCTCGCCAAGAGGGATCACGAAGACGCGCCGGTCCACACTCACGACGCCCGTCGTGCAACGTACCAAGACCTCGACCGATTCCTCGGCGGCACGGTCACACACCCGTGAAGCCACGTCGTGGACGACCTCGAGCGCGACGACCCCGGAGCGAACGCCGCGTCGTGTGGAGCTCGCACGAGTCTTCCTGGCGCGAAGCACGCAACGCTGGCTCCAAGCGACGCGCGGCAACGTTCGGTTGTCCGATCAACGCTCTCGAGCGCGGGCCCGATTCACGAAATCGCGTCGACGGCACCCCATCCCTCCAGTACCGACCGTGGCCGAGCTCCCACCGGCACCCCATCCTGAAGATCGGTGAGCAAGCAGGTCGAAACTCGGTAGGTGCACCCCAGCTCAGCTCGGCAGGAGGCTCGGGGATCCGTCCTCGGGAGCAAAACGGCCCCTGGACGCCCTTTGGCGGTCGAAATCGGCGCAAACCGTGCGTCCCACTTCCCCCTTTCGTGCGAGGAGCGCTAAGAGTCATGGGCTCATGTCCGCTCCTTTGATTGCGCTGCTCGTCTTCGTCGGCCTCGGGTCCGCGCTTCTCGTGCTCCGAGGGTGGCGTGAGCTTCGCGCGGGTCGCCGCGGGCGCTTCGTCGTGGGCGTCATTGGCGCCCTCATGGGGCTCACGTTCGCGCGCCTCACCGTGTGGACCACCCAGCTTCCCGTGCTCCGAGGCTCGGCATGGTCCGTGAAGGACGCCGCGATCCGCGCCGGCGCCTTGATGAGCGGCCTCTTCTTTCTGTGGGCCTCGTTGGCTGTGCTCGTCCCGATTCTGTTCGACCTCGTCGAGAAACGAGCCTTCAGCCTCTTCGTGGCCGTTCGCCACATCCGCTCCCAAAAGTCCGGCTTCTTGTCGGTCATCAGCATTCTGTCGATCGCAGGCGTGAGCATCAGCTCGTGCGCGCTCTGCGGCGCGAGCAGTGTCATGGGCGGGTTCTCGGCGGACTTGAAGCGCAAAATCCTGGGCAACAACGCCCACATCGTGGTCGACCAAACCTCCCTCGCGCCCTTCGGCGACGGCGAGGCTCTGGTCGAACGGATTCGCAAATCGCCCCACGTGGTGGGAGCCTCGCCCGTTCTCTACGGCGAGGTCATGATCACGTCGAACTCGAACCTCGCCGGAGTGGTCGTGCGGGGCGTGGATCCCAACACGGTGGGAAACGTCATCGACCTTCCCGCGAACATCGAGGTCGGCAAATTCGAGTACCTCTCGAAGCCCGAAATGCTCCTCCACCTGCCCGAGAGCGAGGTCATTGGTCTCGGCCCTGGAGGCGAGCCCTACACCAAAGGGCCCGAGTCGTTCGCCTTCGACTACGATCCCATCACCCGTGAAAAGCTGCCACCGCCGCCCATTCGCCCAGCCATCGTCGTCGGACGCGAGCTGGCGAAGACGCTCCACGTCTACGTGGGGGACGAGGTGACGCTCATCTCGCCCCTCGGAGACCTCGGCCCCATGGGCGTCATGCCCAAGACGAAGCGCTTCCGTGTGGCCGCCGTGTTCTTCAGCGGCATGTACGAGTACGACGCGAGCCACGTCTACACGACACTGGACGCCGCCCGCGAGTACTTCGGCATGCCCGGGAAAGTGTCCGCCATCGACGTCAAGGTCGACGATCCCGAGCTCGAAGAGTTCGACTTCGCGAAGAGCCCGACGATTGGCGCGGCCGCGACCTTCGAACAGGCCATAGGCCGACCCGAGCTTCGGGTCCGCGACTGGCGCGGCATCAACAAGAACCTCTTCTCCGCCCTCAAGGTCGAGAGAATCGCGGTGTTCATGATCCTCACCATGATCACCGTCGTCGCGAGCTTCTGCATCATCTGCACGCTGCTCTTGCTCGTCACCGAAAAGAGCAAAGACATCGCGATCTTGAAGGCCCTCGGAGCCAGCGACGGCACCATCTTGCGTACCTTCATATTGGAAGGCGTGGTCATCGGATTTTTGGGGACCGTGTTCGGCGTGAGCTCGGGCGCGGCAAGCTGCATTGGCCTCAAGTGGTTCGGCGTGCGACTCGATCCGGACGTCTATTACATCGACCGCTTGCCCATCGCCGTGAACCCGGTGGACTTCGCGCTCGTGGCCGTCAGCGCCATCGTGATCTGCACGCTCGCCACGGTCTATCCCGCACTCGCCGCTTCGAGCATCCGACCCGTCGACGGCCTCCGGTTCGAGTAGCTCGCGTAGTGGCGAACAAAGCACGACGCGTCCACGGGCCAATGGGCGCTACGCCGAAGGCGCCCGAAGAGCCTCTCGCCAAGCGTCTCGCCACGAGCGTGCGCTACACCATTCGAACGGCCAAGCTCGTCTACCGCGTCTCCCCGAAGCTCGCGACGGCCTACGTGTCGCTCACGCTCGGCGCCAGCGGGTTGCCCCTCGCGGTCGCTTGGATCGGAAAGAAGCTCGTCGACGCCGTAGTCGCACACGACGAGCAAACGGCCACAAAATGGGTCGGAGCCGAGCTCGCCGTGGTCGCATCCCTCGCGCTCGTGATGCGAGGCTCGGCCCTCGTGCGGCAAGTGCTGGGCGCGCGCCTCGGAGTGGACGTGAACACGGCCATCCTGGAGAAAGCCACACGGCTCGCGCTCCCGGATTTCGAAGACTCCGAGCTCTATGATCGCATGACCCGGGCGCGCCGCGAGGCTTCGTCTCGGCCGCTCGCCCTCGTGAGCGACGCCTTCGGATTCGTGCAAAATGCACTCACCTTGGCGGGCTATCTCGCGCTCCTCGTCGGGTACGGCGGGTGGGTCGCGGCGCTGCTTCTCTTGTCGACCGTGCCGGCCACGTTGGTCGAGGTCAAGTTCTCCAAAGAGCAATTCAAGCTGCGAAATTGGCGCTCGCCGGAATCCCGCAAGCTTCTCTATTTGGAGCATGCGCTCGCGAGCGACGAGCACGCCAAAGAGATACGCCTCTTCGATCTCGCCGACCTCTTTCTCGGTCGCTACAAGGAAACCGCCGAGGCGTTCTACGGCGAGGACACGAAGCTTGCCGTGAAGAAGGCTTCGGCAACCACCGGACTCTCGCTTCTTGCGACCCTCGCCCTCTACGGAACGTACGCGTCGGTCGCCGTGCTCACCGCGCGTGGGGCGCTCACGCTCGGCACGATGACCATGTACGTGCTCGCCTTCCGCCAAGGCCAATCGGCGTTCCAGAGCGCGCTCTCGGCCGTGGGCTCGATCTACGAGCACAACCTCTACATGTCGAACTTGTTCAGCTTTCTAGGGGACGGCGCGGGCGAGCTTGGCGAAGGTCGAAAAGCCGACGCTCGCCTCGCGAAGGGCACGGTCGAAGCTTCCAAAAAGGCGCTCGCGGCCACCGAGACGGCGGAGACCACGGAAGCCGACGCTAGCTCCGAAGCCGCCGAAGCGGGCCACGCGATGGTCGTGGCGGACGCGGCCGGTACGCTCCCTCAGCGTCCAAAGCGCACGACGAAGGGCGCCGAGGTGCGCTTCGACAACGTTGGCTTCAAGTATCCGACCAAAGACGTCTGGGCCCTCCGTGGCATCGATCTCACGATCCACGCCGGAGAGAAAGTGGCACTCGTCGGACACAACGGCGCGGGCAAGACCACCTTCGTGAAGCTCATGACCGGCCTCTACACGCCCACCGAAGGCCGCATTCTGGTGGACGGGAAGGACGTCGCCGACTGGGAAAAACACGCCCTCTTGGCCCGTTTTGGCGTGGTCTTCCAAGACTTCAACCAATACCAGCTCTCCCTCCGCGAGAACGTCGGAGTGGGCAGTGTGCCGCGCATGAACGACGAGGCCCAAGTGCTCCGCGCCACAGAGCTCGGCGGCGCATCCCCTTTGGTGGACGAGCTCTCGGGCAAGGGGGGCCTCGACGCGGCCCTCGGTCAGTGGTTCCGCGGAGGCGTCGAGCTGTCGGGCGGGCAGTGGCAGAAGATCGCCCTCTCGCGCGCGTTCATGCGCGAAGACGCGGACATCCTCGTGCTGGACGAGCCAACGGCCGCGCTCGACGCCGAGAGCGAGCACACCGTGTTCGAGCGCTTCCACGCCCTGGCCGAAGGACGCACCACCCTCGTGATCTCGCACCGCTTCCCCACGGTTCGCATGGCGGACCGAATCTTGGTGTTGGAAGGTGGAGCCGTGAAAGAAGAAGGCACCCACGAGAGCCTCCTCGCCAAGGACGGCCTCTACGCACGGCTCTTTCGACTCCAAGCCCAGGGCTACAGCTGATCGTCGGCCGGGCGCTCGAGCTGGGAGACGACTCGCGAACCCTGGAAAAAGCCGGTGGAATCCTCCCCGTAGCCCGTAGCCCTTCGCGATTGGGAAGTGGTAGGCTCCAGGCGCTTTGCTGCACTCCCCTCGCCTGCGTGGATTCGTTGCTCTGGTGACCGCCTCGGCGTTCACGTGCAGTTCGCTGGCGTACGCCCAGCCGCGCCCACAGCCTCCGAGAGCGGGTGCAGCGCAGCCCGCCGCGCAGCCCACGCCGCCCACGTCCCGCGGCGATCTCATTGCTCGCGGGCGCGAGCTCTTCGACGACCAACAATACGAAGAGTCCATTCAAACCCTGTCCGCCGCCTTGCTGAGGCCCGGAAACACGAAGGCCCAGAAGGTCGACGTCTACCGCTTGCTCGCGCTGAACTACATCACGCTGAACCGCAAAGAAGAGGCGGAGAGCGCCGTTCGCGGGCTCCTCTGCATCGACCCCGAATACCAACTTCCCGCCGCCGAGTCGCCGCGTTTTCGTGACTTCATCGCCGGCACGCGCGCAAAGTGGGAAGCGGAGGGTCGCCCTGGCCTCGAGAAGCCCGAAGCACCGCCGCCTCCCCCCGTGGGCATGCGCCACACCTCGCCCTCCGAGTCCAAACGAGGCGTGCAAATCGACCTCTTGGCCAAGCTCGAAGACGAAGGCCACCGCGTCGAGTTCGTGGAGCTCTACTTCCGCTCGGGCACCAAGGGTCCCTTCGAAAAAGTGCGCGCGCGCCTCGACGCCGAGCTCGTCGTTCGGGCCACCATTCCCACGTCCGCGGTGAAGCCCCCGCTCGTGGAGTATTACCTCCAAGGGTTCGAGAAGGGCGGCCTTCCCGTCGTTTCTCGTGGCGACTCGCTCGCACCGCTTCGTGTCGCCGTGCCGGAGCCGAAAGGCAGCGGCTGGGTGCTTCCCGTCGCCGTGGGCGGTGGAGTCGTCGGTGCGGCGGCCATCGTGCTCGGCAGTCTGGCGCTCGCCGGGGTCTTCTCGTCGACCGCGACCGTTCCGCCTCCGCCTCCCCCGGGCCAAAGCACCGTGACCGTCAGCATTCGCGAGTAGTGCCGACTTCGAACCGCCCGAAACAGGCACTCTCGAATCCCCATCTCACGACTCCGAGCACGAATATGTCCACCCCAGAGCCCCGCTTTCCTTTCCTTCACGTGAACGTCTCGCCGGAGGACGCCGACTGGGCGTCGAGTGAGCTTTTCGATCTCGGCGCCTCCGGTGTGGAAGAGCGCGACGAGACCACGTTGAAGAAGACCGAGACGACGGGCAAGGTCACGTTGGTCGCAAGCTTCGAGACCGAAGAAGCCGCCAAAGAAGCCATGGAATCGCTCGATCCCAAGTTCGAGGCGCGCCTCGAGTTCGTCATCGGCGACGCCTGGCGCGACGCCTGGAAAGAGCACTTTCGTCCCTTCTCGGTGGCCCCCGGCATCGTCGTGCGTCCGCCGTGGGAAGCCTACGAAGCCAAGCCCGGCGAGAAGGTCCTCGAGCTCGAGCCCGGTCGCGCTTTCGGCACGGGCCTCCATGAGACCACGTCGCTCGTGTGTGGCGCACTCGCTGCCCGCACCGAGGACGTGACAGGCAACGATCTCCTGGACGTGGGCACGGGCAGCGGAATTCTCGCCCTGTGCGCACTGCACCTCGGCGCCAAGAGCGCCGTATGCACCGACAACGACGCCGACGTCATTCCCGTCGTGATCGAGAACGCCGAACGCAACGGAATGGCCGACCGGGTCACCGCTCGGGCTTGTGCGCTCTTCGAAGTGACCGGCACGTTCCCCGTGGTCGTCGCCAACATCGAAGCCCGCGTGCTCGTGCCCATGGCCGAAGAGCTCTCGGCCAAAGTCGCCAAAGGTGGGCTCTTGGTTCTCTCTGGAATCTTGCTCCCGCAAGAGGCCGAGGTCATCGCGGCCTATGCTCCATTCACGGTGATCGAAGCGCCCAAGAAGGGCGAGTGGGTCGCCATCGTGTTCCGCGCACCCTCTTGAGCCGCCTTCCGCGGGCGCCTTTGAAGGGGCTGCGGATCGGCCACATTGCGCCGAGCCCAGAGCTCCTGCACTACCTGACTCGGGTCTTGAGGCTCGAGTCCGGCGCCTCGTTCCTTGCTTTCGATCCGGACGCCCGGACCGAAGGAAGAGTGTCGCTCGTGACCTTGGCGACGGGAGAAATTGGCCTCGTCGTCGAACACGTGCAGAGTGCAGCGGTCGTCGCCACCCAAGATCTCGTGCTCCTCCAAGGGCTCGCCAAGGGCGACAAAACCGACGCCATCGTACGGGACGCTACCGAGCTCGGAGCCACGCGCGTGGTCCTCGTCGAGACGGCCCGCTCGGTGGTTCGGCTCGAAGGAAAACGCAAAGACGAACGTCGTGCTCGGCTCGCCAAGATTGCCGAAGAAGCCGCCAGGCAATGCGGACGCTCGGACCCTCCCGAGGTACTCGGCCCCATGCCTCTCTCCGAAGCGGCCAAACATGCCCCCGCAGGCTCCCGGTTCGTCCTGGCACCAGGCGCCGAGCGTTCGCTTGGACGGGAGCTGTTTGGCCAGGCGCAAGAAGCGCCCGAAGCCAGCCGAGGTCCCATTTCGTTCGCCGTAGGCCCCGAAGGCGGCTTTGCGCCCGAAGAGCTCGTGGCGTTGGAATCGTTCGGATTCACCCGAGTCTCCATTGGCAAGTTCGTCCTTCGAACCGAGACGGTCGCCGCATGCGTGCTTGGCACCATACGCGTGCTCGCGGACGCCCATGAGAGCTGAATGCCCCCTCGAAAGCAGCGTAGAGAAAATGAGCCCTTCCACGTCCAAGGTCCCTATGAATCCTGATCTCGACCTCGTCCTCCAGCGCGTCATCGACGTTCCTTCCGAGCGTGTGTGGGCCGCGTGGACCACGCCTGAGCACCTCAAGAAGTGGTTCACACCGGCGCCGTGGACCACGGTCGACTGCGAAATCGATCTGCGTCCCGGGGGCATCTTTCGCACCACCATGCGCTCGCCGGAAGGCCAAGAATTCCCGAATCTCGGCTGCTACCTCGAAGTCGTCCCGGGTCGCAAGCTCGTATGGACGAATGCCCTCTTGCCGGACTTTCGACCCGCCCCCGAACCGACCGACGTCACCACCCACTTCGGGTTCACGGCGATTCTTTCGTTCGAGCCCGAAGGACAAGGCACGAAGTACACGGCCACCGTGATGCACCGGACCCCAGAAGACGGCAAAAAACACGCGGCGATGGGGTTTCACGAAGGCTGGGGAGCCGCCCTCGATCAGCTCGTCGCGCTCGCCAAAACGATGTGAGTCACGTCGATCAAGCTTGCGTCCCAGCCTAGACAATTAGTCGCTCGAAAGGAGTGGCGAGTACACGACCGGGCTTGCGGACCGAAGGCGCGGCACGATCTCATCCGTGGCGTGAAGAGTGCCCGTCTTGACGAGCCAGGCCTCGCAGGCGCGCGTGCGTTCGTCGGTATAGGAATACCTGCTCGCCATATCGACACATCGCCCGTTCGCCGGGCTGGCGCGCGCTCTTTGGATGGAGACTCGAGCGTCCTCGAACGCCATTCCCAGAGGCGTGAGCCTTTTGCCTTTGTGTAGTAGAGCGTCCACCGAAGGCGGAAAGATCCGACCGAGCTCCGAATGAAGGTTGGCCCACATGACAGCCACCTGGGCGCTCGAAGAGGCCGTCCACTTGGGAGGCGGAACGGGAGCGAGCCCGAGCACCGCCGCGTACGCCTCCGAGACCGACTCGATGGCCGCGATCTTCTTGGACGTCCACTCTTTGACCCGCGTGTCGACGTACGTTCGTATCGCCGCCTCGTTCGCGGGTCCGGAATAGGTCGGTGGCTTCAGAGTCTCCACTTCGGCGAGCCTCCTCGCCTCGGCGCTGGCAAACATGGCCTCGCCCACGGCGGTGAGCGCCCTGCCGAGGCGCCGCATGCGCGTTCCTTCGTCTTCGCCTGGCCATGCGGCTTCGATCGACTTCATCGCCGTATCGCCTTTGCCCCACCGCGCGACTACGGCGGAATTCTCGGTCGAAGCGAGCCGTCGTGTCGCGGGCGGTCCTTCGGCGTGGGCGTGGGCCATGAGAACCTTCGCGCGTAGGTAGAGATCGACGGGGGCACGCTCGACGAGAGGCGCGACACTCGCAAGGATTGCGGCCACTCGAGCCCAGTCCTCGTGACGTTCGTGGTACGAGGCGACGGCTAGGTGCATCTCGACTGCACGAGCGGGCTTTGACGCGCCATAGTCCTTCAAAAAAAGCGAAGCATCGCTCGACGCGCGCTCGGCTTCGCCCAAGCCCAATCGCCACAACAGGGCTTCCGCCAGAAGGTCGGGCGCCTCGGCAGCGCTTGGATAGAGGCGGACGTATTGCTCGTACTGCTCGGCCGCGAGCTCGTACTGCGTGAGCGACTGGTAAATTCCTCCGAGCTCGCGGATCGCCTTTTGCGCCAACGGCGACGGCCCACGAGTGCGACCGTCCGGAGGACCGAGCCCGTCGTATGAGACGAGCCTCCGCAAGGCATCGATGGCTTGGGGTGCGAGGCCCGCCGCACGGTAGGCGTGGGCACCATTGTAGGCGAGCTCGTCGCAGTGCAGACCCGCGGGAGCCTTTCCATTGGAAGCTTCGCATCGTCGCCGAAACGCTTCGACGTACGTGCGTGCCGCCGTTTCGTACAGGGCCTGCGCGCGGGGTCCTTTCGTTTGGTCCGCTTTGCGCACCGAGTCTTGGGCCGAGAGGCGCTCGAGATCGGCGCCTATCGCGTCGAAACGCTCGCATGCCTCGGGCTCCTTTTTGGCCTTCTCGCCGGCGCAGTAGAGCTCCACGAGGCGGGGCAGCTCGCGGGCCATCGTGCCGTAGCAGTCCTCTCTTTTCTCGTCGCGGGCGAGCCCGTTCAGGCTCTCGAGGTAGGCGGTCGCGGAGGCCACCGCGAATCCCTCGGTCGGGTGGTCGAGCGCAATGCCGCGGAAGCCCTGGGCCGCCGCCTCCCACCGCTTCGCCTGGAGATTCCTCTGGGCGGCCTCGTAGATGGCTCGCCGGGGCTCGTTGGACGCGGGCGCGGGCGCGGTCGAACAGATATCGGCCCTCGCCACGGACACGTAGCCAAAGGCGCCGAGAAGGAGGGCGAGGCCCATTGGGAGAACGAGGGAGCTTTTTGTTGGAAAACGCATGGGGGAGCCTCGGACAATGACCCTAACGAAAGGTTTCGCCGGACCTGACGTCTGTCCCAAGAACGCCCTCGATCCGGACGGGATCTTGCGCCCGGCCGCACGGATTGCGCCCGCCCACCCGAAGATCTCGCTTCGAGAGTGGACAAGGCCTAGAGCGCCGAACCGCTTGATTCGGTCGGCTTTTCGCCGATTTAGGTCGCCGTGCTTCGTTGCTCCTCCTCGCCTAGCAGCAGTAGGACTCGTCGTCGCGCCTCGCACGGCTCGCAACTCGGTGAAAATCCTCGGTCATCAAGCGGTTCGGCGCTCTAGCGGTGGGAGGCTTTTTCTCTCGCCCACGATCGAAAGCGCCGTTTCGCGACATGGTAGGGGCATGGGATTTCGCCTTCTTCCTTTCCTTGGGCTTTGTGCCCTGATCCTGGCTGGCAGCCGTTCGGCTCGGGCTGAGCCATTCGCCGCGGCGTCCACCTACGACGTGCCCGCCGGGTGCGAGAGTGCGGAGGCGTTTCGTGCGCGGGTCACGACCGCACCTTCTGCGACGTCCTCGCCGCCGCCGCCCTATCGCGTGCGGATCACCGCCCACGAGGACCGTTTCGAGGGCACGGTCCTGCTCGCGGGAGCCGCGCACTCACGCACCATCGAAGCCGAGACCTGCGAGGACGTGGTGAAGGTACTTGCCCTCGCCGTGTCGCTGTCGACCGTCTCGGTGGAGCCGACTCCGCCGGCCCCTCCGCTCCTCCTGACTACGGTCGGGCCGCGAGCATCCGAGGACCAACCGACTCCGACTCCTGGCCCCGCCAAGCGCAGGGACCTCCTCGTGTCGTTCGGCGCGTCGCTCCTGGCGGACAGCCAGAATCGGTCCGGCGCCGCGCTCGATACGAAGGTCATCTATCGCAACGAGCTCTTCGCCGCAGGGGCCTTCGTCGAGCTCGGTTCGGCCGTATTCGACTACAACTACGTTGGGGTTGCGCCCATGGCGGGCATCTTTGCGCCGGGGCCAACGTGGCTTCGCGCAGGCGTGCTCGGCGCGGTCGGACTGCACTCGTATTGGGGAGTGGACGGCGTTGGATGGTTCGGGGCTTGTCCATGTGGCGGGGGCTCTCTCCCATTCACCGGGCTGCGCGGTGTGCTCGGCGTGGACGTCGGGTACCTTCACGTCGGCCTTCACGGGTTCGTGGACGCGGACCTCGGCCGCCTCCAAGGCACGCTATTGGATACTCGGACGAACGCCCTATCGCCCTACAACGTCGGTACGACCCGCTTTGGTGGAGGCCTCGCGATTGGCCCACGGGTGAGCCTGTGATTCGGACGTGCGCGGACTTGCCGCTTATCCTGGCTCGAACGGAGGGCGCCTAAGCTCCGGCGCCGTCTCGCCCGGAAGGCTTTTGCGACCTCAGGGCTTTCGCGCGCAGCCCGGGCCGAAGCCGAGGGCGAGCGTGCCCGCCGACGATGCCGTTACGTCACCGCCCGCCGTGACGCTCACCTTGCAGGAAGCCCCGCTCTTCGACGCGGCGACGGCGTATTTTCCCCGTGGAACGAGGCCCGTGAGCACATGAAGCGTGGTGGGCTCCGGCGCCTCGTACGAGAGCGGAGCCTCTTTCTGCTGCGGGCCGTCCTTGGCGAAAAGGTAAACTTCGTTGTCGAGGCGAGCGCCGTCGACCCCTTTGCCTTCGATGGGCTCCGCGGCGGGCTGCGGATCGTTCGACGCGCCGACGGAGATCACGTGGAGGAATCGGCGCTCCGTGGCGCCTTTGGGGGACACGTTCTCCAACCGAAGGCCCAGCATTCCCTTCGCAGGATCGTCCTTTTTGAAGATGTCGTCGGTCTTGATCGAGGGCTCCTTCACGAGCTTGAAGCTGGTCGCTTTGGGCAAGACGGCCGTGAGGGTCGCCGTCGATGCGCCGGCGTCCACGCGGTAGCTTGCGCCCTGCCCCTTGGGCTGCGTGCCGGGGTGCGCGGCCCAGGTCACGCCGTAGCTCGCGCGCTTCACGGTGACGCGATCGTAGATGGCCACCCGCGCTGCGCCTGGGCTTCGGTTCTGCGAGGCCGGTCCGCGCGAGAAGATCATCGCGCGCTCGGCGCGGGTGACGCTGCGGGCTTTCCCGGCGTCGACAGGGGCGTCGTACGCGGCGGAGTACTCGACCTCACCGTAGACGTACTTGGTCGCGTCCTCGTAGCGACGCATGCCGACCTTTTGACCATAAATGGCCTGATTTGGGGTCTTTTCCATGTTCTCGCCGTTGTCGTCGACGAGGATGCAGTTGTGCGCGGACGTGGCGTTCGAGTCGTAGTCGCCCGGATCCGTGAAGAGGAGATCGGCGCCGCGGACGACCTCGAAGTGACCCTGATCGGAGTGCTGGTGGTCGGCCCACAATGGCGACGCTTGCAGCGAGACCCACGCCGAGGACTTGCTCCAATCGGCCCGCGCGAAGAACGTCCCGGTCCCTCGTGAGAGGAGGCTCGTGGGGCCTTGGCGCAGGTCCTCGCTCGGCAGCGCGGGATCGTCGGCCAGGAACTCGAGCCAGTTGATGGGTTGTCCGTCGGGGTGGCGTGCGATGCGGGCGATCGAGAGTGCCCTCCTTTTGACCGCGGGATCGACGTGCGCGACGGCGATGGCAAAGTACGGGGCCGGGCTCGGCTTGGCTGGCTTTTCGCCCCAGTCGGCGGCGTCGTGCATGGAGGTCTCGGCCGGGTGGAGCGCGTGAACCTGGAAGGCGATGGTCTCGCGGAGCCACGGGAGCTCTTCGGCGAGGCGCGGATTTCCGCCGGGCGCGCGTGCCTCTGCGTCGACGTAGATAGCCATCGAGGGCGCGATGGTTCGTGCGTACTGGAACCCCTCGGGGAAGTCGCCGCCCGAGAGCGCGTGGTACGCGGGGAGGACTTCTTTTTTCCACATTTTCCGCGCGATCCCGCGGAGCTCGGCGCCCTTTGGATCGTCCCCCGCGAACGCCGCACCGGCCGCTGCGATCGACGCGAAGTGACCCATGTAGTGATTGCCGATGGCGTCGCTATTTCGGTATCCCGCTTTTCGGTACCATTTGCCGTACCCGTAGACCCTCGCGAGGATCTTCTTCTTCGCGGCGTCCGTGAGCGCGGGGTTCCCGTAGAGCCAATCGTAAACGAGCGCAGGGGCGACGCCGCGGTGCCGGATCGAATAACCGTCGGCCTTTTCGACCTGCTTGTCTCCGCCTTTCCCGTCGCCGAGCTTCTGCGCGTCCTCGACCAAGCCCACCGCGTACCGAACAGCGGCCTTGGCGTAGCGCGCGTTGTCGGTCACGAGGGCGCACATCGCGAGGTCGGTCGCCGCGCGGGCCCAGTCTTCGCTTTCGTACCCAGCCTCCACCTTCTCCGTGACGGCCTCTTCGCACGCCGAGCGGAGGTGCTCCCAGTTCGGGTTTTCGTCCTTCGTTCGCGTCTTGAGCTTGGCGATCCCGTCCTTGGTCACGAAGATGCGCGGGTGTGGCCACGTGCCTGGCGCAGGATCCGGGACGGGGGTCGCGTCGCGATCGTCTTGGGGTGCCGCGGAGCCGTTCCCCGCCAGGCCCTTGTAGGTGCCCACCGGCCCGACGTCGGCGCCGTTCGAGCTGGCCTGCGCGCTGGGGTCCGGCGGGAGCCCGTCGGCGGAGAACGAAGGCGCGGGCCCAGGGTCCTTGTCGAACGGCGAGACGAAGGGACGTTTGCACCCTTGGCCGAACACCGCGATGGCAAAAACGCTGGCGCCAAGCGCGACCGCGACCCTCGGAGCACCGTGCAAAACGCGTGTAGACTTCATGGATCGAGCCTCCCGGCGAACGTGGGTGATCGACGGCCAGGCAACGATAGCAGCGTCGCGTGGCGGAGAGCCCCTCGATCGCCCCGCGCCTTCGAGCCGCCACGAGACGCACGCCGAACCGCGCGCGTCATTGAAAATGGAATGAATTCGAGCGGATTGGCGCGCAACGCGGCTAGCCGACTGGAGCGGCCGGCGCGGGGGGAGGCTTGTGCCCTGGCTTCTGCAGAATCAGCGTGAAGCTCTCCGCGAGCATGCCGACGGTGAGGCCGAGCGGCGTGAGGGCCCGCTGCGCGAACGCCGCCACGGCGCGCTTTCGAGGGGAGAGGCCCGCGCGCTCTTTTGCGTCGAGCAAGATGCGGCTCCCGTCGTCGAGGCAAACGTCGCGGTAGCCGGGGAAGCCTCGCTTGATGCGGAACGGGCTAACGCTCCTCGTGAGGCCGCGTCGGAGGACATCGGGAAGGTAATTCACGAGCCAACGCTTCGTGTGCGTGTCCCTTGGCCAGAGCCGGTTGCTCGTGCCGAGGATCATCACGATGCCGCCCGGGGCTGTCACCCGATGAAGCTCCGCGAGCACGGCGTCGAGCTCGTGGGGCTTCACGTACTCGAGCACGCTGTTGCACGTGACGAGGTCGAAGCTCCCGTCCGCGAACGGGAGCTCGCGTGTGTCGGGGACGTGGAGAAACTCGATACGATCGCCCACGCCGTGGCGCGCGGCGTTGAGCTTCGCGAGGCCGATGTCGGGGCCGTGCACGTCGATCCCCGTGACCTTCGCGCCGAGCGCGTCGAGCACGATGGCGGACGCCCCCATGTGGCAGCCGAACTCCAACGTGCGGAGCCCGCGGACCGTGCCGGGAACCTCGAGGAAGATGTGCCGCCCTCGCTTCCACTCGTATTCGACGTAGCCGCCGACGAACGTGGCTTCGAACTTGTGTCCGTGGGACTCGGCGAGCGCCGCGAAAGCGCGGTTCGCTTCTTCGTCCACCACACGTGGTTGTTCGGCCTCGGACGAGCCCCGACCCCGATCCTCTTCCATGCAACTTCGGTATCACGGGCCAAAGGACCAACCAAGATCGAAAGCCCGCCTACCCCTTTGCGCCGCCCTTGGCGCTCTTGCGGGCGAGGGTGCGCACGAACATGGCCGTAGCCATCGCGCCGAGCGCGAACGAGAGGCCTGCCGTGCCGCTGCCTTCTTGCGTCGTGTCGCACGAGCAGCCCGAGGCCGCCGCGGCCCTGTTGCCGCCGTCGCCGCCCGCGTCCGCCGAGGCCCCGCCTCCACAAGGCAGGATGGTGACGTCCGCCGAAGCCGCGGGGGCGTTGACGGACTCGCCCAGGATGCGCACGAGCATCTCCGCCTTCACGCTGCGCTCGCTCGTGGGGCAGGCGACGTAGACCTCGGTCTCGTACGAGCCGTCGGCGGCGCCCACTTGGTACCTGAGCGGGCTGCTCTCTTCGCCATCGAGGCTGGCGCGGTAGCCGAGCGTCTTCGTGAAGGGCACGAGCTCGGGCGCGGGCTTGAAGCGGATCTTTACCGCCGAAACTTCCTTCTTCACGGTGCACGCGCCGCCGTCCTCGGGGTTGGGCACGTCGAGCGTGGCCACGCGCTTTTCGAGAATCTCGAGCGTGCCCACCTTGGTGGGCTTGGGGGCCACCGGGCCGGTTTTGATCTCGACGGTCTCCGGCGGCGGCTGGGTGGTTCCCGTCGCGCACTGTTTGTCGAAGCGCACCTTGTACGTGCGGTCTGGCCGGAGCCCGCCCGCCGGCTTCAAGACCTTGAAGCCCGGATCGGCGAGGTCGTCGTCGAGGCTCGACGGGACAGGGTTGCCGGTGTCGTCGAGGATCTCCGCGTTCGCGCTGTAGTAGCGCGGGGGAACCGGATCGCCGGCGTCGTCGAGACCGCTCTGGGGGGAGCTATGGACGTACTTGCCGACCGTGGCTCGGTAGGCGACCCCCTGCGAGTTGGACGGGATGGTCGTTCCTGCTCCGATCACCTCGCCCGGGACGCACTCCGGCACGGGGCAGTTGCCCGCGCGCGCGGGCGATTCGGCGAGCAAGGAGAGCATCGCCACGCCCACGAGACCGACGAACGAGGAAGGACCGAGCGCGTCCACCGACCGTCGAACCATGCCGCCACGGGCGCGCGAAAAGAACGAATTCACCATGGTCGAGAGCATCGCACGATTCAGAAGGGCTCGCGAGGGCCTCTCGGAGACGGCTTGCACGCCTCGTTACTTGTTCTGGCGCCGGCGGCTCGCTCTCGACACGATGCCCAAGACGGCCGCGGCGAAAAGGGCGCTGCCCGCGACCCCGAGCCCGGTCGTCGAGCTCGGCGAGCCCACCACGTCGCAAGCACACCCGCTGGGGTCGCTGTTCGCTGCGCTACCGGGGCCATTGGGGTTGTTCGGATCGCCGGGGCCATTGGGATTGTTCGGATCCCCCGGTCCCCCCGGACCATTCGTGCCCGGAGGTGCATTCTGCAACGCGACGCCCTTCTCCTCCGTCACCGTGCAGCCTTGTGCGGCAGGAGCGACTCGGAAGACGAGGGGGCGCCCCACGAGCCCTGGCCCGGGGGTGATCTTCACGGAGCACTTCGCGCCCTCCGCCGTGGCGGCCACGTTCGACTTGCCGTCCGTTTCCGGTGCGTCGAACACGATGTGGCGCGCTTCACCGTCGCCCGTGGCCACATAGGCGAGCTCCGCGCCGGACGCGCCGTCCTTTGCGGAGGAAGCGACCATGACCGTGCGCGAGCCGCGGACCACTTCGACACCAACCACACCGGTGTTCTTCGCGTCGATCTTCGTGATGTCGGTCGTGGTGGCCGCGGCCTCGCCGGTCTTCAGGCCGTCGAACACGGTGACCGCGAGGGCCGACGGACCGGGCACCTTGAAGCGGTACTCGTCCACCGGGAAGCGCGCCGAGACACAATTGTTGAAGGGTGCACCGTTCTGACAAGTGCGAGAAATCGGTGCAACTTTGACTACTTCGGGTGTGCCGCCACTCCGCGCCACGGAGTGGATCACGAGCTCGGAGGCACCCACGCTTCCACGCGCGCCCTCGCCGTTCACCGTGAGTTTGGCCGTGCTGCGCCACCGGAGCGACATGCCCCGTGCGGCAGCGTCGGTGCGGGCGCGATCGATCGTGATGATCTCGCCATTCGGGAGGAACGCATAGTCGCGCTTCGCGAACGGCACGTCGGTCTTGTTCTGGTAGTCGCGGAAGGCCATCGAGATGTCGGCGCGCGCCGCGACGACACCCGATTCGAAACCACGCGCCCACGGCAAATCGGCCCGTCCGTAGTGCCCTTGACCTGGGCGGTAGTCCGGCTCGACGGTCTGCGAGTCGACGGCCATCGCGTTGCCCGTGAACGTGGACAGGGAGCCGTAGGGGCTCGGATCGGCGATCAGGTGGTCCCCGCCGCGCACGAGCACGAAGCTCGAGGCGTTGAAGTGCTGATGATCCGGACCGAGGCGTGGCGCAGACGTGAAAACAGTGAAGAACGCGTCCGCGTCCCAGCTCGATCGGGCGTAGAGGTTCCGCGTGCCGCGCGCGAGGTAAAACGTTGCTGGCTTGGTCGACACGTAGTCGACCGGGGTGGTCGAGCGCGTCTCCGCGATCGCCTCGCACATGAGGCATTCGTCGACCGCGCCGGTCGCTTTGTCCGCGAGGAGCGCCGAGCCCCACGCCGCGCGCGTTGGGTCCTTTCCACCAAGGAGCGAGCCGAGGACCGAGCGTCGACTGATCGTCGCGTAGAGCGTGGCCTCGCCCCAATCGCCCCCCGTCCATCCGAACTTCTTGTCTGGAAAGAAGGTATGCCGGTAAGCGGGCACGACGTCGTCGAAGAACTGATCGATCTCGGGGAAACTCGCCCCGTGATCCTTCGCTGCACGCCAAGCGAGCCCATAACCGACGAGGCTGAAGGGGGCATACTCCCAGCCTTCTGGCCAGTCGCCGTCCTTCATGATGCCGGTCGCGCCCAGGCCTTTGTCCTTGATCTGTTTGCCGAAAATGTCGTCGACGGCCTGAGTCCAGTAGGTCGCGGCGGCGGGCTCCTCGCCGGCGAACGCGATCGCCGCGAACGTCTTCGCGCTCACGAATCCGGCGTGCATGTTGCTGCCGGGCATGTCCTTCAGGTAGCCGTCGCGCGTGTGCTCGTCGATCCAGTACTTCACGCGAGCGCGGGTCTTCGCGACGTCCACGCCAGGGGCCCCTGGGAGCCAGTCGTAGAGCAGGGACGCGAAGCCGTGGTAACGGATGGCATATCCGGCGTCACGCTTGGCCACTTCGTTGCCGCCGGATCGATCGCCGACCGTCTCTTGGTCGTCGAGGAGGGCGTTCAGGTACCGGACGGCTTGTGTCCTATGGCCGGCATTGCCGGTGAGCTGGAACGCGAGGGCGCAGGCCGATCCGTTGAACGCGAACCCGTAGCCCATGTGGACTCCTGAGTTGAAGCGCGTCGGATTGGCCACGATCGCGTCGCAGTGGGCCACGGCCTTCGCGGCCCCCGAGGTCGGATCGCCCAGCTTGCCCTTCAAGGCGGCGAGGGTGGGAGCGTTCAACAGGATGCGCGGATGGGGACCGGACGGGGCAGGGGGAGCCGCTTTTGCGGAGCTCTCGCAAGCGACCGTGCCCAGGGCGAGCGTCGCCAGGAAGAGGGCAGAAATCGTGGCGGTCGTCGAGCGTGCGCGCATGAAGTTCTCCGAAGGGCGCGGGCGAGCGCGCGAGGCAAAACCGGCAAAGTGAGACGAAAAGCGTGCCCGCGGCCCGCCGTGAGCGAGCGAAAACCCAAGCGAGCACACGACCAAGGTAGCTGAAATTCTCTGCCCGCGCCCATCTGCGAACGCCGCCGCCCGACTCTCGGCGCGTGGCTGGTCCAAGCCGTCCGGGCTCGGGTCGGGCGCGGGCCCGTGAGCTAGCTGCGGAGCTCGTGAATCGCGAGGCGCTGCACCATCCTGGAGAAGGTGTCGCGGCTCGCGCGACCCCAAAGACGCGCGTCGTGGCCCGGTTCGCCGAAGCCGTGGCGGGACGAAACGCCTTCCCAAGACGATCCCTCTTTCGCCGTCCCGGCGATGGCCCGAGCCCGCGGACGGACGCCACGCGAAAACGCCATCGATGGTGAATGGAAACACCATCGCTGGTGTTTTTGGAGAAACGCCATCGATGGTGAATGGAAACACCATCGCTGGTGTTTTTGGAGCGCTCCAGCGACCGCTGCCCTTCGAAGTAGGCCGGCCTGCCCGTGCCGACACAACCCACCCTCTCAACTTTGGATCGTGGCCCTTCCATCTGTGACCTGTGCTCGTCCCCGGCCGCACATTACGGTCCACCAATGGGCGAGCGCCGTTCGCCGACGCGCTCCGTCGCGGACGAAGATCGGCAGGCGCTTTCGGCCACGCAACCAGGAGGATCGGAATGTTCACGCGAACGCTACGTTGGCCCTTGTCTCGCTCGCACGGCCTCGCGGCCCTGGTCGCTTCGTGCGTCGCTCTCGCGGCGGCGCCTGCCCATGCGGACGACAAGGCCACCTGTGCGGCGGCCTATGAGACGGGCCAGGAGATGCGCAACAAGGGCGAGTTCAAGAGCGCACGCGAACAGCTCGTCCTTTGCGCGAAGCCCACCTGCAAGGACTGGATGGTTGCGGAATGCACCAAATGGCTCGACGAGCTCGAGCGCAAGCAGCCCACGATCGTGCTCACCGCCGAGAACGAGCGCGGCGAGGTCGTCGACCTCGTGAAGGTGATCGACGAGAGCGGCCGCGCGATCGCCCAAGGTGCGACCGGTCGTGCGATAGCGCTCGATCCAGGCCCCCATCAGCTCACGTTCATCGCCCGCGACGGCTCGAAGGTCGTCGTGCTGAAGATGATTCAGGAAGGCCAACAGGCGATCCCCATCAAGGCCGTCTTCGAGCCTCCGAAGCCCGTCGTGTCACGGGCGCAGGCGCAGCGGACGGGCGAGGTTCCCCCGCGTTCAGCCGAGCCGCAGGCGAGCCCCTGGCGCACGGCCGGATGGATCACGGCGGGGGTCGGAGTCGTCGGCATTGGTGTTGGCGCTGCCCTCGGTCTCGTCGCAATGAGTCAAAAGGGTGGAGCCAACTGCGACGCGAACGGGGTTTGTGATCCAGGTTCCACGAGCGGGATCGAAAGCGCCGCGCTGGGCTCGACGCTGGGCTTCGTTGCCGGCTCCGTCCTACTCGCTGCGGGCGTGGGCATTCTCGTCTTCGGCCCTCGCACGAGCGAGACGGCCTCGCACTCCGCCCTCGGACAGGTTCGCATCACCCCGACGGCCACCACGCACGGTGGTGCGCTCGTGCTCGGAGGCACGTTCCAATGACTGCCCAAAACGTCTTTCGTGTCTGTGCCCTCGGTGCCTTCACCCTCGTCGGCTGCGGAGCGTTCCTCGGCGACCTCAGCGAACGAACCACCGACGTGGCCCCCGTCGACGCTGCAACCGAATCCGACACGGCGCCCCCTCGCGAGCCCGCCGAAGCCGGCGACGCGCGGAGCGAGCCCATGGATGCATGCGTAGCAGAGCCCCTTACCGTCACCTGTGCGCAGAAGGCGTGTGGGCCCGCGAAGAACAACTGCGACGGTGACGTCACGTGCCCCGACACCTGCAAAGACGGCCTCGCGTGCGGGAGCGGTGGCGCCAACGTTTGCGGCCCACCGAGCTGCGCGGGCACGGGCCCGGGCGTGTCTGCGTGCGGTGTCGGCGGCGCGGCGAGCTGCTGCGCGACCTCCACAGTGCCGGGCGCGACCTACAACCGCGCAGGCTCGGGCGCTCCAGCGACGGTGGCGAGCTTCCAACTCGACCACTACGAAGTGACGGTTGGCCGCTTTCGGAAGTTCGTGACCGCCGTGGTCGCCGGCTATTTGCCTCCCGCGGCTTCGGGCAGGCACCCGAATGGCGTGCTCAACGGAGGCTCCGAAGTCGGATGGAATGCGCTCGAGTGGAACGCGTACATTCCCACGACGGCGGCGAAGTGGAACGAGGTGCTTTCGTGCCGCAGTGGCTATTCGACCTGGACCGCGGCCCCCGGCGCGACCGACAACAAGCCGCAAAACTGCGCCAATTGGTATCAGCTTCACGCCTTTTGCATTTGGGACGGGGGCTTTCTCCCGACCGAGGCCGAATGGCAACTTGCGGCAACGGAGGCGGGTCAGCGCACCTACCCGTGGGCAGGTGGCGTGCAGCCGAGCGCGAACGCCGACCTCGGCGCATGGGGCTGCTTCTTCAATGGAACCGGCACGTGCAGCGGAACGGCGAACATCGCGCCAGTGGGGATCATTGCGGCCGGGGTCGGCGCGTATGGCCAATCGGACCTCGGCGGCAACCTCTACGAATGGACGCTCGACGCGATGCCTGCGTCCTACGGGGACTGCCTGAATTGTGCGAACCTCCCCTCGGGGAGCCCCACCAGTAGGAACATGCGGGGCGGCTCGTTCAGGGGCGATTTTTCGCTCATGCAGGGCGCGTCGCGCAACCTCGAGGACCCACGTGGAGGCTCCGACGTCATCGGCGCGCGGTGCGCGAGGAAACCGTGAGTCGGGACGACGCTTCGGATCCCGCGCCGGCCTCGAACGCGGCTGCGGTCAAAGACCGGGTCGGAGAGATCTTGCTCGGCAAATACCGTATCGAGCGCGAGCTCGGCCGCGGGGGCATGGGGTATGTCGTGGCGGCGCGTCACCTCGAGCTCGGCGAGCTCGTGGCTATCAAGATGATCCTCGGTGAGTACGCCAAAAACGACGACATGGTGCGTCGCTTCATGCGTGAGGCGCGCGCCGCCGCTCAGATCGCGAGCGACCACGTCGTCCGTGTGACCGATGTAGGGAGGTTGCCGTCGAGCGAGCCCTACATGGTCATGGAGCTCTTGAAGGGCGAAGATCTCGAGCAGGTGCTCTCGCGTGGTCCGATGCCGATCGCGGAGGCGGTCGACCTGCTCATGCAGGCGCTCGAGGCCGTTGCCGAGGCGCACGCGGCGGGCATCGTCCATCGTGATCTGAAGCCCGCGAACCTCTTCGTCACGCGTCGGAGATCGGGCGCAGCCAGCATCAAGGTGCTCGATTTCGGGATATCGAAGCTCGTCGGAGACGAGACGAGCCGCACGCTCGCGATGACCCAAGGCGTGCTCGGCTCACCCCTCTACATGTCGCCGGAGCAGCTTCGCACGCCAGGGGACGTGGACGGCCGTGGTGACGTGTGGTCGCTCGGGGTCATCTTGTTCCAAATGCTCACTCTGGATTATCCGTTCGTCGCCGAGACTCTGCCCCAGCTCGTGTTGAAGGTGGTCGAAGGCGAATCGATTCGCCTGCGGGAGCGACTGCCGAATGCCCCCGAGGAGCTCGAGCGGGTCATTCTCGGGTGCCTGACGAAGGACCGCGAGCTCCGTTATGGCTCGGTGACGGAGCTCGCACATGCGCTCGCGCCATTCGGAACCGCCGCGTCGGGCCAGTCGCTTTTGGCCGTGGAGAGCGCGCTCCCTTCGCGCCAGGGGACCTCTTCGCCCACGCTTCCCGCACCCGCCCCGTCGTCACCGGAGCTGCCCGCGTCGCATCAGCACACGTTGCCGATGTGGTCCAATCAGGCTTCGACGCTGGAGCCCGTCGATATCACCGTCGAGCCCACGAACGACCTCGAGGTACGGGCGGAGTCGCGTCGAAAGAGCCGGCTCCTGGGCCTATCTTCGGTGGTGGCCGTCGGTATCGCCGTGGTCGCCGTCGTCCTCGCCGCGCGCGCGCGCCCGCCAGACATTGCTGCTGCGGCGAAGAACCCAAACACGCCCGTCTCGACTGGGCCGTCCGCGCCGTCCGCGGAGCCTATCGCCTTGGCGCTTGCTTCCCCGCAGACGACATCCTCGTCGAGCCCGACGCCGGCTCCTCGTGCGTCGTCGGAGACCGTCTCCAAAGGGACTGCGAGCTCGCCGAAACCGTCCGCCAAAGGGACCGAGAAGCCACACGTCTTGCCCCCGCCAGGGATCCCCCCGGCCCTTCTTCCCAGCCCAGCCACGCCGATCCCGAATTGCTCGCCGCCCTACAAGGTAGGCACGAACGGGACGCACATTCCCAAGCCAGAATGCCTCTAATGGTCGCGCGCCACGCGCCGTTCGTTGCGTGTCAAAGAGCAAGTGTCGGCGGCGTTCCCGCTCATTTAGCTCATGCGTCTTCGTGCGCCAGCGGGCGGAGCGTGGGCGACAGGGGGATCCCATTCCGGTAGCGTTCGAGAGCCGTATGGACTTGGACGAGCTGCGCGTGTTCGTTTCCGTGGTCGATCGGGGCTCGCTCGCGGGGGCGTCCAAGGCGCTTCGCTTTCCGATTGCCACGTTGCGAAGGCGCCTCAACGAGCTCGAAGCGCGCCTCGGCGTCAAACTGCTCGAGCGCAGTCGGGATGGCGCGGTGCTCACGGGAGCGGGAACCGTGCTCATCGAAAAGGCGCGCAGTCTTTTGGGTGAAGTTCACGCGCTGTCCGAGCTCGTGCGCAGCGCCGGCTCGGAGCCAAGTGGGGAGGTTCGCGTTGCGTTGCCGCTCGGCCTACCCGCTCCGCTCGTGGCCGCGAGCCTCGAGCTCGTGACGAGCCTTTACCCGAAGATTTCCTGGCAAACGCGCTGCTCGGAGGATCCTGCCGGCGCGCTCTCGAGCGGAGCGCATATCGCCCTTTGCATGACGCCTCGGCCGCCGGACGGCCCGTGGATTGCGAAGAAGCTCATGGAGCTCGACGAGCGCCTGCTGGCGACTCCCGCGTATCTCGCGAAAAATGGCACGCCAAAAACGCCAGCGGATCTGCGTGCCCATAGGCTCTTGGTATGGGAAGCCCAGGGCCGCGCCGAGTGCGAGCTCCCCCTCGAGGACGGGACGACGCTGGCCATCGTCCCCGCGCTCCGAATGAACGACGTCTTTCTGCTGCGCCAGGCGGCGCTGCGCGATCTCGGCATCGTGTTCGCACCCGAGGGGCCCGTGCCGCTCGAGTTCCTGTTCGGCGAAGAAGCGCTCGTCGGGGTGCTGGAGGGCGAGGTCGGGCGCAAAACTGCACTATGGTTTTTGGCTCACTCCACCACGTTGGAGCTGCCCTACGGACGCATGATGGTCGAGCATCTGAAACGGCTCTTCGACTCGCTTCGCTGAGCTCCGGAGAACGTCAGCGCGCGCTGGGCTCGAGCTTGTCGCGCAGGACCCGCACGAGATCCAAGGCGGCCACCACGCCCACGACCTTCCCGCCCTCGGCCACGAAGACGCGGTGAATTCGTCCGCGCGCCATCATGTCCGCCACGGCGAACAGGCTCGCCTCCGGCGCAACCTCGAAAACGACCGGCGTCATGATGTCGCGCACCTTGGTCGAAGAGGTCTGTTCGATGTGGTAGTTGCGGAGCTCGTACGTCGCGAGGCGCTGGGTGCCCATCGTGTAGAAGGTGTCGCCCTCGTCGCGATCCGTGCTCTCGGTGCCTTCGGCGGCGGCGCGCATCAGGTCCGTGGCCGACACCACGCCGACCAGCTTGCCGTGCGCGTCGGTTACGGGACCGCCGGTGATCGAGTGCGACACCAAGAACGCCCGAAGCTCGTTCAGTGTCCAGTCGGCGTCGACCGAGAGGACCTCACGAGTCATGACGTCCACTGCCTTGGCTTTTTCCATGCCCTCGATCGTTATGGGAGGTATGGCCGAACTTCAAGCGCACTCGTTGCGCGTATCGGGCATCGAGGCGCCGTTTTCGCGCGATATTCGCGAATCTTGGGGTCGATCCGCGAGGGAAGGGGTAACCTGTCTCGACCTCCATGAACGACAGTAGGCGGAAGCTCGTCGAGACCATTCGGGCGTCCATCATCGGCGACGACCGCGTCCTCCAAGGACCCTACGGGCCCATGCGCGTGACCTACGCCGACTATACGGCTTCGGGGCGCTCGCTCTCTTTCATCGAGGACTTCATTCGCGCCGAGGTCATGCCCCTCTACGCGAACACGCACACCGAGACTTCGGGGACCGGCGCGCAGACCACCTCGTTCCGAGAGGACGCACGGCGCACCATCCTGGATGCCGTAGGCGGCTGCCCCGAAGAAGACTGCGTCATTTTCTTCGGCTCTGGCGCTACGTCGGCCATCAATCGGCTCGTCGAAGTGCTCAATCTCCGGATTCCCGCGGATCTCGACGCGCGCCACTCGCTGTCCCACCACATTCCCGAGCACGAACGCCCCGTCGTCTTCATTGGCCCCTACGAGCACCACTCGAACGAGCTCCCGTGGCGCGAGTCGATCGCCACCGTCGTCACCATTTCGGAG
>JAYUKI010001228.1:0-7973 GCA_043764595.1 Myxococcales bacterium | reverse complement strand
TAGGGCACGACGTCGAAGACCTCGTCCTTTGCGACGCCCGCATCCGCACTGGTCGTAATGTTCCGAACCGAGTTGCCACACGCTTCACGTGTGGTGATGCCAGCCTCGCCGAGAAGCTGCATGGCGGGAATGACCTCGCCTTCGGGTACGAAATGAAACTGCACGTTCTGGCGCGTCGTGACGTGCAAAAAACCCCGAGAGAAGCGCTCGGCGACTTCCGCGATGGTCTCGAGCTGGCTTGCGCTCACGACGCCTTGCGGAAGCTTGGCTCGAAGCATGGTTGGCCCAGGCCCCTGTCTTTGCCCATAGTTTCCGTGCAAGAGCCGAAAAAGACGCCACTCTTCCGCGTCGATTTCGCCGCTCTCGAAGCGGCCGAGAGTATCCACGAAACGAGTGACGTCGGCTTCGCTCGAAAACCGCAAATCGGCTTTTCCGGCCGTTGTGTCCCTGCTCATGCTGCACCTCCTTTTTGCCAATCGAGACTCGCGCGAACGTCACCCATGCGCGTGACGTCACCCATGCGCGTGACGTCGCCCATCACCAAGACCCCGGGAAGGTCGCGCTCGTGCGGTGGAAGGACGAGGTCGGGCAGCTCCTTCAGCGAGAGCCTGTAGACGCGCTCGTCTTTCGTCGTTGCGGCGAGCAAGAGCGCCACACCGAGATCTTCGGAGTAGCCATTCGCAAGGAAGGTCCTCGCGATGGTTTCGCGCCGTTCGACTCCCATCAAAAAGACCCACGTGAAAGGCTCGCCGACGTTCCGGGCCGAGAGAGCTTTCCAGGGTTCTTCGGGGACGGCCGACACGACGAGCACCCCCCGCGAGACGCCGCGGTGCGTGACGGGAATTCCGGCCGAAAGGGGCGCGGCGAACGCGCTCGTGACGCCGGGGACGACGTCTACAGGAATACCGAAAGCTTGCACGTGATCGACCTCTTCGCGGCCGCGACCAAACACGAATGGATCTCCGGCCTTCAGTCGGACCACCTGGAGGCCCCGCTTGGCGAACCGCACGAGCAGCGCACAAATGGTCTCTTGCGGGAGCGCGTGACGACGGTTCCGCTTGCCTACGTAGAGACGCTTGGCGTTCGGGCAGAGCGCGAAGACTCTGGCGTCGCAAAGCGCGTCGTAGAGGACCACGTCGGCCAGGCCGAGGGCCTTGACGGCACGAACGGTGAGAAGCTCCGGATCGCCGGGCCCTGCGCCCACGAGCGTGACGCGGCCACTCACGACGAAGCTCCCGGCTGCGGGCTCGCAGGTGCCGACTCGCGCGTGCAGCCTCGCGCCTCGCAGTGGCGGCGAACGAGGGTGCCGAGCAGCGCGCGGCGCCGGTCGGCGAACGAGAGACCAAGCGCGGCAAGCCGAGGGCGGAGGGCCGACGCAACATCCACCCATGTACCGAGATCGTGTGGCAAGAGGTCATCGAGCGCTTCACGGAGGAGTCCCGCGAGCGCCGGAGCACGACCTCCCGTCCCCACGAGCACCGTGACGTCGCCGCGCTTCACGACGGCACCGCCGAACGCCGATGCGTGGGACGGATCGTCGACGGCCAGCACGAAGAGCCCTCGCCTTTCGCATGCATGATACACTCTTCTGTTCACGTCCGGTGGTGCGGCGGCGACGACGAAAAAGACGCCGTCGAGGTCGGCTTCGTCGAAGGGCCGGAGCGCAACGTCGAGTCCGAGCTCGAGGAACGCTTCGCTCGCTTCCGGGGCAACCACACGGATGGAAGCGCCCGAAGCGACGAGCTTTTGCGTCTTTTCCGCGGCAACGGGCCCGGCTCCGACGACGAGGATCTTCCGACCTTCGAGCCGCAAGAAAACGGGATAGGCGTCGTGGCTCATGATTGGCCTCTTCGCTCGTGGATTCCGCATTCTTTGGCGTTCCCCAAGTCGTCGTTTTCCCACCACCACCGTCCCGCTCGCGCGGCCTCGCCCGGGGCTACGGCGCGTGTACAAGGAGCACAACCGATGGACGGAAAGCCTTTGGCAAGAAGCGGGTGAATCGGCACTTTCTCGCGCTCGGCAAACGCGAGAACCTTGGCGAACGTCCAGTCGTAAAGCGGATTGATTTTGAGCACCCCAGGCCGCGCCGGATCGTCTTCCACGAGCCCTACGCCCGCCCTCCCCTCGCTCTGCTCGCGGCGGAGCCCCGTAACCCAAGCCGTCGCGCCTGCGAGTGCCCGGCCCAAAGGCTCGAGCTTTCGGACCTCGCAGCACGCCTTGCGAGCTTCTTTGGATTTGTAGAATCCGTTCGGACCACGGACGCGAACGAGATCTTCGACGGCGTGTGTGTCGGGAGCGTAGAGCGAGATCGAAAGGCCGTACGCGTCCCGGAAGCGCTCGACGAGATCGTACGTCTCGGTGTGGAGCCTGCCGGTGTCGAGCATGAAAATGCGCGGTTCGATCTTGGTCTTGACCCGTGCGCGCGCGGCGAGGTGAACGACTACCGAGTCCTCGAGCCCGAAGCTCGACGCGAACCGAAGACCATCGCCGAAGCGCTCGAGCAAGAACGCGATCCGGGCCTCGGGGTCGAGCGGCCCAAGCTCGCGGAAGAGCGCCTCGGCGCTGGAGTCGAAGGCGCTCTCTTTTGCGGCGCTCACGAAACCTCCTGTGTCCCGGCGAAGAGTGCCTCGCTCGGGCTCTTTTCGTTGACCTCGGGACCGGCCGCTCGGAACGTGCGAATCCGGTGCTCTTTCAGCTTCAGTGAGCCCACCTGCACGAGCAGGCTCCCACGCACCAAGATGCCAAAGAGGAAGCCCACGCTGAAGACGGGCTCGTGCTTCATGATCGCGTACGTGACCGCGAGTATCCGTCCGAGCACGTTGAGGCCCGGAAAGAAGATGCTCATGTCGTGCGCCTGACCTCGCCGCCAGAGTCGGACGATCTGCGGCACGTAGGACGCCTCGATCGCCACGATTCCCAGTGCCCCGACGAACCAAATTGGGTTTTGCATGGCTTCCCTTCGTCATCCATTAAAACGGATGCAGATGCTATAGCGCCCAAACATCCGTCATGCTAGACAACTTTTGCACGACGGCGTGCGGAAGGTCGAAAAAGCGATGGGTTCACATCTCGACGACTTGGAGGACGAGGCGGTCTTCGTTCTCCGCGAGGTCACGGCCGAACGGGAGCGGCCCGTCCTGCTCTTCTCCGGTGGGAAGGATTCGGCCATTCTGCTCCACCTGGCCAAAAAGGCCTTCGCACCGGGCCGCATCCCCTTTCCGGTGCTCCACGTCGACACCGGACACAATTTCCCGGAGGTCATCGCCTATCGCGACGAGCTCGTCCGTTCCCTTGGCGTGACACTCTTCGTGGCCAGTGTCGAAGAGGCCATTCGCAAGGGCACGATTGCCGACGTGCACGGCCCTCGATCGTCGCGGAATCGCCTACAGAGCGTGCCATTGCTCGAGGCCATCGCGGCAAACAAATTCGACGTGGCCTTCGGTGGAGCGAGACGCGACGAAGACCGTGCCCGTGCGAAAGAGCGAGTGGTCTCCGTCCGCGACGCCTTCGGTCAATGGGATCCTCAAGCGCAGCGCCCGGAGCTTTTCGGCTTGCTGAACACGGCCATTCCGCCCGGGGGCCACCTTCGCTGTTTCCCCATATCGAACTTCACCGAAGTGGACGTGTGGGAGTACGTCGAGCGCGAGGACATTCCACTTCCGAGCCTCTATTTTTCGCATGACCGCGACGTTTTCGAGCGCGACGGAATGCTTTACGCCGTGACGCCTTTCACGATACCGGAGCCTAGCGAAGTGCCGTTTCGTGCGCGCGTGCGCTTCCGCACCGTCGGAGATGCCACGTGCACCGGCGCCGTACGCTCGCACGCCAATTCCTTGGAAGACATCTTGCACGAGGTCCGAACGGCTCGAACCACCGAACGGGGTGCCACGCGCGCCGACGACCGTGCGACCGAAGCGGCGATGGAAGACCGGAAACGCGAGGGGTACTTTTGATGAAAGCCGAATCTTTGACCCGAACGAACGACGAAGACCGGACCCTCCATTTGGCCACTTGCGGAAGTGTCGACGACGGAAAGAGCACCCTCATTGGTCGCCTGCTCGTGGACGCCGGCGCGGTGCTGGCCGACCAGCTCGACCAAGTGGCGGTCGCGAGCAAACGGCGTGGCCTCGCGGAGCTCGATCTTTCGCTCCTCACCGACGGCCTCCGCGCCGAGCGCGAACAGGGCATTACGATCGACGTGGCGTGGCGCACGTTCCGAACCACCGAGCGCAGGTTTTCTCTCGCCGACTCTCCAGGGCACGTGCAGTACACGTGCAACATGGCGGTGGCGGCCTCGGGGGCCGACGTGGCCGTGGTGCTGCTCGATGCCAAGAAGGGCACGATCGCCCAGACGCGCCGGCACGTGTTCTTGTCGCGCCTCGTGGGCGTCGGAACGTTCGTCGTGTGCGTGAACAAAATGGACGCGGTAGGCTATTCCGCAGCGCGCTTCGCCGAGGTTCGCGACGAGGTCACCGAGACGATCGCGTCGCTGTCGTCCCTTCTGCCCGGCCCTCCGCCCCGCGTCTCGGTCGTGCCGCTGTCGGCGCTCACGGGCGAAAACGTCGTGTTCCCGAGCACGCGCATGCCTTGGTACGACGGACTGCCACTGCTTCGCGTTCTCGAACGGGTTCCAACGACCGTGGCCCCTCCCGACGAGCCCGGTCGTCTTGCCGTGCAGTGGGTGGCTCGGCCCGCCGACGCCACGCTGCGGACCTACGCGGGCCGTGTCGCACGAGGGAGCCTTGGCGTGGGCGATCCGGTGGTGGTGCTTCCCTCCGGGTACACGTCCACCATCGCGAGCCTGTCGACCCTTCGCCCACCTCGCGGGGACAGGCGCGCTCGCGTTGGGGAGAGCGTGACGCTCACCTTGACCGACGCGATCGACGTCTCGCGCGGTGACGTGATTGCCCACGAGTCCGAGAGGCCGCGGGTCGCTCGCGAGATCCAGGCGAGCCTCGTCGTGCTCTCGCGGCGACCGTTCGGCGAGGGAGCGCACGTGCTCGTCAAACAGGGAACACGTACGACTCGCGCTCGCGTCACGAAGGTAAACGCGATTTACGATCTCGATCGCGCCGTCGCCGAGGCTCCGAACGAGGCAACCCTGGTGCAGAACGACGTGGTCGACGTCTCCATCGCCCTGGCCAATCCGCTCGTGTTCGATCCTTTCGAGACGAGCCGGGGGTTCGGGAGCGTCCTCGTGAGCTGTCCCCAATCGGGCGACACGCTGGCGGCGGGAGCGTTGCGGTAGCCCTCTTTTCTGCCGTAACTTCGGCCCATGAAGACCGAAGCGATGGCCATCGAGGCGACCGGCGGGCCCGAAGTACTGCAGCGAATGGAGATCGAGCTCGCCGATCCCGGACCCGGCGAGGTCCTCGTGCGTGTGCGCGCCGTGGCGCTGAACCACCTCGACGTCTGGACGCGCAAAGGTCTTCCGCACCTGAAGTATTCCTTTCCCCATCGCCTGGGCGCCGATATCTCCGGCGAGATCGAGGCTCTCGGGCCAGGCGCGCGAGGCAGGGTCGGACAGAAGGTCGTGCTCGCTCCGGGGGTATCGTGCGGAGTGTGTGCGCGTTGCGCAGCGGGGGAGGACAACCTTTGCCGCGAGTACAAAATCCTCGGGGAGAGCACCCAAGGCGGTTACGCGCGCCACGTGGTGGTTCCGGATCGCAACGTTCTTCCGTATCCCGAGCCCTTGACCTGGGAAGACGCGGCCGCCATCCCACTTTGCTTTCTCACGGCGTGGCAAATGGTCGTCCGAAAGGCGAACGTTCGTCCGGGTCAGACGGTGCTCGTCCAAGCCGCGGGCAGCGGTGTGTCGAGCGCGGCGATCCAGCTCTGCAAGATGCTGGGCGCACAGGTCATCGCGACGACCGGAACCCCGGAAAAAGCGGAACGCGCTCGGACCCTCGGTGCCGACCACGTCATCGACTACTCCAAAGAAGATTTCGTGAAGAGAGTGAGAGACATCACCCAGCGCCGGGGAGCGGACGCCGTGATCGAGCACGTCGGCGGCGAGGTCTTCGAGAAGAGCATTCTTGCCACGGCCTGGGGAGGCCGAGTGGTCACGTGCGGCGCAACGACCGGCTTCTTTCCGAAGGTGGACCTCCGACAGATCTTCTTCCGTCAGGTCGAGGTGTTGGGCTCCACCATGGGCAGCCGAAAGGACCTCTTCGACGTGCTCGAGCTCGTTTCGCAGAAGAAGCTTCGCCCCGTCGTGGACCGCGTTCTCCCCCTCTGGCAAGCGGCCGAAGCCCACCGCGTGTTGGAGGAGCGCAAAGCCTTCGGGAAGGTCGTCCTCAGCGTCGACTGACCGCTCTCGGGCCGAAAAACCCGCAAACCGGACGCAGAACGAAGTGTTTGTCGCTCGAGGGCCACATTTCTGGTAGCAGTCTCCTCGATATGCAGCGCGGAACCGCACTCCTCTTTCTCGGGATTGGCATCATCTTGGCGGGCATCCTCTCCCTCAAGCTGACCGACATGAACGTGTGCTGGGCCCTCATCGCCCTCGGCGCAGTCATTGGCGCAACCGGCGGAATCTCGATTTCGCAGCGGGCCCGGGCCTGACGTGAAGCCGGGGGTCGGGTACATCCTTGCCGGCGTAGCCCTGCTCGCGGCGGGCGTCGGGATCACGATGGCCTCGGCAAACACCGTCTGGTACGGCGCGATGATCGTCGGCGTCTACTACATCGGGCGCGGCGTCTACATCCTCGCGAAGGCGCAGCCCGCTCCGCCGACCCCGCCCGCACCGCCGCAAGAGTAGCGCTCAAGCCCATCCGCATCGCGGGACGGGCGTGGTGCATTGCGACAGGCGAAAAGGCTCGTTTTCGAACCAAGACCGTGGACACAGCGGGCTCGGAACATTTTTTGGGAATCTTCGCGCCCTCGGCGACGTCTACGCGGGCGCGTACGCCTGTGATAGTGGGGCAAGAACGATGGATGTCCGTGTACTGAATGAGCTCGTCGCCAAAGAGAGCGCTTTCGTCGAAAGACTGAACGCCGAAGTCGGCAAGGTGATCGTCGGCCAGAGCTACATGGTCGAGCGCATCTTGATCGGGCTGCTTACGGGTGGCCACGTGCTGCTCGAAGGCGTTCCCGGTCTCGCCAAGACCCTCACGGTTCGCACTCTCTGCGACGTCATTTCGGCAAAATTCGCCCGTATCCAGTTCACGCCGGACCTCCTCCCCGCCGACGTCATTGGAACGGTCATCTACAACCAGCAAAAGGGCGACTTTTCGAGCAAGCTCGGCCCGGTGTTCGCGAACCTCGTCCTGGCGGACGAGATCAACCGCGCGCCCGCCAAGGTGCAGAGCGCCCTACTCGAGGCGATGCAGGAGCGGCAGGTGACCATCGGCGACACCACCTACCCGCTGCCAAAGCCGTTCATCGTCATGGCGACCCAAAACCCCATCGAGCAAGAAGGCACGTATCCCTTGCCCGAAGCGCAGATCGACCGCTTCATGATGATGGTCAAGGTCGGCTATCCCTCTAGGGATGACGAGCGCAAGATCATGGACCGCATGACCCTGTCCGAGCCGCCGAAGGCCGAGGCCGTCGTGACCACCACCGACCTCCTGGATGCCCGCAACGTGGTGCGCCAGGTCTACGTGGACGAGAAGGTCAAAGACTACATCGTGGACGTGGTGTTCGCGACGCGCGAGCCCAAGAAATACGGCCTCAAGGATCTGGCTCCGCTCATCGACTACGGCGCGTCTCCGCGTGCGTCGATCGCCCTCAACATGGCGGCGCGCGCCCATGCGTTCCTGCGGCATCGTGGATACGTCACCCCCGAGGACGTAAAGGCCGTCGGGCCCGATGTGCTCCGTCATCGTGTCGTGCTCACCTACGAAGCAGACGCCGAAGAGGTCACGGCCGAGCAAGTGGTTCGGCGCGTGTTCGAGGCCGTGGAAGTGCCGTGACGGCGAACGCGTGAAACGGTTCGTGAGAAGCCCATGATCCCGAAAGAACTGCTCGCC
>JAYUKI010001227.1:0-7985 GCA_043764595.1 Myxococcales bacterium | reverse complement strand
CCGTGCGATCGCCCACTCCACCCATCATCAGCGGAGTGGCCGCGGGCACGAGAGGCCTCGATGGATCGGGAGCGAAGCGTGCGTGCATCTGCTTCGTGTGCTCGGCCGGATCGTAGTGACCGGGCGTACCTTCGAAACCCATGGGCGAGCGCTCGGCGTGGGGCGCTTGGGCGGGCCTTGGCGCGCTCGGTCGGCCGAGGGGGCTCTGCCCTTCGAGAGGCCAAAATCCAGGGGGAATGGGCCGGCGAAGCTCGGCGAGCATGGGGGCGATCGGCGTCACCCCGGCCACGGGCTCGGTCTGGAACATCGCCCAGCTGTACGCGTAGGCTCCGGCAAGTCGCCCATCAAAGTAGATGGGGCTCCCGCTCATTCCGCGCACGTTCTTCGTGATGTTGAGCCGCGGGTGCGGCGTCTTCACCAAGATGAGCTCCTGCGAGGGCCGGAAGTTGTGGAGCACGCCGACCACTTCGACGTCGAACCGCTCCGGCTCGGTCCCCTTGAAGACCGTGAGGCCGTAGCCCTTCATGCCTTCTTTGATTTCGTTCGGGGCGATGGTGCGGGGTTTGTCGTCGCCGTGGGCGAGCGGCACCAAAAATCCGAGCGCCAAAGCGAGCCCGGCTCCGAGCGCGCAAGTCGGCGCATGTACATGACGCATGGGACGATGCTCGCAAGGGCGAGCGCGTTCGTCAAAGTCTCCCGACAGAACACGCCTTCATGGCAGACCTTGGTGGAGCTCCGCGACGGACGAGGTCGTCTTCGGACGAGGTCGTCTTCGGACGAGGTCGGTCGTGCCTACATGTCGCCGAACCCAAGCACGGCTCTTGGAGTGGCACGTCCCGCGTGTACTCTCGAGGCATGCGCACTTCCGCCCTTTCTCTTCTCGCCGCCGTGGTTTCCACGCTCGCGGTCGTGTCGTCTGCGCAGGCAGACCTGCCTCCTCCGGACGGTGAGAAGTTCGTCGACTACGCGTTCTCCGTTCGCGGTCTCTCCACTTCCCCGGACCGAGTGCTTCTCGCATTCCCGTGCTCGGGCTCGAACGGCGCGCCAAGCCTCGGCCATCAGAGGCTCGAAGAAGGCAAGTCCGTACGGGTCGGTCGGCGCGGCGGGACGTGCGCCCTGAGGCACGCGGCAAAGGCCGACTACGAGGCCTTCGCCAGCAAGTACAAACCCACGGGATCGTTTCAAGATCCTCCGCTCGAAGAGTTCATGAAAGCGACGCTTCCCTGCGAGGGAGGACCGAGCATTCGCACCCAGATTCCGAAAACGGATCCGCGCTCGGTGGTGGAGGAAAAGCTCGTCGTGAGGGCGCTCTCCGCCACGGTCTGCAAGGTCAACGTGGATACGGGCGCCCCGGACGTCATCAAAAAGCCCTCGGAGACCGGCCCTGCGCCCACGTCCACGCCCGCTCCCGAGAGCCCACCGGCTCCGCCGCCCGTGAAGCGTGGGTGCAGCACGTCGCCTTCGTCCTCGCCTTCGGGGGCGCTCTTCGGCGTGTCCGTCGTGGCGCTCGCCCTCGCGTCAAGGTCGCGTCGACGCCGCACCTGAGCTCCTGCGACCCTGCACTCGGATCGGCGCTCGCGTAAACGCGGAAAGATGGTGGTAGCATCCGGCGCCATGTCCATCGACCGTGAGCTCGACGAGCTACTCGCCCTGGGCGACCGAGTCGTCGCCGAAGCCAAAAAAGGCGGCGCTGACGTCGCCGAGTGCATCCTGCGAAGCGGAGCCGAGCTCTCGGTTCGTGTGCGCCTCGGAAAGCCCGAGCTCGTGGAAGAGGCCGGGACCCGCTCGGCGGGCCTCCGCGTCATCAAGGGCGGACGCGTGTCCAGCACCTCCACCAGCGATCTGTCCGACGCAGGCCTCCACAGGTTCGTCGCCGACGCCCTCGAGCTCTCGGACCTCTGCCAACGGGACGAGTTCGCGGGTCCCGCCGATCCGGCAGAGCTCTGCGATCCGAAGGGCGCTCCCGACCTCGACCTCTACGATCCGGCAGGCGGAAACGTCGACGCGAAGACCGCGATCGATTTTGCCACGCGCGGCGAAAAAGCAGCGCTCGACGCCGATCCCCGCATCTCGAATAGCGAAGGCGGCAGCTTCGGTCGCGTGGCCGGCGGCTCGGCCATCGTGCTCTCGAGCGGATTCCGTGCAGCCTACAAGGGCTCGTACCAGAGCCTCAGTGTCGTGCCTTTGGCCGAGGACGTCGGCGGAAAGAAACGCCGCGGCTACCACTGGACGGCCAAGCGCCATCTGGCCGACCTCGAGACCCCCGAGTCCGTCGGCATCGAGGCCGCGCGTCGCACCCTTCGAAAGCTCGGCGCGAAGACCGTCGCCACCTGCGAAGTGCCCGTCGTGTTCGATCCCGATGCGGCGCGCTCGATACTTGGTTTGCTCGCGGGCTGCGTGATGGGCGGTTCGATTTGGCGCAAGTCGAGCTACCTCGTCGGACGCGAAGGCACCCGCGTGGCGAGCGATCTCGTCACCGTGCTCGACGATCCGCTCATTCCTCGCGCTCCTGGCTCTCGCCCGTTCGACGGCGAAGGGCTCGCGAGCCGCCAAAACTTGGTCGTCGAGAGTGGCATTCTTCGCACGTACCTTTGCGACAGCTATTCGGCACGCAAGCTCGGTCGGAAGAGCACCGGCTCGGCTTCACGCGGTGGCTCGGCCGGGGTCTCCGGCAGCACTTCGAACTTCATCTTGAAGCCCGGCCCGGACTCCGCCGAGTCGATCGTCAAAGGGACCAAGCGCGGTCTCTACGTGACCGACATGATGGGCTTCGGCTTCAACGCGGTCACGGGGGACTTCTCGCGTGGAGCCTCGGGCTTCTGGATCGAAAACGGAGAAATCACCTTTCCCGTGAGCGAAGTCACCATCTCGCTCAACGTCGACGAGCTCTGGAAATCGATCGACGCGGTCGGCTCCGATTTGGATCTTCGTACGTCCACGGCGTCTCCCACGTTCCGCGTGGCAAAAATGACGGTCGCCGGCGGCGCCGAAGAAGAGGCCTGAGTCGAGCCCTGATTCCCGATGGCGTGTTCGTCGGCGTCGTCAAAGACGAGCTCATGGGCCGCGTCGGGCCCCACGAAAGCTCGCTCTCGCGAAGCCGAACGAGCGCGAATGGACTCCGCACTTCGCCGGGCGGAGCCGAAAAAGGCCGAAAGGTTTTCGCCCTCGTGCCTGGGCACGAGGGCAGCACGAGAGCAGAGCTCAGCGCGGAGCGTTGGAGACGAATCGGCAATCGCCCGTGCAGCCGGCGGTGGAGTCGCATTGTTCGCCAGCCTCCGCTTGGAGGATGCCGTCGCCGCAGAATGGCCCTCGACCGCAGTCGGCGGTGCACTTTCCGTAGCCGCCCGTGTTTTGCGCCGCTCCCTCGTCGCACAATTCGTCGGGAGTCTTCACCCCGTCGCCGCAAACGCTTTTGCAGGTCGACAAGACCTTGTCGAAGTCGGTCAACGTGAGCTTGTAGCTCGACGCCGTTGGATTGCGCTCGGCCTGGAAGACGGCAAATTCGTAGAACCCGCCGGGCACGAGACCAAGAGCTGCGGCATTCGCGGGACCGAGCGTGACCTGACCGGATTGGGCCTCCTTTACGCCGCCCAAGTCGACGACCAAGTGGCCATTCACGAAGACCCACACGTCGTCGTCACCGCGAAACGTGAGAACCTCTCCGCCACGGTACGTGAAGGGAATGCGAAGCTCGCTCGTGAAGAGGAAGTTGCGCGATGCCCCGGCGCCATCGGTTTGGCGCTCTGGCCACGCGGTCGCGGCCGTGTCGAGCGGGAAGAAGTCGCCACTGTCGAAGGCGTAGATGTCGCCCAGCTGCCGGTCCAGCCGCAACGTGGACACGACCTTCTTGCTTGCCGCAGTGTCGCGAAACCAAGCCGAAAAGGACGTGGCGCTCTCGATGATGTCCAACACTCCCGAGCCACGGCGTGAGAGAAATTCGGGTCGTCCTTGGGAGTCGAGGAGCGGTTTGACGAGGCCCGTCGCCACCACGTTTATGGCTGGGTTGGAGAAGTTCGCAGCCAAAAAGTCAGGGTGCCCGCCAGGGGAGCTTGCCGCTTTGAAGTCGCGGTAAGCGACCCACAAATCCTTTCTGGCAGGGGGCGCGGCTTGCGTTTGGGTGCAAACATACCCGGGCTCGAGAGTGCAGGTGCTCGAGCAGCCGTCTCCGGGCCGCGTGTTGCCGTCATCGCAGGGTTCGCCGGGGAACTTGAGGCCGTCGCCGCAGACGGAAGTGCATGTCCCGTTCTGGCACTTTGGCTCGACCTTGCATCCAGGATCGCAGCCATCGAACGGGTCCAGGTTGCCGTCGTCGCACTGTTCCGCACCCTCTTTGGCGTTGTCGCCACAGGTGGTGGGGAGGCAAGCCGAGCCGGGCGACGGGCACTTGAAGCCATCCTCGAGGCGGCAACTCGCCGAGCATCCGTCGCCACTCGCACCGTTTCCGTCGTCGCAGTCTTCGTCCCCGACCATGACGCCGTCGCCACAGCGGAGTGCCACACAGGGCCGTCCGGGCGACGGGCAAACCCAGCCTGGTTCGATTCGGCACTTGTCCGTGCATCCGTCACCGCTCGCGCCATTCCCGTCGTCGCAGAGCTCGGTCTCCGGATTTTTGACTCCGTTTCCACACGTTCCAATCGGGGAGCCATCCGGGGGAGGCGCCTTACCGTCGGAATTGTCGAAGCTTCCGTCGAATCCTGGACCCGCCTCGACGGGAGTCGCTGCGGCATCCGGAAAAAACGAGGGAGGCTCGGTGTTGGAGCACGCCGCGAAAGCGGACGCGACTCCGAGGGCAACGAAGACGAGTGCTTGGGCGTGGCGCATTCCTTCGAAGGTAGCACCGTTCGTGCCAGCGCCAAAAGTGGCCCGACTCGAGTCTCCAACAATCGGCCGGCACTTTCGGGCCGTTTCGAGTAGGGGGCGGCGCGGGGCCTTTGACCCACCCGTCGCACGCTGTCGCACGAAGTAGGACCTTTCGATGCGTGAAGGCAGCAGCGACTGCCAACTCTGGGGCGCGCTAGTTTGGGCAGCGCTCGATGGCGACCTTCATGTGCACTGCGGTCTTTGGCTTGTCCCGGCTGCTTCGTGGGACTTCGGCGATGGCGCGCGCGACCTCCAACGAGCACGTGCCGAAGACGTTGTAGTCGGCTTTTGGGCCTTTTCCGACGACGAGATAAAACTGACTTCCGCTCGGCAAAAACTCGGTGGGAGTCGGATTCGAGGCCGCCATGGAGAGGACTCCCTCGACCTGGGGTACGTGGTTCTCGTTGGGCAGAGCGAAGCCCGGGCCGCCGGTTCCGTTTCCCCGCGGGTCTCCGCCTTGAATCACGAAGTCGGGAATGACCCGATGCCAAATGAGGCCGTCGTAGAATTTCCCGACGGTCCAGATCCCGTCTTTCATGAAAGGGCGAGTGCCGCGGGCGAGGCCCACGAAATTGGCCACGCTGATGGGCGCGGCCTTCTCGTCCAGGCGACACACGATGAACCCGAGCTCGGTTTCGATTCGGGCCGTCAATGCGCCCGGGGCTTCCGGAAAACCCGCCATGGCCTGGACGAGCCCAAAGGCCGCAGCGTCTCCGACTGGATCTCCGCCGTCCTCGCCTGCGTCGAGGAGAATGCCCGCATCGCCAGCGCCCGGATCGTTCACGCAACCCGTGTCTCCGCCGGCGTCACGAGGCCGTCCGCCGTCGCCCGCGTCGGTTGCGGCGGAGGAGTCCCGTTCGGTCGTGGCATCCGCTCCAGAATCCACCTCGACTTTGGCGGGACTGCTCGAGCAAGCCAGCCAAGCCGCGCCGCCGAGCCCAAGCAGTGCTCCGCCAAGAATCCTTCGAGTCCTTGTTTTTGGATTCATGGCTGTCGCCTCCGGTTCGCTTGCATGGTCATGGTTGGCTCCCTTCGGTCGGTCTGCAGGGCAAGCCGTTCATCGGACTCCCGCGGTCGTTCATGGCGCGAGCGACAGGCCGCAGCTTCGTGGGCCAAAGCGGATGGGGCGGCCTATCGAGGCGCTGGGTCGAAAACCAGAACCGCGCGCGGTCACGCCGGGACTTTGGTCTTCAGCGAATCCACGGCGTGCACGGGTGCGCGGTCGCCCTTCATGAGGTGCGAGATCGCCGAATAGACGAGCCTCTGCGCGTCGACGGGCCCCTTGCCGGCAAAGGCCTTGGACGTCACGACGAGCGTGAAGTGTCCACCTCCGCCTTGGGCTTCGACCACGGCGTCCGGGAGAGCCTTCACCACGCTGTCGCGAATGGCCACGAGAATGTCCCCTTGGAAGTCGGTCGGATGCTCGCTCATGGTCAGTACCTCGCTACCGTGGAGTCGACTTTGATCGACCAGGCGTCGATTCCGCCTTCCAAATTGTACACTTTGTGGAATCCCTTCCTCAAGAAGAGCTCCGCCGCATTCCGACTCCGCATTCCGTGGTGGCACTGGAAAACGAGAATCGTGTCGTGATCGAGAGCGGAAATCTCGGCATCGTGGGTGTCGAGGTGTTTGGCGCGATCGATCTTCGCGAGAGCCCGCTCGCCTTCGGTGCGGACGTCGACGAGCTCGAAGTCCTCGCCCTTGTCCATCATCTCTTTCAGCCCTTCGACGGAGAGCGGACGGACGCGCGGTGGCTCGTTCGGATTCTCGATTTTGAAGGCGCCGCCTTGGGCGTCCACCCAGTCGATGGTCATGCCGTTCGCGCGTTTCGCCGTTCCGGGATCCATGCGTACGACTACGCCGTTCGCCAGGGTCTCGACGTCCGTTGGCTCTTTGGGGCCGAAATAGAGGTCGTATTGGAACTCGGTATTGATCTCGATCCTCAGTGTGTCGCCCGAGCCGTCGTCGGCGGCCACCACGGCGTTCCTCGCGCTCGTGGTGAGCGTGATGGTCGGTGGGGCGACCTTTTCTTCCGCGGCCTTGGCGGCACCGGCTGGGCTCGTTCCGAGGAGAGCCGCAAGCTCGCCCGAGCCGTGGAGGTCCTTGACGATGTCGCAGCCTCCCACGAACTTTCCGTCCACGTAGAGCTGCGGAATGGTGGGCCAGTCGGTGTAGGCCTTGATGCCGTCGCGGATTTCGGGATTCTGGAGCACGTTGACCGTGTCGAACGGCACGCCCACGTCGCTCAGGATTTTCACGACTTGCGCCGAGAACCCGCATTGGGGAAAGTGCTTGTTGCCTTTCATGAAGAGCACGACACGGCTCTTGGTGAGGTGGGCCTCGATCTGGCTTTTGGCGGAGTCGGACAACGTCATCATCTTCCCTTTCGGGTCGGAAACCTCGTACGGCACCGGTCGACGGTCAAGCCCTGCTCGTGCACCGCACGACGAATCTCAAGCTCGGGTGAGCTGACCGAGGAGCGGCATGTGGTCCGAGAGGCCATGGAACGGTCCCTCGCCTTTGCCGAACGCGAAGGTCTCGGCGAAATGGTCGAACGCGACGTGACCGCTCGTGAAGGCGTGATCGATGTGCATCCGAAGGTGCATGAATCCCGCGGTAGGAAAGCCTCGCAGCGCGGTCTCGTCGAGTCCGTGTGCCATCTCCAAGCCATGACGGTGCCCGGCGGCTCGGATTCGTTCCACCACGGGTGAGCCCGGGCCCGCATTGAAATCGCCGGCCAAAACAAGGCCTCCTTGGCCTTTTGCGGACTCGACGAACCTCAGCAGTGCCTCGATCTCGGCGAGCTGGTTCTCGCCGTGACCCATTTTGTCTCGGTTCTGCCAGAAGCGTTTCGTGAAGGCTTGGGGCAGAGAAAGATGGGTATTGAAGAAGTCGACCTCGCCCATGATCGCGTGCTTCACCCGCACGTGGGCGCACAAACGGGTCTGCTTGAGCGACGGAAAGAGGTACCCGTCGCGCTGGGTGATGTCCTCGGCGTGCGAGGTCATGATAGGCAAGCTCTGCCTTACGAGCGTGGCGAGCCCGGTGGTGTACATCGGTTGGACCCGCGGTCCGTAGACGTGCGCGGGAAAGTAGAGCGCCTGATAGGCATCGAGCGTGTGCCG
>JAYUKI010001226.1:0-2378 GCA_043764595.1 Myxococcales bacterium | reverse complement strand
CCCCGGGATCGTGCGCGCGGCGCCACAAGCAGGGCAGGGGGGAACCTTCACGCGGTGGAACATAGCCCGTCTGACGGGCATTCGGGAGCTTGGTCTCGTGGTGGGGTGTGCAGGTCGGCGTCCTCGGAGGGGGAGGGCGGAATCCCAGGCGCCCGTTTCGACATCGTTGGCGACAAATGAGCGCGAGGGCGGCGCCTCCGGGGAGACCACCGCCCTCTGGCTGGTGCGCGCGATTCGAGGACGACCTCTAGGGCCTGACGACCGTGGTGCCTGCGGGGGGCTCGAACACGAAGGTCGTGCCAGGAACCGCCGTGTTCACTTGCACTTGGGAAAAGACGAAGCTGTTTCGGTTGCCCTGGGCGTCGAGAATGAGAACGCGGCGAATTTGGGCCGACTGCGTGTCTACATAGAAGAGGACTTTGGTGTACGCGGGCGTGGGCGTCTTGGGGGTTCCGACGAGCACCGTGCCGCCCTCGAACTTCATCTGCGAGCCCTCGAAGCCCTCGAAGTTGAAGGCACCCGAGAGCTTTCCTTGACCGAGCAAGAACGAGAGGGCTGCGGGGTATTGCGCGCCGCTCTGAGCGCCCGAGACCTGTTGCTCGAACATCTGCTTGTTGGCGGCCTCGTAGACGCGGACCGTGGTGCCGTTCGCGACGACGCGGTTGCCTTCGGGAGTGGAGTAAACCCAGGCCATTTTGCCGGGTTTCTGGAAATAAACGGTGCCCGCCGAGCTGCGCTTCGTGTTGTACGCCTTGACGGTGAACTCCTGGTCGAAGTGAGCCGTGAAGGTTTGGGACTTGTCGTAGAAGGCCTGGACGCGGGCGGCGAGGTCCGTGGTGACGTTGGCTGCGAGAGGCGTGGGCTCGGCGGCGGCGGCTTGGGAGGGCGCGAACGCCCCGAAAGAGACCGAGAGAGCTGCGGCGAGGGCGAGGGCAACGAACGGGCGACGGGGCATCGTGGTTCTCCGAGAACGTGCAAGGGAGCGGCAGGCGACCGGCTTGTGCGAGTGCGGACGGACAGAAGGTAAGGCCTGAAGGGAGACTTGGCTCGGAAGCCAACCTTTCGAGGTCGTAGCTTAGACGGGCCTGGAGCACAAAGGCTTCACGGGGCCTTCATCGCCCAGGGACGGCTCCGCGTAAAGAAACGTTGTTTCTCGCGATTGCGCCGAGCAAACAGGCCCGTTGGAGGTGGGTGATGGCCACAGCCAAGGCGTCTGCGGCGTCGCTGGCTGGGGCTTCGGGCAGCCCCAAGAGGACGCGCACCATTTGCGCGACCTGGTTTTTGTCGGCGCGACCGCCTCCGGCGACGGTGAGCTTTACTCGGGCGGGGGGGTATTCGGCGGCCTCGAGGCCTGCGCGCGAAACCACCAAGAGCCCGACTCCCCGCGCGTGGCCGAGCTTGGCCGCCGCGCTCGCATCGCGGGCGAAAAACAGGGACTCGATGGCCGCCGCGTGGGGCTCGTGCTCTTCAACCGCGGCGATGAGGCCTCGCTCGATGATGACGAGGCGCTCGCCGAGCGGAAGCGTGTCGCGTGGGGAAACGACGCCATGGGCCACATGCCGAAGCCGTTGACCCACGCGCTCGACCAGGCCCCAGCCAAAATGGCGCGTGCCCGGGTCGAGCCCGAGCACACGGAAAGGAACGGGCGAGCCCCCTCGCGGGAGCACTGTTGCAGAAGCTGCAGAAGCTGCAGAAGCTGCAGAAGCGCTTGGGACGCTTGGGACGTGACGCGTCTTGGGCGCGCTCACGCGAGCTTTTGCATCTCTTCGTCGGAGATGTCGAAGTCCGCGAAGACGTTCTGCACGTCGTCGTGGTCGTCGAGGGCGTCCACGAGGTTCAGGGCCACTTCGGCGTCGCGTCCCGCGAGCGGCTTCTTCGCCTTAGGCAGATACGCGATCTCCGATGCCTTGGTCGTGATGCCGGCGGCCTCGAGGGCGTCGGTGACCGGCGTGAGCATGTCCACGGACATGGTGACTTGCCAGTCTTCGCCCGCGTCGGTGTAGTCGTCGGCGCCGGCGCCCACGGCGATTTCCATGAGCTGGTCTTCGGTGGCCGCGCCCTTTTCGAGGGTGAGGAGGCCTTTACGCTCGAAGGCCCACGCCGCCGCACCCGCGCCGCCGAGCACGCCGTTGTTCTTCTCGAAGATTTTCCGGAGCTCCGCGACCGTTCGGTTGCGGTTGTCGGTCATGCCTTCGACCAAGAAGAGGGTGCCGCAAGGGCCGCTGCCCTCGTAGAGCACTTCGTCGTAGTTGGCGCCTTCGAGCTCGCCCGTGCCGCGCTTGACCGCCCGCGCGATGGTGTCGTTCGGCATCGACTGGCCCTTCGCGTCCGAGATGGCCTTGCGAAGGCGTGGATTGCCGCTGACGTCGCCGCCACCC
>JAYUKI010001225.1:0-2380 GCA_043764595.1 Myxococcales bacterium | reverse complement strand
CTGGCAACTATGCGGCGCGCTTCCGATGGGCGGGAAATGGACCTTCGTCGCGCGCGTACGTGCAATACGATTTGAACAACTTCCCCGATGCGTCGCGCTGGCGCGCAGGCGCCTACAGCCGCGGGGCCGTGGGCTACAATCCGGTGTTCAGCGACACCTTCTTGGGAGCCGGCGGCCTCGACATGGGCGGCACTGTGTTCATGGACGTGGAGCTCAGCACCGCTCGGCTTTCGACCATTCGTCGCGTCACGTTGGCCATTCTCGGACGGAGCTTCAACACTACGGCGAGTGGGTCATTTTCCTGGATGACGTTCGATGGCGCGGGGGCCACGCCCAGTGGGCTCGTGGCGAACAGCGCTCCCTACAAGTGGTATCTGGCCGACGCAACGACGGCCTTTCGACCGGGCAACGCCGGAGTGCTCCTCCGCATTTCCCCGGGTGGCCCATCCGGTACCCTCGTGGTCAATCGCGTCGAGGTATGCATCGACGGACAGTAGCCCTTTGCTTCGAAGCACCGCCGCGGCTCGTCCCACGCGGAACGAGGCCGGACCGTGTGTACGCCCGAGGCAAGTCGAATCGGACCAAACGCCCGCCTCGACTCTCGACACGACGTGGTTCTCCGCGAAGGCCCGCGCTCAATGCCATCGGACCTTTGCCGTGGGAAGGGCGCTTAGGCGCCCGGTCGAAATGGGGGTGATCTCCCGCCGATCCTCTCGCTGTGGCAGGTGGCCTCGTCGCTCCGCTCCTCAGACGACGGGAGTAGGCTTCCGGTGCTCGCTCCTCGGGCAAAAGCCTCGCGTCGGTCTCGACGGAAGCTGACACACGAATATTTCGACCGGGCGCCTTAGTTGGTGATCACCAACAGCTCTTTTGCCAATCCGCCCGTGCCTTTGGTGCCTCCCGGGGCTCCACCGGCGCCGCCGCCTCCGTCGCCGCCAAGACCGGCCGTGCCGAGCGCTCCGAGGTTCGTCGCTTCGGTCACGACGGCCGTTGCGCCGCGCGCGATGCGAACGGAGTGACCTCCGCCGCCGCCGCCGCCCCCCGAGCCGCCCGCGCCATTTCCGCCATTTCCGCCATTTCCGCCTCGACCTGCGGTCTGCCCTCCAGTGCCACCGCCGAGGCCAGTGCCGCCACCCTGGCCCGGAGCTCCACCGCCACCGATGCCGCCGAGCCCACCGTTGCCGATCGTAAACAGGTTGGCCTCGATGACGGCGCTTCCGCTGCCCACGAGGACTCCGATGCACGAGCCTCCGCCCGCACCACCGATGCCCGGAGGCCCACCTGCGCCGCCGCATCCACCCGAGCCACCGCCACCGGCGCCGTCCGGATTGCAGGAAGGCCACGAGTGGGAGGAACTTCCGCCGCCACCCCCGCCGCCGCCACCCCCGCCATTGCCGCCTGCAGTGCCGGAGACGCCATTGGCGGCCACGTAGAGGCCATTCACGATCGTACCGAGGGATGCCGCGCCCGTGCCTCCCGAAGAAGGAACGATGCCCGAGCCGCCCCCGTTGCCGCCGTTTCCAGGACCGCCGCTTCCGGACGAAATACACGAGGTACCGCCGCCGCCGCCGCCGCCGCTCGCGCCACCGAAGCCCAGCGATCCGGCCGCGCCATCGTTGCTCGAGCCATTCGAGCCATTCCCGCCACGCCCACCCGGCGCACTGCAGGTTGGAGCCGCACCACCCGCGCCAAAGCCCGAGCAACTCGTGCAGCCGGTACCGCCCTGAACGCCATTCGCTGCCGCACTTACGGGTGCCGTGCCCGAGGCGCCGGCCGCTCCGGGATTTGCGTTTCCTAGCAAGAAGACGTTCTTGCGAACGAACATTTGCGCCGTGCCGCCGCCGATGCGAATGCCATACACGCTTTGGCCGTTTTGAGCCTCGCCAATCTTGACGTCGAGAGTGAGGTTCTCGATGTGCATCTCTTCTTTGACTTCTTTTACGAAGATGCCCGTCCCGGCGGAAGGTCCAGCAGTGGGCGCAACAATCGTGGTCGCGATGTCTTGGCCGGCGCGCTTGAACGAGCGACGGAACGGGAAAGTGGGGTCGGCTTGGTCGAACCCGCCATAGAGGCTCACTCCGGACGGGAGCTCGACGGCCTCGTTGTACTTTTCGGCCGAGAGGCAGACCGGACGCTTTTTCGTACCCGCATCGGCAATCACTACGGCCTTCGCGATGGTCTTCACGGGCTTGGCTCGTGTGCCATCCCCGGTGTCGACACCTCCGGAGACCGAGACGTACACGCACTCATTCACCATGCCGTCCGAGCCATCGCAGTTGCCGTCGATGAAGCCGGTATCGAAGGGATCGTCGTCGCCACGCTTCGTGCATTGGTACTCGCAGCCGCAGTTCGCGCCGTCTTTGCCGTCGAGATTGTAAAA
>JAYUKI010001224.1:0-2380 GCA_043764595.1 Myxococcales bacterium | reverse complement strand
TTTTCTCACGTAGGCGAGGGCGAGCTTGTAGAGAATGCGATGCTGAAGCGGCGCGAGCACAATGGCACGCTCGTACTTCCCGATGGCCGCGTCCACGTCGGTCGTGCGAACACTGTCGGCCTCGTTCGCGAGCGAGAAGGCCTCGTGGTCCCTCTTGCATTCGGCCGTCGCCGTCGAGGAACACGCCATGAGCGCCGCAAACGTGAGCGCCGTGAGCCCCAAGGTCCGAGGTAGCACCATCGATGCATCGTCCTCCGCGACCACGACGCGCGCAAGAACCGTGGAAGCGCCACCCTCGGCATTCTGAAGGGTGGCGTCTTTCGCGTACGCCCGTACAGTGTCGAGATGGATTTCCGTTCGATCCTGCGGCCGGTTCGAGCCGAAGCTGCGCGTTGCCTCAAGGCTCGTGAGGAGTACCTGCGCGCGAGGAGCGAGCACCAGCAGGGCCGCACGCGGGCGATGGCAGAGCTCGAGGCGAAGATCTCGGACGTGAGGTCGGAGATCTTCCGGGCCGGCGACGGGGTCGTCCGCGCGGACATGACCGCACTCGAGAAGGAGTGGCTGCGCGTGGCCCACACGAAGTCCGCGCAGCTCGATCTGGAGCGGTTCTGGGCCCAGGTCGTCCCCGAGCGCTGGCGCGAGCTGCCGCGCCGCGGTGAGGCGATCCTCGACGCGATGGTCACCCTCGCGAGCGACCCCGAGGGCGTCGAGGGCGCCGAGCACGCGGTCTCCGAGCTCGCGGCTCGCCTCGTGCCGTTCGGCGTCGTCGTCGGCACGAAAGTCGACTGGATGGTCTCGAACGAGCTCACGTTCGCCGTCCGCGCCGAGGAGATGCTCTCCGCGCCGGCCGAGGCGATCGTCAAGGTCTCCACCCACGAGCAGATCCAGCGCGGCCACGCCCTCCGCCCCGCGCTCGAGCCACTGAACCTGCAGACACGTAACAGCTCGATCCCCCGTGAGCTCTCGTTCCTCGTCTTCAACGCGTCGCTCTATCGCGACGCGGGCACGAGCCTGCCCCCGAGCCCCTTCGAGCCCGCCCTCGAGATCTACCTCCGCGGCTACGCCCTCACGGCGGCCGACGAGGCCCACGTCGTGCTCACGAGCCTGCCACTCGTCGATCGCTAGGCCTGCGACGCTCTTGGTACGGGGCTGCGCTTCGCTTGCTCGAACTCCGACGCGCTCGACCGCACGCGGGTCCGCGACCACGACGCGCGCAAGAACCGTGTAAGCTCCACCCTCGCATGTCGAGCTCCACTCCCGCTTCCGTGCGTGCCGTCGTGCTCTTGGCCAGCGCGTGCGCCGCGACCGCGTTGTTTTCGGGCGCGTGCGCATCGCCGGTGAAGCCCGCCGTGCTCGCGCCGCCTGCTCCGGCAAGCACCGCCGTGAAGGCCGAAGTCTGCGACGACACCGAGCCTTATATCCCCCGAGCGGCATCCACCGCGCCCCAGCCCAACTTGCCAGTCGTCCCGGAAATCCCAATCGTCGCCATAAAGCTTGGTGCGGACTACACCGTGACGGGCGCCGTCCGCAGACTGCGCAGCCGCAACCACGCGGAAGACTTCTCGGACGAGGTCACCATCGTGGGAGTCATCGTGGCGAGCAACCTCTCGACCGCCCCGGCATGCGCCCTCCATCGGGTCGGCCAGCGCGATCCGGAGCATTGCGTGAGCGAAATCCCCTCGTTCACGATAGCCGACGACGCGCAGGCCACACCGCGCATCCGAGTCCTCGGCTGGGCCTCCAACTTCGCCACCGTGTTCGAGGCCCTCACGCTTGCAAAGACCGCAAAGTCCGCCGTGCACTACCGCGACGACCGCTGGGGAGTCGAAGTCCCCATTCCGCTCCCCGCCATCGGAGCCAAAGTCCGAGTCCATGGGCGCTATGGGTTCACGTTCACCAAGTCGAGCACCGGAGTGGTGGCCGAACCGGAGAATGGCGTGTTCACTGTCGCGTCCGTAGATACGCTTGTTCCGGCGAGCACTCCGGCCAAGCTGGGACGCTAAGATACGGACCTCCGAGAGGGCAGGATTCCTCAAGACCACGGGGAAGGCGAAATGAAGCACACCGACGCAATCGGTTGTCTGAGCATCGCTCTACTGCGCTTCGTGCGAGACCATGTGCCAACGGTGGCACGGCTCGTCGACTGGCTTGGGCCCGCAGAAGCTGGCCGATTTCACCTGCTTCGAAAGGCCGGGCTCTTGTGCGAGGAAGCTGGCCGCATAAGCCTCTCCCCCAAGCACCTGAGTGCCGACGGCACGAGGTTCGTGTACGGCAACAGCGTTTATCTCGTCGATGAAGACCGCATCTTGACCGTCAAGACCACGCCGCGCGGAGCGCCCGGCACGGGGTGCAGCGGCGCCGGTGGAACGTAAAAGGGACT
>JAYUKI010001223.1:0-8005 GCA_043764595.1 Myxococcales bacterium | reverse complement strand
TTCGACCGTTTCGCAGAAGTGGGTCGCGACCAAGACGCCGTCTCTGTGGCCATCGAGCTTCTTCGCACGAAGGGCGCCGATCACGAGCTTGCCAAGCGCCTCGAAGACCTGGCCGTAAAGACCGGAGACCACGACGCCCTCGGCGTTGCTCACGACCTCCTTGCCAGGGAAGTCCAAGGCCCGGATCGCGCACACGAGCTCGTGCGGCAAGCCGAAGTCCGCGTCCAAGCAGGCATGGGACGTGGGGACGCCATCTCGCACGGCGAAGCTGGGTTGACCGGCATCGCTCCATCCGAGGTCGAGCCTCTCCTCGAAAGGCTCTCCGCGCTCGCCGCCAAACCCGGCGACGTGGTCGACCTCTACGAGCGTCAGGTGTCACGCTCCAAAGCCCCGTACGATCGCGTCCGAGCCCTCGCACGCGCCGCCCAGATCGCCGCCGCACGCGGCCAAGCGGACCGTGCTCGTGGTTTCTTGGAGCTCGCGCTCGCCGGAACCCCCGCAGAAGAGACCTTGCTCCTCATCGAAGCCGCAGCCCGCGATGGCGACAGGCTGACGAGCGGCGACCGACTCCGACGGGCGCTCTGCCAAGCCATGGCGGCAGGCGGTCACGGCGCACGCGACGGCGGCCGCACGCGAGGCAACCTCCTTCGCCGTGCAGCGCACATCGCGCACCGAGACCTCAACGACATCGACCAGGCCTTCAGCTGGTTGGCCGACAGCCTCGTCGCGCATGTCGATACGCTCACGCTCGACGCACTCGAAGGCCTTGCCGTGGAAGTCGGCGATCCGAGGCGCGCGGAAAATGGACTCTCGCACGCCCTGTCCGAAGTATTCGACGGCCCCCTCGTGCGACAGCTCTTGGCGAGGCGAGCCAAGATCCGACGCGAGCTGTTGGTCGAACCCGCCCTGGCAGCAGCCGACCTCAAAAAACTGCACGACCTCTCCCCGAACGACCAAGCCGTCCTCGACGATCTTGCGGGACTTCTGACCGAGCTCGGCGACTTCCGCGGGCTCGTCCAGCTCTACGAGGACCAGATCCTTCGTGGCAAGGACATGAGCGCACGAGCGGAGCTCGCCCGCAAAGTTGCGCGCATGTGGGAAGAGCAGCTGCAAGATGCTCGTGAGGCCGCGGACGCATGGCGTCGCGTGCTTCGCATGAAAGCTGGGGACGAAGAAGCCACCGGCGGCCTGGATCGAGCGAAGACCCAGAATCTAAAAAAGGCCGACCCCTCGAAGGCAAAGGAGGCCTACGCACCCCCGCGCTTGCCTGTCGCGCCCGCGGCCCCGGAGCCAAAGAAAGCGGAGCCTCGCGCGGCGCTGAGCGCTCCTGCGAAGCTCGAGCCTCGCGTCGAACCTCGCGTCGAGCCACGCAAGCTGTCGGAGCCCCCGAAGGCTCCCATGCCCCCCGCTCGGTCGTCGGTACCTCTCAAGGCATTCGATGGCCCGAAACCTCCGATCTCGCGGTCGCAAGTTCGCCCCTTTGGTGGAGCTGCCGAACCCGAAACCAAAGTCGAGCCGGTCGAACCCGTGGCCCCGTCGTACGACTCGGCGCCGAAGACGAGCCTGGAGGCCCCGCCTCAAGATTCGCATGGGGACGAGGACATCGACGCCTCGCTCGATCGTCTGGACGAGCCACGCGAGCTCCAAACCGCGGAACGTCCGCTTCCGACCCAACTGCCGTTTGCGTCAACGCAGATCCCGGCGGTGGGACCGACGCAAGTCCCAACGGCTCCGAAGACCACGGTTCCCGAGCCCTTTCACGCGGCCGACGCGCCCGACTCTACTGCGATCGCTTCGCCGCACATGACGGCGCTCGCGCTCCTCGAGGCGAGTCGGTCCTACCCGGAGATTTCGGAGCCTCCCCCGTCGACCCCCGACACGCTGGACGGTGAGGATCCGGAAGCAGACCTCGCACTCGATGCGCTGGTTGCCGCCCGACCGGGGCGCGATCAAACCGACACCCCCCCTCCGTTCGCAGCGCGTGGATTCGGCTCGATCGAGAGCACCGCCACGGGCGTCTCGCTGGACCCGTCCCCCATCGGCAGAGATCGTCCTCCGGCGACCCTCGACTATGCCGACGACGTGACGAGCGACGGCCACGACCTTCTCCACGAGAACGAAACCGTACCGCCTTCGGAGCCGAAGCGACGCTCTGGCCCTCCAGCCCTCCCGAACGGGCCAGCAAGCATTCCCCCTGCTCGCCCATCGGCGCTCGACGATCTCGATGCACTCGTGGCTGGACGTGCGCCGAAAGTCGAAGAGCTTGGCGACGGCGACCTCGTCGACCTCGACGAAGCCGACCTCATCACGTCCATCGGCCGGTCGCCCATGGCTGGAGAGTCCGAGGAAGAGGTGATCATCGCCGACGACTTCGACGACGTCGAAATGGTCGACGACGAGGACCGTCCGCGACGCTAGCTCGTCGCCAGCTCACCCAAATCCCTGCGACGACTGCGCGCGATGTACGCGAATGGAGTCGTCGCAGTGTTTTGTGGGCTGGTATCGCACTGAAAATCGGCTCGACTTCCTTTGTGGTGGAGCGTGGAGAGTGAGCCTGTAAACTTTTACGATGCGAGCTCATTTTGTCGTCGGCTCTTCGCTCTTGCTTGCCGCGATCGTACCGTTTGCGGCGTGCAACAACTCCGAGCCCGATAGCGTATTCGACGCGGGCACACCGCCCACACCATCCACTGGGCCCACTACGCCTCCGCTGCCTCCATTCGATGGCAGCGTCGAAGCGAGTGTGACGGGCGGCGAGCTTGTGGTCGCCTCGATACGAATCGACCCACCGGACGCCGTGATTGCGGTCACGCCCGGACAGAAGGTCACGCAGAGCTACAAAGTCCTTGGCAAAATCAAAGACAGCAGTGTCGAGCAGGACCTCACGCAGCGCTTCGTGTTCTACGTTCCGGACAACTACCTCGTCGGCGGGTTCCCTCCTGACGGCAGCGCGCTGTTCACGAATCGACTGCCCACGGTCGCCACGGATCCTCCCCAGCGCGGCGGAAAAGTCACCGTGCGCGCGCAGGCCAGAAATACCGACGACTCCTTGGTGACCGTCACCACGTCGCTCACGCTCAAGCTCAACGTTCCGCCGATTACCTCGCCCAACAACACCCCCGCCCTTCCGGCGAATCCGGGCTCTTTGTTCGGCGGAACCGTGGATGCTGCACGGGCGCCGACCCTCGCCTATCCCAACAACGGCACGATGCTGCCGCCAAACCTCCGACGCTTGGAAGTGCACTGGCAGCCCGGACCCGCGCCGAACTCGCTCTACGAGATAAGCTTCAAGAGCCCAAGCAGCGAGATCACCTACTACTCGCGCTGCGGAGCTCTCGACGCCACGTGGAAAGCCGGGTCGTGCGCTTTCCAACTCGACGAGACGGGCTATCGGTACTTGTCGGACTCGAACCGTGGCGAGACCGCGAAGCTCAAGATTCGCGCGACCGACGACACGGGAACGGGCGTCGGTGAATCGACGGCGTTCGACGTCTCGTTCGCAGAGGCCAACGTCGAAGGAGGCCTTTACTACTGGAAGGTCATTCCGCCCACGAATCCCCAGCAGAGCAACGGCAGCGGCCAGGTCTTGCGGTTCGACTTCGGTGGAACGGCGGCCGCGCCAGAACCGTTCTTGGTGCCCGGAACGAACGGTCTCGCCTCCGACCAGTGCGTCGGCTGCCACGCCCTCTCTCGCGATGGGAAGAAGCTCGTCGCTTCGGTCGGCGGTCGATGGGACGGACGCCAGGTTCTTATCAATGATCTGTCGAGGCCCATCGGCTCGGCTGGATGGCTCACCCAAGACGGCAGCGCAACAGGCGCACCGACGACGAACCGCATCCAGTTCGCGTCGTTCAATCCGGATGGAACGCGCATCGTCGGGGTTTACGGAGACCGCGGAAACGTCGGGCGCGACGCCTTCCGTCCGACCGCCGATTCCCTTCTCCCCGTGGGCAGCCCCGTCCCGACCGACCTTGGATTCAAGAAGCTCTTCTTGATGGACGGAAGCACCGGATTGCGAAACGGCGCTATCGACCTTCCGTACAAGCCGGATCACCCCGACTGGTCGCCGGATGGGAAGACCATCGCGGTCACACGCGTCGACAACGAAGAGACGACCTCGCAAGAGCCCGCCAATACCGGCATCGAGATCATCAAGTCCGATGGAGCCGGCGGCTGGTTGCCCTCGGAAACCGTGGTCGCCCCTGGTGGCGGTGCGAACCGCTTCGCGCCGAGCTTCGTCCCGGACTCTTCGTTCCTTCTCTACACCGAAGCTCAATGCCCCGGTGGCGACCTCAACTCCATCGACTGCGATGCCAATGCAGATTCGACGGCGAAGACGTTCGCCGTGAAGGCGCAGAAGAACGCCACTCCGATTTTGCTCGCGAAGTCGGCGCAGCCAGGAGTGTCCGACAACGGATCGACCACCCTCGCCGACACTCTCCCGAAGACGTCTCCCTTCCAAACCAAACAGGGTGCTGGAAAGCTCTTTTGGTACACGGTGGCCTCGCGACGCGAGCCTGGTCTGCGCAAGCGCACCGGAGGGGGCCAACAGCTCCTTTGGATGTTCGCGATCGATCCGGCGAAGGTCCTAGCTGGGCAAGACGGAAGCTTCACCGGCTTCTATCTCCCCTTCCAAGATTTGCAGACTTCGAACCACATCGGCCAGTGGACGCAGAAGATCGTCTCCGATCAGCCGCCGCCCCCGCCGCCCGCTCCCCCGCCGCCACCGCCCCCGCCGGTTCCCCCGGTCCCCCGCTGAAGCGCGGAGATCTCGAAGCGTCCACGACCGAGCTCCCAAGGGCTCGGTCGTTGGCTTTTGTTGGATTCGCCATCCACCCTTGCGCTTCAGTCGCAGTCGAAGAGAGCCCGGCGACCGTTCGCGGCACGGACGCACCACGCGGCACGACCGAGCTGCGACCGAGCTACGACCGAGCTACGACCGAGCTACTCTAAGCAACTCGGTCGTTGGGTTGTGCCGGGCTAGCGGCCGTTTCGTGAGTACCAGTTCTGCGCCACGGCTTGGACAATCGGTCCGCGGAACGCGGGATTTGGATGCGTCCGCAAGAAGCCGACGGGATTGAGTGGGTTCCCCCCTGCGGCGCGATCCATGCGCGCGAAATAGTCGAACAGCATGAGCCCGCCTTGTTCGCTGAACGAAAACTGCGGGCGACGAAGCCGTCCAGCCGTGAGCGTGTTCACGGTGCCTTCGGTGTCGGACGCTACCTCGTTCGCCTGATTCAAGCCCGGAAGAACGCGGGTCACGAGACGGCCGAGCAACGCCGGGCTCGGGCCCGATCCCATCGGCTGGCCTTGGGCGCAGCCTGTGTGCCCAAGGTAGTGGTGGGCGAGCTCATGACCAAACGTGAACGCCAAAACGTCGTCGAAGATCTCGTGCGCGCGGGACCACCTTCGTGGATCGCCCCCATACTGCGCCGGAATGACGCCTTGAGGCAGCGTTGCACGCGCCGACTCGGAGCGCACGAGCTGCGGAATCACCTGATTGCAGTACGTGTCGTAGGTCGTCGTTCCGAAGAGCTCGTCGGTTGCGCGCGTCTGAGCGATAGCGTCGATCGCTTCGAGGATCCCCTCGGTGGACGCCATGAACGGGGTGCCGCGCTCGTCGCAACCGGCGAAGGCATTGACCTCGAACGACGGATCGAACACCACCGGAATGCCTCGGACTTTGGCTTGACGGTCCGAAGGAAGCGCAGCGATGAGCTCGCTCAGCACGGAACGAAGCTCGGCTTGCATCGCCTGAGACCCAATGAGGGGCGCGAGGAGCGGCCTGCCTTGCGCTGCAGGAGCCGGCGGCACCGAGGCAGGTGGGTTCGGTTGTGCGGGCGGGTAGCCTTGGGGCGGGTACTGGGCAGGCGGGTAACCCTGTGCGGGCGGGTAGCCTTGCGCTGGAGGGTACCCCTGCTGCACGGGCGGGTAACCCTGCTGCGGGGCGCGCGGTGAGCTGCCCCCCAGCTCGCAGGCGGTCAGGGTCATGCAAATGAGCAATAACGTTACGATGTGGCGCATTCCGTGGCGTTCCTGAGTGGCCCCAAACAGGCCAAAGATGGGCGTAGAGGAGCTTAGCAAATGGCTTCGCGAGCGATAGTCAGCCTTCGTGGCCAACTTTGGCTTCGGCGGATCCGTCGCGGAGCACACGAAGGGCACGAGCGAGGCTCTTCGCGTCGGGAAAGCGGTCGTCCGGAGACCGCGCGAGGCAGCGCTCGACCAGGGCGCGCCACGCGGGCGGAACCGGGCTCGCGCTTCGTTGAACGCCGCTTCCTTTCCCGAGCTCGCGGTCGGCCGACGCCACCGCAAAACTGCCGGTCACGTCGGCGCTCGGGGGCTCGCCGACGAGGCACTCGTAGAAAGTGGCCCCTAGGGCATAGATGTCGGCGCGGGCATCGACCTCCGCGCCGACTTCCTGCTCGGGCGCCATGTAGCTTGGCGTTCCCATGGGTGCACCAAGGTTCGTGATGCGCATTTCCTCCCATTCGACTCGCGCGATGCCAAAGTCGAGAATTTTCACGATCTCCGAACCATCGTCGAGCGTCACCAAAAAGAGGTTCGACGGCTTCAAGTCCCGGTGAATCACCCCTGCCGCGTGGACCGCTGCCATGGCTTCGGTGATCGGTATGGCGATCCTGAGAAGGTCGTCCGGTGGAATTCGCCCACCACGCTCGAGCAATCGATCCGCCAGCGAGCGTCCGCGGAGAAGCTCCATCACGAGGTAGGACGAGCCATCCGGCAGGTGACCGTGGTCCAGGGCTTCGACGACGTTCGGGTGCCACGCCAACCCGAGGGCCTCGGCCTCGCGACGAAGCCGATCCGAGGCCACCGTGTCGTGGGCGGCCGCCGCGCGAAGCAGCTTGACCGCGACGGGTGTGTCGTCCGAGACACGGACGGCTTCGTAAATGACGCCGGTGGCTCCGGAGCCCATGCTTTTTCCGAGGCGGTACTGCCCAGCCACGACCGTGCCGACGAGGTTGCCCGCGGACGTGGCCTCGCGCAGCTCCTTCAACACCAAGCTGCGCTCGAGGGCGGCCACGCGGAAGGCCTGGGCACCTCGTTCGACAGAAGACGCGCGCTCGCGAGCCACGAGGTGCCCCGACACTCCGCCCAAGGCAGCCGCAGCCACAATCGACAGTCCGGTGTAGAGCGGACCGACCCACGCCATCGGCACCACACCGACGACCCCACCCGCGAACAGCCCCGCAACCGTCCACTCGGCACGGGAGGGCGGAAGCACCCACGTTACGGCGTATTCCTGCACGGAGAGGTCGTTTTTGACGTCTTTGGCCACGACGCTCCCGCGCGCATGACCAAAGAGGCACGGAACCATCGAGAGCTCGGCGGCGCGTAGTTTGGCGAGGTACCCATTCTGTTCGAGGCGTGGGTCATGAGCCACCCGAACACGGCCACGCCACGCTCCGGGTCGCGATTCCAGGGTCTCCCACAAGGTGGTTCGGCCGTACTCGCTCTCCGTGCCATCGAGCCGGAGGAACGCAGACTCCGGCGAGGTGGTTCCGCGCAGCAGCTTCGACCACAGACCAAGATTGTCCTTCGCCAGAAGCAACGTGCCGGCGTCGTCGATCGCCGAGACCGACAGCTCGGCGACGAACGTCTCGAGCGCTCGGGCAAGCGCGACAAGCGGAAAAAGGCGCGTTTCGTCCTCGATTTCTTCGACGCGGATGCGTGCGACGCCGAGCCACGCGGTGGCGGCCTCGAGCCCCCTCGCGCGTTCCATTTGCGCAAAGAGCGCCTTGAAGCGCGAGGCGGTCGTCTGACCGCGTGGGTACCCTCGTTGCTCCAAGCTCGGTTTCGCCTCCGATGCCACAATAGCGAACGCGCCCGCCCGCGCGCTATACCCTCGCGATCGATGGTCGACGATGCCCGGTTCGCAATGGTTCAAGAGGCCGACGTCGGGACCACCCTGGCGATCCTCAAGACGCGCGCACCAGGTACGACCCGAGTGATTGTCGTTTCGGCTTTGGCGGGCTTTTCCGGAGCT
>JAYUKI010001222.1:0-30453 GCA_043764595.1 Myxococcales bacterium | reverse complement strand
TTCGCACTCGAACCGCGGTCCTGGGATCTTCATGGCTTTCCTCGCTTCAGTTGGAGCAGCATCACCCTGGACAGGAGAGCCCCGGCCTCGTGCGTGCGCTTGTCCTCAGTCCCGCTCACCATTGCCTCGGCCCATCGTTCCGCCGCCTCGACTACGGCGCGCTCCTCGACGAATAGAGTGAACGGCTCACGCTTCCCAAGTGTTTGGCTCATTGCCTCTTCTCCCAAAGGTCTAGTTGCCTGTCTTCTTGCGGCTTCTCGTCGAGCTGGGCCTTGAGCCCGAACCCCTTGATGCACGGTTCGCACGCGGCTCGAGCGACGCCCGAGCCCAGATGCACGGCCCGCGTTGGCTCGGGGTGCACGTCCTTCGTGGCCGTCGAAAAGAAGCACTTGCCGTGCGACCTTTCGATCGCGTGCTCCGTCTCGACCTTGTTGGCAATGCGTCTCACTCGCGGCCCCCATCGAGCCAGCATGCGCAGCGCTCGTACCCGAACGGCCCCGTGTCGTACGTGGCGCCCTTCGCGCCCGCCTCCTTGCATTGGCGCTTGCACTCGGCGTGACCGACATCCGTGCTCACGTCGAACGGAGAGGCGAACGTGCACCCGAAGAACAGGTACGAGAGTAGGAAGGCGAGGAGCTTTTTCATTCGGCCCCCCGGGTCTCTTCCACCATGATCCGTCTCCACTTGTACGGCGTGGTTTTTTGGATGCATGTGATTGCCTCTTTGTGGCTCAGCGGCCCTGGGAAGAGGACGCCACTCGTGCCCGCTGAGTCTCGAACCCAGATTACCCGGTAGTTTCTTCTCATAGGAACCCCTTGAGGAACTCCGGCTCGTGCTCGGCGAGAGACGCAAGCCGGCCGATGATATCGATAGCTCGCCTTCCGCTTACGCCGTCGCGGGTGCGGTGGCATCGGCCCTTACCACGCCACGTACCCCTCAGAATCCGCGTAGCTGTGTGCAGCGTGCAACCGATGGCGCTCGCCAGCATGGCGCTCGCGTTGCACTCGACCTCGCCATGCCCATGGCAGACGAAGCAAAGGACGGGGAACGCGTCGGTGGCAAACGTCTCCCAGCCCTTGCCCCAACACTTCGTGCAGGTCTTGGAGAGCATCATCGCTTCACCTCCAGGAACTCAAACACGGCCTTTTTGGTTGGTTTCAGACGGAGGATCCGACATGTGGCCCGGAAACCTTCGCCCGTGTAGTTCACCCGGTCAGGATGGTCCGCTATGGCGGCAATCATGAGGCCAGCGACATGGGGGACGTCCTTGACTCCGTACCCGTAGAAGCGCTCCTCTTCCGGTCGAAGGGCGTCTTTCGTTACGGCTTCGGCCAGCCCCTTCAGATATGCCTCGTGCCAGAGCTTCAGCTTTTCCAGGTTCGGTTTCATCGCTTATCTCTCTTTTCGTAAACGGGCACGAGCCCGTTCGGTCCTTCTGTGAATTGCGGCACGATGCCCCGGATAGCCTCGCGAAGCTGGCGCTCCGAGAGTTGGTCGGCGAAGACGTCCCATTCCCCGGCCGAAACCGCGGCCCATACGGCCACCAGCTTCGCCGGCGTGTTCGCGACGCGCTCGATGGTCTCATCCATCCGCGAGTAGTCAAGCCATCGAAGGCAAGCGCGGAGCTTCTCTTTGGGAAGGCCCGGCCGCCCGTTTACGAGCATGTCCGAACGCATGCCAGGGGTCATGAGGCGACGAAGCCCGCTTTCTGGCCGGGTCACGCGCGCACCTCGAGAAAGTCGCTCGACGTTTCCGTGTTCACGAAGACGTAGGCGTCATCGTGCTTTGACGGCAAGCTCCCCCCGACCCACACGCCTCGCCAGCCGAGGGCATCGGCCAGTTCGTGCGCCGCATGCGCGTGCGCCGCGCTCGCGCCAAGCTCGTAAGGCCAGGGCACGACGATACGTTTCGCGTCGCAACGGGCGGAAAGACGCGCGCCTTTGGTATTTGTGGGCCCAAGGAACCGGGTGACAATAGCTTGTGACATGATATCTCCTATCTATGGCATCCAAAAAAGGTCTTTACATCCGCCTCGACGCTCAGACAGAGGCGAAGCTTCGCGACCTCGCCGCCCGCAACAAAGCGACCATGGGCGAAGTCGTTTCGGTTGCGATCGAGCAATTCGCAGGGGCGCCCACGAGCGCTTTCGCGACGGCCAAGGCCAGCCGCGAGGCTTCCAAGGTGGGACAAGCGCTTGCCGAAGACGCGCAGGGCGACGAATACACGCGTCGGTAATCGCGCGAGCCACGCCGAGAGGCGCGCGAGCTTCAACGCTTTACCTCTTCCACCCTCGACTTGATGTCGGCTCGTGAGGCGTCGTCCACGACGGCCCACTCCCACGAGTGGATGTAACCGCGTTCCGTGTAGGTGTGGTCGACCACTTCCCCGGCTTCGTTCTCTTCCGCTTCGGAGAAGGGCAGGAAGAGCCCGGGGGCGACATCGATGAGAACGTCGGCCGCAATCTCAAGGGCGTCGTCGACGTGGTACCCGAGAACGAGAACGTGGTGGTTCCCGTAGGCACCGAACGTAAAGAGCGTTCGCACAAGCCTACCTTTGAGCTCGTCAACGTACCCTCGGTCTAAGGCGACGTGGAATCGAGGCGCGATTGTGACGTGGTTCACTTGTCGTAACTCCTAGCAAACGCGGGCACTTCGACCGATTGCACGGGAAGGCAAGCAGCCTTGCGCCATGCGCGCACCTCTGAATCTGTCGGGGGTCTGCCCTTGGGCCGAACCCCCGTCCAGTCTCGGAGCGCCGTCCGAAGCTCGGAAAGGCGCGCGGAGCTTTCCCGCTTCCAACCGCGCCGCACAAGGAACCATTGCTCGTCTACGTTCGTGTCTGGATCCATGGTCGTATCCTTTTCCCGGGCTTTATTGCCGAACATTGCGCCCCCTGAGAGGCGCAAAGCACGAGACTAAAGCTCCACCAATTCGCTCGCATCGCCGGGCCAGTAGGTCCCGTCCTTGACGCACCGGACCAATGCTCCGAAGGTCATGCCCCGCATGCCCTCCCTCGCGGAAGAGGACTCGCGAAGAAGCTCAATTCGCTCTTTCGGCCGGTAGCAATTCGCGAAGATCTGGTCTGCCTCTTCCGCCTCTTCCTCGGAAAAGACCTCTTCCGAGACGATAGGATAGTCCTCCAGGGCGCCTTCCAGCGCGGAAGCCTCGCAAGCTGCTTTTGACCCAGGACGAACGAGGACGATGTCGAACCATCCGCAAGCCCAATGTCCGAAGCGGTGCTCTTCCACGTCCTCTCCAGTGTCCGCCGCGTCCAGAATAGCCTTCTGCGCTTTCCAGTTGGCACGCTGAAGTGCACCTGCGCCCCGATTCGTGCCACACGGTGCAACAAGCCAGTCCTGGCGGTCCTCGCACCCTAGACCGGAGGAATCGCTCGAGGTGGGTCGATAATCTGCGTAGCGAATCATTTCTCGTCTCCTTGCGTCACGAGGACGCGTTGCGTTAACCGGGTGGGCACATGTGCGCAAGCTCGTTTCAACCGGGTGGGCACATGTAGGACATATCTGGATCCCGCAACGATATCATGGCTTTGGGCCATGACGCGGAGCGTGTAGTCAGTGTGAACGGTTACTTTGAAACTTTCCTGGCAACGTGCGCGCACGTACATGTCCAAACGTCCCTACGTACCGTTCACACCCTGCCTGTCTATGTGTAACTACGTGATATCATTAAAGAATTCTTGTGAACGGTATACGGGTGGCACGAGTGTTCACACTTTTGGAGTGTTCACACCTTTTGCGCAATGGTTTCGCATACTTGCGAAAAACCCACATCTGCCCACCCGGTAAAACGGCGCACTCCTTCGGGCCGATTCGAGGCGTTCGCCGAGACGAAAAGGGTGGTTTTCGCGGAAAAAAAGCGTTCACACGCCCGTTTCGCGGTCCAACCGGGTTTTCGTCGGGGTTTTTGCCCGAAAAGGCCCGAAAGAGTGCGCCCCTTTCCCTCTCGAGAGAGGGTGTGAGGGCGCTAGATTGTCAAAGAACGGGGGGCCGAGACGGGACCCTAGAAGCTTGGAGCACGGTCGACCGGTCAAGGTCGGCCGCGCTAGGTCACTCGGCGCCGAGAGACGATGCGAGGCGAGAGAGCGTGCAGATGGTCGAGACCTCGCGGGCAATCTCGAGCCCGATGACCCGGTCAACGCGGGCCTCAAGCGCAGTGATACGGGCCTGGCGAGCGTCCAAGCGGTCGAGAGTGTCGGCCGCGTCCTCTGCGCGCTCCCAAGCGGCAATGCGGGGCAAGGTGAGGGCAGTGGCGACACGAGCGAGCGAGACGAAACGAATGTGCGTGGTCATGGTGTAGGCTCTCCCAAGCCTGCGAGCGTCTCGGCGACCTGCCTTGCGTTCGTGACTAGGCCTATTGCAGACACCGTGCCACCGGTCGCAAGGGATCAATGTGGCAAAAAGCCCGGTAAACCTAGGGTGAGCACATGGGGCACCAGTGTAGGCTCGAGCCCCTAGGCAAAAGCCCGGTAAAACGGAGCATGGCCCGCTCTGCGCCCAAAGCGTGCCATAAACCCCGGGCAAGAACCGTGTAGGCTCGAGCCCCCTCGTTGTGGTCCGTAGCCCACACTGGTGCACGGTTGTGCCACCCGTCCTGCCCTTGGGTGTGTCAATTCAGACACACTCGCCCCTTTCTCACGCGTCTGTAAGGTTCGTGGCACGCCTTTTGCAGGCGATCCACCTTACAGTCTCGTAAGGTGGCCAGCCTCCCTAGTGCCCGACGCCCGCGCGTAGCACACGCCGTGCCGTCAAGGACCGTGCCAGCGTGTGGCATGGCGCTTGCTAGGGTAGGCAAGGGCCGTGCCAGCGGCCGTGACGCGGCGCGCCTGACGCAGGCGGCCGTCGGCGTGCGTCAGGACCCCCCCTGGGGGGGGTACCGCGGCGGGCCGGGCCGGTGCCGCGGCCGGATCCCCCACACCCCAAAATAAAAAGTACTTGACCTGATATCACCCTGTGCTACTTTGGGTACAGGCCCAGCTTGGAGGTCAGACGGTTGGCTCGCACGTAAGTCCAACACCTTCATGAGCGAGGCCTTCAACTTCAGCCCGGCTACCACGCCGGCGAGCAGGCGCCGAGGCGGCCCGCTCAAGTCCACCGAGTTCGGCCCAGATTGGCTTCGGGGCCGAGCTCCAAAACAGCGCCTAGCCTATGTCCACGGACCTGGCGACCGCGTGAAACTCCTGATCCCAGGCGCAAGAGGGATGGTCGCCGCCGGGCGGCCGTGAGGAAGCGAAAGCCCCACCTCTCCCGGCAACACTTGACACGAAACGGCCAGCGTGGGAGGCTTGTAGCGTGGGCTACACTTCCGACGCCGACGTGAAGGTGAAAGACGACCGGATCGCCAAGATCCGTTCGCTTCGCCTCGAGGGTGGTTGGTCGCGCACGGTCCAGCGCGAGCTCTCCGAGCAGTGGGGAATGTCATTCGCGTCCGTCGGGCAGCTCGCTGCCGAGGCAGGACGACAGATTCGCCTCCAGCTCGGTCCGAGCGACGAGGTCAAGGCCGTGATTCTTGCGAGGCTGCACTCCATCGTGGAGAGCGGAGATGCCCGAGACGCCATCAAGGCGAGTGACACGCTCGCGAAGCTGGTGGGAGCGAACGCTCCGGAGGTGGACCTTCAAACGCACCTGTTGAGTCTATCTGGCGAAGAACGACGTACCTATTGCGAAAGGCTAATCGCGACATGTCAAGCAATCATAGCGGACCTGGGCCCCAAGACGGAGTGACCTGGCCCCAGCGCGTGCGCGCTCGTGGGGAGACGATGCGCATCGCGAGCGAGGCCGTCAAAGGCACGTGCTCTCGCTGCGTGATGTGGCGCGAAGTGGTCGCGTACCAGGGAGGCGGAGAGCAGACGACCCTCTGCTCCGAGTGCGCCCACAAGTCGGCCGGATGGGACAAGAAGCCTGAGCAGACCACGCCGGCGGACGACCGCGTGCCAGAGGGACGCAAAGACGACGCCGGCAAGCCGAACTACGAGCTCCTGCCGTGGCTCGCGGTCGCACAGGTCCAGGCCGTGCTCGACTACGGGGCAAAAAAATACAGCGCCCACGGATGGCGCGCGGTCAAAGGCCGAACGCGCTACCTGAATGCTACGCTTCGCCACATTTTTGCCTACGCGCGCGGAGAGGACAACGACCCGGAGAGCGGGCTGCCCCACCTCGCGCACGCCGCGGCTTCCATTCTCATCCAGCTCGAGAAGGATGACCCCGACTTCGCCGCAACCGAGAATCTGCGCAAAGCGCGCATCGCTCGCCTGGGGGCGGACTGAATGCCAAGGATTGAGCTAGCCGGGCCGGCGGATCTGAATTTCGTTCGGCGCGCATGGGCTCAAGACGTCACCGACTCGAGCGAGATTCGCCTCGAGCTCCGCGACCTCGTGCTGGCCCGCGCGTCCATCGTCGTCCTTCGGCCGGACGACTGCCCGCCCGACACCATCGGCGCGTTCATAGTCCTCTCATCGACGCTGGCCCACTGGGCCGGGACGAAGCGCTCCTGGCGCGGGCTCGGGTACGGGACCATGCTCCTCGAGCACGCGGAGGCTGCTGGGGTGAAGCAATTCGCCCGCTTCGGTACAATCTCACAGAAACGTAAGCTTGAGGAACGAGGCTGGCGCTACGCGCCGCGAAAGGAAGTGCTGCTTGCGCGTTAAATCTGCGGCGTTCATCAACGCCATCACGCTCCGCGGGGGAGCCGAGAAGACCCTGAGCGAGGAGACGCACCAAGTTCTGCTCGTTGTCCAAGGCAACTGGCTCCACGTGAAGGACACGCGAGACGCCAACCTGGCGTGCCCGCCTTTCGGCATTCCTCTCGCCAACGTCAAGCAGGTCCTGTTCGCCGACTCGGCCAGCATCTTCCGCGCGGCCCAGAAGCCCGTCAGTGGGGAGAAGGCCGTCGGCGAGGAGGACGTCGACCCCGAGCTCGGCTTCCGAAAGAAGCCATGAACGTCAAGGGGCTGGTCAAGAAGGCCATCGCGGACGGGCAGGCCTTCCAGAAGAAGCACGGCGTCTCGCCGAACATCATCGTCCGCAGGAACCACGACCACCTTTCGACGCTATTCTCGGACCGCGAGGCCTCGGTCACCAACTGGCCGATGTGTCTCACGTGCAAGACCATCGTCGAGGCCTACGGCGTCGAGAACGAGAACAACCTCACGTTCGAAGTGTGGGCCCAGTGCCACGGACAGAAGACGTCGCTCACGGTCACGAAGAAGATTCGAGGACCGCAGACGGATACCTGGCGCCGCGAAGTCATGAAGTACCTCACTTTTTTCCCGAAGCGCGAGAGTGACAAATGAGCAATGAACGCCGGAGCGCTCAGCTGAGGGCGGAATACTCCAAGGGTAAAGAGTTCCTCACCGTCCCTTACCTGACCGAGGAAGACGTCCAAACTATCGAGGCGTGGGAACCGGGCCCCTACATATCATGTTCCGCACGAAGGAATTGCCTGGCCGTGCTCGCGGGCAGGTACGAAGATGAGATCCTGCGCCGGGCGGAGGGCGCCGCCGCAGCGAAGCTGTTCTACGACGATCAGATTCGCGAGCTCACGCAGAAGAAGCTGCGCCTCCAGGGGCTGGTCGATAGGGCAAAGACTCGAGGGGACCTTGCGCTGGCCAGGATCAGGGACCTGGAGCGTGCCGTCCAGCTCAGAAAGCAGGCGGACCACATCGAAGCCGCCTACCTAGACGAGGACGGAAAGCCCCTATGACCTTCATCATCGGCCAAAAGCCCGAACCCATCTTCGAGATTTCCAAGCGGGAATACCCACTTCGAAAGCTCAAGACCATCTCGCGGTACGACGGCTTCGTGGCCTGTCGAGTGGCCAACGCAGCGCTCGTCTACACGGCTGCGCTCTTCGACCGGACCTCGGACCGCAAGCTCGTAAAGCAGGTCTCGTTTATGGAGGCCCTGAAGGAAGCGGCCTACGGTGGAGCAAGGGGCGGAGGCGGAAAAATACTTAGCAGGGAGGAGATAATGGCCTCCGACTACCTTTACCGAGAAGGCAACTTCTCCCAATGACGCTCCCCATCTTTATTCTCTGCGTGCTCTCCCCCATATGGGTGCCCGCGCTCGTCTTTGGGCTCGTGGTCCTCCACTTCATCTGCACGGCCAAATGAGCAAGCGCAGCATCCGGAAGCGCCGACACCGCAGACTCTTCGACCCTGTTGCGGCTTGCGACTTGCTCCAGAAAGCCGCGGACATCCTGAAGAAGCGCCTCCCGGCGGAAAAACTGGCCCGAATCTTCTATGAGGGCAGCCAGATATGAGCAGAGCCCCCGGGCTGCGCGACCTCGAAGAGGGGCTCTCCGCTCTTCTGCCCGCACGCACGGGGCGCGCCTACTGGAAGCACCAGCCGACCAAGAAGCAGAAGGAGTTTCTCGAGCTCGAGACGCGCGAAGGGCTCTACGGCGGCGCGGCCGGTGGCGGCAAGAGCGACGCTCTGCTCATGGGTGCTCTGGAAAATGTGCACTTGCCCGGCTACGCCGGACTGATTCTCCGTCGCAGCTACGCCGACCTCGCGCTCCCGGGCGCCATCATGGACCGCGCGCACGACTGGCTTGCCGGGACGCCGGCGAAGTGGGACGACGACACGAAGAGCTTCAGGTTCCCCCGCGGCGGCAAGCTCGTCTTCGGCTACCTCAAGACCGACAAGGACAAGTTTCGTTACGCCTCGGCCGAGTTCCAGTTCATCGGCTTCGACGAGCTCACGCAGTTCCCCGAGCTTTGGTACCTCTTCCTGAGCTCGCGCCTTCGCCAGCCCATCGACGGCCCGCTCTCGAAAATCAACCTGAAGCTCCGCGGCGCGACGAACCCCGGAGGCATCGGGCACGAGTGGGTCCGCGAGCGCTTCATCGACGGAGACAAGCCCTTCGTCCCGTCTCTGATGGCGGACAACCCCCACCTGAACTCGGACACCTACCGCGAGTCGCTGAGCGTGCTCGACGAGCACACGCGCAACCAGCTCGAGAAGGGCATCTGGGCTTCGGACCAGAGCTCACTCGTATTCCCGTTCAACGAGCTCCTCAACACGGCGCGCAACTTCCCCGACGGGAAGGTCCGCTACGTCCTGGGCATCGATTACGGCTACAACGACGCGTGCGCGTTCGTCGAGCTCGCCTGGTCGACGCGGACGGTCTACATCACGCGCTCGCACCACGCGACGAAGATGACCCCGAGCGACGCGGCCAAGTTCGTGGAGGAATGGCGCAGCCAGCGCAAGTACGACCGCATCGTCGGCGACATGAATGGCCTCGGAAAGGGCTACGCCGCCGAGGCCCGGAAGCGCTACGGCACGCCCATCGAGCCCGCGCAGAAGGCCGATAAGCTCGGCTACCTGAAGCTCTTTCGAGGAGCGCTCGAGCAGGGATACATCAAGGTATGCGACGGCAACTCGCCGCTCATCAAGGAATGGGGAAAGCTCCCGTGGAACGACGACAGGACCGACTACCATGAGGGGTTCCAAGACCACCTCAGCGACGCGGCGCTCTACGGCTGGCGGGAAGCCAACGCCTGGAGTGTCGCCCTCCCAAGCGAAGCGCCGCACGAGACCGAGGCCGCGCGACTCGTCAAGGAGGAGTCAGATTTCGAGCGACGGGTCATGCGAAAAGGACGGAGGGACAATTCATGGGCGAAGAGAATGATGGGGCGAAGAAGGTAGACTTCGCCAAGGCGACGGGGTTCCCGTACCCGAGAATCCACAGCAAGGCCGTCGACGCCTTCAAGGCCGACGTGCGAAGCCAAGTGGACCAGGCCGACATAGCGTCCCTCGAGACTCGGGCAGCCGCCATGCGCCGTCTCGGGGTCACGTCGTGGGGCGGAATCGAGCTCGGTCCGGCACCGACCGTGCCAATGCCCGAGGTGAAGGCTCGACCCCCTACCAAGGGTGAGGTACACCTTCAATTCTGGAGCAAGCTCCGGCGGAGCTCCGGGGCCCGAATCCCTGCATGCAGTGCACAATGCGCTTGTGGCGCCTGGAGAATGATCGATGGACAAGACGGAGACCTGGGCGACTAAGCCCGACGAAGAGGCCGCTCGCAACATGCAGGCGGCCGTAACGCGCATCCGCTCCGAGCAGGAGTGGCGCGCGCAGGACCGGCTCGTCCATGCGACCCTCTACGGTTCCGACGCGCTCCGAGGCTTCACGGCCGACGACGCCGAGGGGGATCTGGAGGGTGGGCCACCGAACCAACTCTCGCTCAACATCGTTCGGACCATGATTGACGCGGCGACCGCGCGAATCGCGGCCCGAAACCCGCCCAAGCCCACGTTCATCACGCGAAACCAGTCCTGGTCGGATCAGCAACGTGCCGAGCGCATGGACTCGGCAGTCGACGGGGTCTTCTACCAGCAAAAAGCCACGAACAAGGCCATCCGAACCTTCAAGAGTGCGCTCATCTACGGCGACGCGGGCGTTCTCGTCGAGCCGTGGGCCGGGATGCCGAGGATTCGTCGCTGTCTGCCTGGAGAGATGCTCGTCGACGACCGCGAGGCGCACGACGGAGAGCCCAGGCGCATCTACCGACGTCGCTACCACGACCGCATGGTGTTGGCCGCGGCCTTTCCCAAGCTTCGCTCGTTCATCCTCGACGCCCAGCACGAGGGAGACGGCCTTCGCGAGTGGGGATACAACCCGAGCGACGACCAGCTTCTCGTCTCCGAAGGCTGGAGCCTCCCGAGCTCCCCTGGAGCCAACGACGGCCGCTACCTCGCCGTCCTTGGAGGCCAAACGCTCGAGTCCTTCAGGTGGGAACGCGATACCTTTCCTCATTGCCGCTTCGTCTGGGACGAACCGGACACCGGCTGGTATGGAACCGGCCTGGCCTACGAGCTCCGCGGCCTGCAACTTGATATCAACGATTTGCTCGACCGAATCAACGACGCACAGAAGACCGTCGCCGGCTCCTGGATGGTGGACCGCGGCGCGGGCGTCGACATCCGGGATTTTACCGACCAGCGCGACCGCGTCGTGCTTTTCAACGGCACGGCCCCGGTCTACGTCACGCCGAACGCCATCCCGCAGCAGATGTACGACCACCTCTGGCAACTCTGGGCGAAGGCCTTCGAAATCACGGGCATCTCACAGCTCGCCGCCACGAGCCAGAAGCCCGCGGGGCTCTCGAGCGGCGCAGCCCTCCGGGCGTACCGAGACGACCAGAGCGAGCGCTTCGTGCACAAGTCCATGGCCTACGCGGATTTTATCTGCGACGTAGGCCGGCGCACGGTCGACACACTGCGCGACCTCTCGAGCTCGAGCAAGAAGAGCGTCGTCATCCGCGTGGTACACGAAGAGCGCGGCATCGAAGAGGTCGACTGGTCCGAGGTCGACCTCGACTCGGAGTCGTCCGAGCTCCAGGTCCTTCCGTCGTCGGGCATCCCGAACACGCCGGCAGCGGCGCTCGAGTTTGCCGAGGACCTCGCAAAGATGCAGGTCTTCGAACCCCGGCAGATTGCCCGCTTCCTTGGCAAAGGGATCCCCGACATCAAGGCCCTCGTCCAGCGCGCCAACGCGACGGAAGAGCTCACCGAGAAGATGTTCGCCAAGATTGCCGACAAGGGCGTCCTCGATTCGCCAGAGCCGGAGATGCTCCTCGCCGAGGCCATTACGGTCGCGCAGACGAGCTACCTCGACTACCGACGCCGCGGCCTGTCCCAGGACAAGCTCGGCCTCATGTCGCGCTGGCTCCAGGCTGCGACGAAGATGCTCGCCGACCAGCAGGCGAAAGAAGCCGCAGCGAACGCACCTCCGCCTCCTCCTACGGGGGCTGGCGCCCCCATGCCTCCGGGGGCTCCTCCCCCCATACCTCCGGGTCCTCCCGGGTCTCCCCCTCCGATGATGTGAAAGGCTCCCCATGACAGACGAGATTGTGAATGACGCGCCGGACGGCGCCGAAGTGGTCGATGTGGAGTCGGTGCCGGACACGGGCAGCCTGGAGGCCGAGCTCGACCGGGTTCTGAGGGCGGAAAAGCTCACGGCCGTCGCCAACGGTACCGACGAAGCGGCCGAGCCCGTCGTCCCCGGCGCCCCGCCCTCCCCCGCTCCCGGCACGCCCGAGGCTCGCCATGCCGAGCGCATTACGAAGGCCCGTGCGGCCGAGCAGGCGCGTTCGGAGCGACGTCGGGAGAGCTCGACGCTCGCCGAGGCCGAACGGCTGGTGAAGCTCGCGCAGGAGCGCACCGAGCAGATGGAGGCGCAGTACGCCCAGCGCCTTGCGCAGGCCGAAGCGCTCGAGAACGAGAAGCGCCAAGCGCTCGAGAAATTTAGGTCTGATGTAAAGGCAGGTGGACTCGAGGCCTTGCAGGCCCACGGGCTGAACTACGAGGAGCTCGTCGCCGCGCAGCTCGACCTTCAGGACCCCCATGCCATCGCAAAATCTGCGGCGGCCGAGGTCGCCGAGCTCAAGCGCCTGCTCCGCGAGAAGGACGAGAACGAAGCCAAGCAACGCGCTGAGCAAGTGGAGGCGCAGCGGGCGCATACGCTCGCGCAGGCCGAGCACCAAGACCGGCTTGCCCTGGTGAATTTCGCCGAGAACGCGCCGGACGTCCCGCCCCAGGTGGCACGCCTCGCCCGCTCGGCTCGCGAGAATCGCGCGGCGGCCAAGCTCCTCATCGAGACCGCGGACGAAATCAAAGAGGCCTTCATCGAGGAGCTCGGGCGTCGCCCGAAGATGTCCGAGGTCGTAGCCGGTCTCGACAAGTATCTTGACTTTCTTCGCGATGGGAGTCAGCCTGGACTTGCAAGCCAGGCAACGGCTCCTCAATCGTCGCAGGTCGCGCGGCACCAACGCACGCTGGGCTCCCCAGATGCTTCGTCCCGCACTGCCACCGAGCGGCGCTACTTGTCGCAAGACGAGCAGGAAGCCGCCGAGCTTCGAGCTATCGAAGAGGCGCTTGCGAAGGACCGAGGCTTCTGAGAGCTCCGAGAGGAGTCTTTCATGTCTCTGGGCCAATCGACCGTCACGACCATCACGAACATCCTCAAGACTCGTTACCCGCAGAAAAAGCTCTACGAGATGAACTACGCAGACTGTGCTCTGCTCGGTATCATCAAGAAGGACCCGAAGTTCGGGGGTAACAACACGCGGATTACCGTGAACTACGGTCGTTCGCAGGGCTCCGCGCTCTTCGCCACCGCGCTGGCGAACACGACTGCCGACGACGACGCGGCTTTCGTGGTCACTCGAGCGAAGGACTACCACGTCATCACGATGTCGGCCGAGGCCATCGAGGCTTCGGACGGCGACGGAAACAGCCTGATGAAGGCCTTCGACAAGGCCCACAAAAACGGCATTTTGTCGTTCAAGCGCTCGACGTCCCAGCAGCTCTACCGAAACGGTGGAGGAGCGCGAGGTAAAGTGTCGGCCGGATCCGCGGTGGCCACGAACACCATCTCCTTGGCCACGCCAAGTGATTCGGTGTTTTTCGAGGTCAACATGTTCTTGCAGGCTTCCACGGCAGATGGCACGTCTGGCGGCGTGAAGGCCGGGCAGGAAATGATTTCGGCCATCAACCGCACGCTGGGCACGATCCGAAGTACCTCGGCGGCCTGGAACACCGTCATCACGACGCTCGCCGTCAACGACTTCCTCTTCCGTGCTGGCGACTTCGGAGCTTGCATCAAGGGCCTCGACGCCTGGGTGCCCGCAGCTGACCCGACAGGCGGCGACAACTTCTTCGGCGTGGATCGGTCGGTCGACGCAGTCCGCCTCGCTGGCATCCGCTACGTGGCAACGGCTGGAGCGGCGAAAGAGGACACCCTTCTGGACGCAGCCGTGCTCCTGGCTCTCGAAGGGGGCAAGCCGACTCACGTTCTTTGCAACCCGCGCGACCGAGCGGACATCATCAAGAACCTCGGAAGCCACGCCGTCTACGACAAGACGATGTCGACCGAAGGTATCGTGGGATACCAGGCGCTGATGCTCCAGGCGGACCGTGGGCCGCTCGAGGTACTCGGAGACCCGAACTGCCCGCGTGGCATCTTCTACATCCTCCAGCTCGACACGTGGACCCTTGGCTCGCTCAAGGCCGTCCCGCACGTGGTCGACGACGACGGGAAAATGATGTCCCGCCAGGCCGCCTCCGACGGCATCGAATGGCGCCTCCGCGCCTTCGCGCAGATGTACTGCGAAGCGCCTGGGTACAACTGCCGAGGAACCTTCTGATATGAAGGCCCATCCTCTCCGGGCAACCGGAAACCAGGAATTCGTGATGTCTGGCTCGTTCGCCCCGCAAGGGGCGGGCGCTCCCATCACGGTATTCGGAACCGGGTTCACGGTGGTTCGGGCTGGCGCAGGCCTGTTTACCGTGACCTTGACCGAGCCTACCGTCCGCATTCGTGCGGGCGTGGCCGGCCTCCAGATGGCAGCAGCAACCGACCTTATCGCCCACCTCTGCGCGGTGGCAGTGTCGAGCGCTACGCCTACGTTTCAGATTAGGGTCATGGCAGCCGCTGTGCCTACCGACATCGCGGCAGCGGCCGACAACCGTGTGCACTTTATCCTCCACCTGTCGCAGGACGTGGTGCAAGCGTGAAGGACGCCATCAAGAACATCGTGCTCGCCTTCGGAAAGAAGAAGGGCGCGAAAGTCTCGGACGATGAGTCCGAGGACGAGGAGTCCCCCGACAGCGAGTCGGGGGAGTCGGACGAGCTCTTCGGAGACGCGTACGACGCCCTGAAGGATGGAGACCGAGAGGGCTTCATCCGACTGATGAAAGAGGCCTGCAAAGACTGCATGGAGTGAGACATGAGCGACGCCGTCACTTTGACCGCCCTGATTGCGAAGTGCCGGCGCCTCTCCAACCAGGAGACGGCGGACCAGACGAACGCGCTCTGCACGGACGCTGAAATCACCGAACGCCTGAACGCCAACCTCCGCGCCGTGTACGAGCAACTCGTCGCGGCCCGGGGGTCTGGCTTTTTCCGCACCATCTACGCCTTTTCGACCGTCGCGGGAACCGCGGACTACGCGCTCCCGAGCACATTTATGGGGCTCCTCGGGGTCCACATGGGCGTCGGCGGCGAGCGCATCCCCTTGGTCGACGCCTCCGAATCGGAGGTCGCAGCGATGGAGCTCGCGACGTCGAGCTACCCTTCGCGGTACCAGCTACGTGTGTCAAATTTGACACTGCTCCCTACGCCCTCGGCCGTCGTGTCGATGCGGCTCATCTACACGCCCGCGTTCGTGAACCTCACGGCTGGCAGCGATACCTTCGACGGTGTCTGCGGATTCGAGGAAGCGGCCGTCTGGCGCACCGTGGCCGAGATGCTCGCCAAGGACCAGGCCGACACGGGCTTCGCGGTCCTTCGCATCGCCGAGTGGGATGCCCGCGTCGCGCGACTCGCCGCGCAGCGCTCGGGAGAGCCCCCCCGCATCCGGCGCGTCTATCGGAAGCGGTACTACACGTGAAGCTTCCCCGCACGACCGTGCACACGGAGAACCGCGCAGCCCAAGAGGGCGACCGGCGCCGCAATGCCGTCGAAACGGCCGTCAACGGGATGGCCATTCCCTCGGGCGCGCGCACCGTCAGCGGATTGACGTTCACCGCGGGACAGACCCGGGACATCGCCCACGGGCTACGCCAAAAGGCTGCCGGCTACTTCGTCGTGAACGCCCAGACGGGCATCCCGCTCGTCTATCGCACCATCCAGGCCGACGAGCTCGAGGCGCGCCTCATCCGGCTCACGCACACGGGCGCCTGGACAACCTTTTTCGATCTGGTGGTCTGGTGAGCGCATCCCAAGTCGTGCACGTCCCATTCGCCTCGGGCATCGATGAGCGCGTCGACCCGAAGCAAGCCCCCGCGGGCACGCTAACGTCCCTAAAGAATGGCTTCTTCTCGCGCAGCGGGGAGATTGCCAAGCGCTTCGGGCTAGAAAATCTCGGGACCATCGACACTGACGAGGTGGGGTTCGCCGCGACTCGTGTGTTCCAGCGCGGAGACGACCTATGCGCCATCGCGACCGACGGGCACGTCTACTCCTACGTTGAAAGCTTGACCCGATGGAAGAAGGGACCGCAAGCGCTCGCCCTCTCGGCGCGCACGGAGGTCGTCGCGGCGTCGGTGGGCAGCGCGAACCAGCCCCAGGCGGCCTATTACGGCGGCTATGTCGTCTACGTCTGGCACGTGGGCTCGCCCTACAGCGAGGGCGAGATTTACGTCAAGGTGGTCGAAGCTTCGACCGGGGCGCATGTTGTCCCCCCGACCCGAGTCTCCACGGTAGGAAGCGGCCCGCGAGTCGCCGCCGTCGGAGGAGTGGCCTACGTCGCGTGGGTCGAGGGAAACGGAGCTCCGCGCAGCCTCTACGCGTGCAGAGTCACGCTCTCCGGCGCGTTCGCAGTGTCGGTCTCGATTCCAATGGTGGTCGCCGGCATCAACGGCTCGAGTGGTGCATTCGACATCTCGGCGCTCCAGGACGCAGGAAACGTCCTCTGCTGGGCGTGGGCCGACAATGTCACGGGCATCACGCTGGCCATCTCCGACTCGAGCCTCACGTTCACCTCGGGGCCTTCGGCCTACGGTGGGCCCGTGGCGCTCTGCGACTCGATTTCCATCTCCTCGCGGCCATGGGGCTCGAGCAAGTACACGCATCTCGTCTACCACACTGCGGCACCCGACTGGCGCTGCGGCACGTGGGACTGGAACGCTGTGGCCATCGTTCCGGGCTCGGACGCTGCGGTCGTCGGCGCGGCCGGGTATGCCACGGGCAACGCGTGTCTCCAGATTGGCGACGACGAAGTCCTCGTGGCGCTAAATGGCCACATCCGCACGTACCAGCCCTCTACCGGAGCGTTCATCAACAACATCACGGTGTACAACGGCGAGCTCCTCTGCCGCCCGTTTCTGTTTGGCGGGAAGTACTACTCCGCGTGTTCCCCACAGCGCGGGCAGGACGACACCGTCCTCGCGTCGGTGGTCATGATGGAACTTGGCTATCCAAACACTTCGGGAGCGACGAAGGCCGTGTCTCCCGCTGGCAACTTGGCAATGCGCCAGTACTCGCAGCGGACGGGCAACGTCCCGGATGCCGCGGTCGTCTCGAGCACGGAGGTCCGGCTCGTCTACGGAGTCACGACCTATGAGTACAACGTCCTCTATCCGGCTCAAGAGTCGATGGGGTGCGCTACGGTGAAGTCCGGAGAGGTCTTCCGGAACGTGGAAGTGCTCGGGTCCGCGCTCTTTGCCGGCGCTGCCCCGTGGTGGTTCGACGGGACGGACGCGGCGGACGTTGGATTCTATGGCGAGAACCCCGTCCTCGCGAGCTCGGCCACGGCCGGAGGCCTCACGGCGCTCGGGTCGTACGTCGTTGGACTCGTATATGAACGAATGGACGCGAATGGCATTTTGCACCGGAGCCCGGTGTACCAGACCTCCATTACGCTAGCCGGCGCCGCGACCGCGATTGACGCTTATGGATTCAACGCCATAGTCGACGCGAAACAACGCTCTGCCCTAGGCTCAGCGTACTCGTCCTATCTGTCCCTGTACCAAAGCGACTACCCCGGGACTGTCCTTTATCGGTACTCCCGGCCTCCGACCTACAAGACGATTGCGAACGCCTCCACGACCATTGGCCCCACGGCCACCGTGGTCGTGAATGGCCTGTTCAACACGACGCCTCGGCAACCCGCATACACACTCGGTGACGTGCTCGACGACAACGCTCCCCCGAGCTTCGTCGACGTGTGCCTCCATCGCGGACGTGTCTTCGCCATTGGCGGCGACCAGCGCACGGTTTGGTTTTCGAAGCTCATTGCCGACGAGCCGTCGGTCTTTCCAGGCTTCAACGAGGCGCTCACCGTTCGGGTCGACGACGGGAGCAGTATCGTCGCGCTCGCGTCGTTGGACACCGTTCTGCTTATCTTCACCGAGCAGGGCATCTACTACCTCGAAGGCGAAGGCCCAGGCCCCACGGGCTTCCCCACCGACTACGGACAACCTCGGAAGATTGCCGCGGACATCGGCTGCATGAGCGCGCTCAGCGTCGTCGGCTGCCAACTTGGGGTGCTCTTCCAGGGCACCGACGGGCGCATTTGGATGATGACTCGCTCGATGTCGCTCGAACCGCTCGGCGGGCCCGTCGAGGACACGCTCGCGTCCTACCCGACCGTGAAGGCCGCGACGCTCGTCGAGAACTTCGACCAGGTCCGGTTCGCCTGCGTGAACGCCGCGGGCGATGCCGGCGTGACGCTCGTCTGGGATTATGCGCCGGGCATCCGGCAGTGGTCCATTTTTGAGCATGGGGTTATGGTATCGGCGTGCACCTGGCGCGACCGGTACGTCTGCGTGAACTCGGCTGGAGTCGTCTACGCGGAGGCCAGGGACTCATGGCTGGACAACGGCAACACATGGGTCCCGCTCGTGGTCGAGACGGCCTGGTTTGGCGGGCCCACGACCTGGCAGCGCGTCCGGGCGGTGCAGACCGTAGGGGACTATAAGTCCGCCCACGGGTTCACCGTCGAGCTCTCCGTCGACCATTCGGCTTCGTACCTCCAGACGGCCACCTTCACCGAGGCCGATGCGCTGGTGAACCGGGGTCGTGCTACGGTTCGGCTCGGGGCTCAGAACGGCATGAGCCCCAGGTGCAAGGCGATGCGCATCCGGCTTACCGACACGGCTCCGGCCGTCCTCGGGACCGGCGAGTCTACCCGGTGGAGCGGCTTCGCTCTCGAGATTCTCCCCGCTCCAGGCCTCTCTCGGCACGGAGCAGCCAACGCCAAGAGGTGACGCGTGACGTCCAGAGCAACGCAGTTTTACGACGACGCGAACCAGTCCGCCGGCGACATCGCTGGCCGGAAGTACGGGTCGAACTACGACTCCAAGGCCACGCACGCGACCGCTGCGGACAACATGTCCTACGGCGGATCGCGCGAGGCGGCCGAGGAGGAAGCGAAGCGCCTCGGGCAGCAAGGCTCGTACTGGGACCAGAAGTACAGCGGCGTCGCTCAGGGTCCCGCAATCGACTACACCGCAGCGAACGCGGCACGCGCGCAGGGGCAACAGGCTCGCGGCGAGCAGGAGTACGGGCAGGCTGCGGCGCTCGCGATGGCGCAGGGTGGAGGCCCCTCTGCGGCCACGGCCCAGTACGCCATGAACGCGGACGCGGCGATGCAGGCCCAAGCCTCCCAGGGCGGCCTCGGGGCCCAGCGCGCCGGCGTCCAGCATGCGGGCGGGAACCTCGGGGCGCTCGGCGGCGCTCGTGCGGCGGAGACCGGAGCGGGCCAACAGGCGTTCGCCGGCGGCGCGGGGGCGATGCGACAGGGGGATGTCTCCCAGGGTCGCGCGGACTTCGGCGCGCAGCAGGCGCAGAGCGACATGTTCTACAAGCAGCGCGGTCTCGGCGACGAGATGAGCCAGTACTACAACGAGCAGGAGTACGGCGCGCGCGCCGCCCAGCTCAATGGCGTGGATAAGGCCCGTGAGATTGCTCGGCAGCGAGCTCTCCAGCGGAACCAGTTCGAGATGGACGACGCGGCGGCGCAAGACGCGAAGGTCGCGGAAGGGGTCAACACGATGGCGAGCATCTACACGACCATGGCCAAGACCTCCGACGAGCGCCTCAAGCGCGGGATTCGGGGGCTCTGATGCCGGTTCAGCCACCGCTTACCAACGAGCAAATGCAGGGCCTGAGCCAAGCTCAGATCGACCAGTACGAGGACTCGCGTCGCCGCTCCATCGAAGAGGAGCAGAGGCGTCTCGACCCGAACAACGTCGAGGGCGTGGCCAACGAATACGGTGGCACGGGTGGGTTCGCGAAGGCGGCCCAGGGGCAGCTCGACCGGGCCATGGGGGCGCGCGACCGACAGGGGTACCAGTACGACGACCGCCAGTACGGCGAGTCCCTGGCTCAGGCGCAGCAGGCGCGCGGCCAGCAGCAGCAGGGGCTCGGCTTGCTTCGAGACCAGATGGACCTATCGCAGAGCTCGGCAGCGAGCCGCGCGGTGCTCGCAGGCGGGCAACAGGCGCAGGGCGCGCAGAGCTCCCTTGCGACCGTCGCTCGTGGCGGAGCCATGGGCCGGATCGCGGCGCAAACGCAGGCCGCGCGCGGCAACATTGCAATCGGGCAGCAGGCCGCAGGGCAGGCGAACGTCGTGCGCCAGCAAGAGGCGCAGCGCGCAGGCCTTGCGTACGGCCAGCAGGCCACGGCCATGCGCGAAGGGGATGCGGCGACGCGCGGGCTCGAGGCGGGTGCCGCCGAAGGCAAAGCGGGCTCGGCGTTCCAGAACGACGCAGCGAATGCGGCGCGCGAACGTGGGGCGCAGAACGTGCGCGACGCCATCCTGAAGGCTCAGCAAGCCTCGCAGACGGGCTCGACGCAGGCGCAAAACCAGTGGCAAGCGGCGAAGTACAATGTTGCCCAGGGCAAGGAGAATGCGGCTCAGCAGGCCACGGCTGCCGGCATGCAGATGGCCGGAACCGCGGCGACGAACCTCGGCGACGTGGCAATGAAGTACAACGCCCCCAGCGACGGGCCGGATCCGGAGCGCAAGAAGCGCGACGACGAGGTCGCCTACTCCGACGAGCGCCTCAAGACGGGCGCCGTGCACATGTCCGAAGCCTCGGAGATGGCTCGCTCTACGCCGGGCTTTGCCTACAAGTACAAGCGTGGAGTACCCGGGGAAAACCCGGAAGACCAGCAGTACGGCGTGATGGCGCAGGACCTCGAGAAGACTCCGATGGGCAAGGCCACCGTGATGAACACGCCGGCCGGCAAGAAGGTCGACACGAAGAAGCTGACCATGGTGCACCAGGCCATGTTCCACGATATGCAAAAGCAGATTGACCAATTGAAGGGTGCACGAAAATGAGCATGCGAAACGTTCCATGGGCTGACGACGAAGAACTCCGCAACGAGCGTCCGAAGCTTCGCCCGGACCTCCCCTTCGGCCAGTCTCCGCCCCCTCCGGACATGCAGTCCCCGATGGATCGCCCCTTCGGTGGAGACATGGCCCAGCTCCAATCGAACGCCGACGCGAACGCCAACCCTCAGCTCGGCTCGCCTCTTTCCTCGTGGAAGGAGTCTCCGCTCGTGGCCCGTGCGCGCGAGCTCCGCGAGAAGGCGACCATCGCCGAGAGCATCGGCGACCAGGCCATGGCCCGCACGCAGAAGCGCCCCATCGGGGTGACGGACAAGATGTACCGGCAGCTCGAGTCGAACGCCAAAAAGGGCGCGGACCCGAAGCTTGAGTCCCCCATTGCAAGCAAGGGCGGGATGGAGTTCAGCCGTGGGGACGGTCTCATCCGTGACTTTCCCGAGAACGAGCCGACCGACGCCGAGCTCGAGAAGCGCATGGGCGAGGGCCCGAAGGCCAAGGAGGTCGCAAAGTGGGACGAGGAGTACGGCGGACACGCTGCCGCGGCCAGGCCGAAGAAGGCCGAGGGCGGCAAGAAGTCCCGCAAGGACCACATGGCCGACGTCACGGCTGCGCTCGCTCGCCTCAAGGCCAGCAAGAGGGGCACAAAGGACGAGGACCCGAGAAGCTACGGGCCGTGGGCGGACAACTACGACGTGGGCGACCCACACCCGTACGTGACCTCGGACGCGCGCGCCAAGCGTGAGGCGTACGAGCTCGGTAAGCAGCACGGAGTTCAGGACTCCAGGCGAGTCCACAAGGCGGACGGGACCACCTCGGAGGTCGGAGACGGCGAGCAGCGCATGGAGTACCGCGCCGACGGGACCGCAGCACCGCAAGGGGAGGCGCGCCGGGTTACTCACGCGGACGGAACCGTTCGGGAGTGGGACCAGGCCGGGAATTACAGTTACAAGGCGGACGGATCCGCCGAGAAGCTCCCCGGTGGGCCGGGGGCACCGGCGCAGGCGCCACAGACCGAGTACCAGGAGCGAGGGATGGCGGACCGTGCAGCCACAGTCCTCACGAATGCGACGGGCAATCCTAGGGTGATCCCTGACGCGGTCCTCGCTCGCGCAGGCATCCAGCCGGGCAAGGCTCAGGGGGTTACGCCGGCCGGAGTCCTGCTCAATTCCACTGGTAGTCCCCGAGTCATTCCCGACGCAATCATGGCCCGGCTCCGCGGGAAGAAGTGAGCTAGGGTTTTCCCATGGCGCAGCAGAAGACCCCCGAAGAGCTCGAGGCCGAACGACAGAACCAGATTCGGCTCGCGGAGAGGGGCGGCAATCCCATCTCCGAGACCGGCATCGACGAGCGCAGCGGCCTCCAGAGGGGAGTTGACGCGCTCAACGCTTCGGGCGCGAATCCCCTTTTTGCCAGTCGGCTGGCTCCGGAGGACACGGACCTCGGCCGGCGCCAGCGTGCGCGGGCTACCACCGTTCCCGGGCCCATGACCGGGCTCAAGGGGACCCTCGGGGCGTTGGAGAGAGGGGGGGCCATCTCCCCTGGGAATCCCCCGCCAGTAGATCCCGCGGTAGGTACTGGCCAAGAGGGAGAGAAGCCCTACCAGCCCGAAGGGTCTCCCTTGGACCCCCGCGGCCCTGGCTATGGAGGTGTGGGGGGAGCAGCCCCTATGGTCATGGACCACCCCGTCAAGACGGAGGAAACGCGAGAGCTCGGGCACAATGTAGACGAGGCACGGTCGCACTATGCGAAGGCGTCCAGCGCGCTGAGTCAGGCTGCCGACCTCGAGCAGAAGGCCGTCGAGAACCAGAGCGAGCAGGAGCAGCTCTTCTTCGACGCGCAGCTCCGAAATAAGCAGAATCTCGCAGCCATCCAGGCCGGTCGAGAGGCCGAGCGCCAGGCGGAGATGAGGGCCTTTCAGTCCAAGGTTCAGGCGGCGCGCGACCACGCATCGGACCCGAAGACCGTGCTTGGGAACGCGGTTGGCGAGATGCTCGGCGGCATCGGTGTGGCCATGGGCGCGTGGGCGGCGACGCGCACGAAGGGGCCGAACTACGCGCTCCAGCTCTACAACTCGCTCGCCGAGCAGCGAATGAACAAGATGCGCCAGGAGTCCCAGGACACCGAGAATTTCTTCTCGCGGATGAAGAGCCAATTCGGCGACGAGAGGCAGGCCGAGCTCGCCACGCGCATCACGATGGATGATGTGGCGAAGACCCAGCTCGCCCGCATCGGGGCCGCGTCGAAGTCTGACTTTGCGAAGGCCTCCGTGGAGAAGAGCATCGCAGCCATTGAAGCCCAGCAGGCAGGGTGGAGCATGGACCTCCAAAAAATCGAAGACGGGAAGACCATCCAGTCTCGCGCCGTCAGTCAGCCCTATCTCGTCGGGAAAGATGGGGCGAAGGCCATGCCGATGGGCGGCCCCTCGCAGTCGGCGTTCTCGGAGCGCCGTGGGCCCCCGACGATGGAGGAGCGCATGACGGCTGGCCCCTCGGACCAGTCCGTTGCGAATTGGGCGAAGGAGAACAACGGCGGAGTCATGCCGGAAAGACCTGCGGAATCGCAGGGTGGCACCGTTGCGGCCGCGTCCTCTCGCGGCCCGGCCAGCGACATGGGGCACCCGGTCGCCGTGAAGGTCGGGGGCAAGCCGGTCCTCGTGCAAGCTCCCGGGGCTCGCGTCGCCATGTCCGCGGAGGCGAATGCCGGGGCAGTCGATGACAAGGGCAAACCTCTCCAGGGTCGGCAGCTCGCCGTGTGGCGAAAAATCAATGCGCGGAGGGGGAAGAACAACGAGTCGCTGGAGAGCAGCGACCTCGGGAAGCTCCCCTATGGGAAGTTCGTTCAGGACGAGCACCACAAAAAGATGATGACCTTCATGACCCGCGCGCCTCGGATCGCCCAGGCCGTTTCGGGCATCGACATCAGCGAGAACCTCTGGGCCGGATGGAAGGCGGCCTCGCAGGCGGGGCCTCTTGGGAAGAAGGCTTTCGCGGCAATGCTCTCGGATTCTGAGCGCCAGTCCATCAACCGGGCGGAGACGTACGCCCGGCAATATATCGTGGAAACGGGCGGCAAAGCGCTCAGCCCAGCAGAGCTCGAGAACCTCGAGGCACGGCTGAACGGGGCCGGCTCGTTCCGAGACTTCAAACAGATCCTCATGGAGGACTACGCGGCCGCCGCAGGCACCTACAACACAATGATGTCTTCGCTCAACAACGACGGGCTCGTCGAGATGTACGAGGCGGCCGACCACGGAGGGGCTCCCGTCTGGGCCCCGACGTGGGGCCAGCTCTCTGTCCCCGCAGGAAAGAAGCGATGAGCGATTCCATCAAGCTGCTCGATCCGAACGGGAAGCTCGTCCCGGTCCCCCCGGACCAAGTGCAACGCGCGTTGCAGGACGGCTTCCAGGCGCTCAAGGGCTCCTCCATCCCGATGAAGGACGACCAGGGTGTCACCCGGTTTGTCCCCTCGGAGAACGCCCTTCAGGGGCTCAACCACGGGTGGAAGATTTCCTCGAAGGAGGAGTCGAAGCTCGCGGACGCCCAACAGTCCTACGGGCCCGCGGCGGCCGCTGCCCTCGGCTTTGCCAAGGGAGCTCCGGCTGCTCTCGGGATCTCCACGGAACGCGCCGTCAACGAAGTGGCGAGGTACTCCCACGACTTCAAGCAGGAGGTCGACCCGTTCTCCGGGCCGCAGGTCTCCTCGCCGCAGGCGCGCGCGCTGGGGCACTTCAAGGGCGCGGCGCTCGGCTCGCCCATCGCAGCCCTCGGTGGAGAGATCGCAGGCTTCGCCGCTCCGGCACTGCTGACCGGCGGTGGTCTTTCCGGGCTTGCGGAGGAGGGCCTCGTGGAGGCCGGGGCCTCGAAGGGGCTCGCCAAGATTGGAGCCTTCGGCGCGGAGAACGCCCTCGCTGGATACGCAGGGGCCGACTCCGAGGCTGCGCTCGCGAACGAAGAGCTCACGGCCCAGCACGCCGTGGCTGGCGCAGGCTTTGGGTTCATCCTCGGCGGTGTTGCCGGGGCGGGCGCGCACGGGCTCGAGACGGCCGCGGGGCGCATCCTCGGGCGCTTCGGCCGTGGCGGTGGGGCACTGGCTCGTGGCGAGGCTCAGGTCGTCGAGGCGGGCGCGGAGAGCGCAGCGTTGAAGGCTGCGGGCGAAGAGGCCACGGGCTACGGCCGCACGATGGAGGACCGGCTGATTCGTCAGGCCGGGTTCAACGACGAGAAAATCAGCGCCAAGATCCAGAAGGAGGTCTTCGACAACATGACCTCCCTTCACGAGAAGGGCTTCGAGGTCTCGAAGGAGACTTACGGCGCGGGCCAGAAGGCCAACGTCTCGCGACTCATCGGAGACCAGGTCACCCCTGGCGTCGCCGAGCAGGTGGGCGCCGTGCGGAAGCAGGCCCTCGAGCACATGGTGGCCACGGTCAACGAGCACGCGGAGGCCACGGCAGAGCTCGCCGAGGCCAAGGCTGCGTTGCGCGGAGCAAAGAAGGGCGCTCCGGCGGACCTTGCCGATGCGAAGAAGACGCTCGAGCGGGCGCAGGTTCGGGTCGCCGAAGCGCAGCACCCCCTGCTCAAGGACTACGGGGACGCAATCCGAAAGTTCTCGGGGGAGTTTGCCGGCACCGACTCCGAGGGCTTCTACGCCACGCGCGAGCTCAAGTCCTACCTTTTTGACATGGCAGAGCGTGCCAAGGGTGGCGTCCAGGGCGCGGCCTCGAAGCGTGATGCGGATCTCCTGAAGGCTGCCGCCGGTCGCCTCGGAGACGACGTTCAGGTCGCCCGGTCGCTCACGCATTCCGAGGAGCTCTTCGGTCGTGCTGGCAAGGCCGAGCGCGACATCGCCGAGGCGCGCGCGCGCCAGATTGCTGCCGAAAAGACAGCGTTCCCCGGGCTCGGGATGGAGATCGAAGAAGCCAGCGGGCGCAAGGTCTGGAAGTGGGACCCGAAGAAGGTCGCCAACATGCTTCGCGACGCTGCGAATATGGACAACCCCGTGGTCGCCGAGTACCAGAAATGGTTGCAGGCTACACACGATTTCCACGGCCGGGTCACGCAGCACTACGGGACGAAGGCTCCCGAGGTTGCAGCGCTCCAGGGCACTGCGGGCAAGATTGGCGCGGCCTTCGAGGAGGCTCAGGTTCACGCCAAGCGTATCGCCAAGCTCGATGCCATCGGGGTCCGGCCGAACACGGGCGGGACGGGGAACCGCGGCATCGTCCTCGGGCTCGCGGATCCGGGCGTGCGCATGGCCATGCTCTCCCGAGCGGAGCGCGTGGCGATGGACTTCTCCAAGCGCAGCGGCATCGCGGTCGACGAGTTCTTCGTGAGCGGCGGATCGACGAAGGTCCGTCCCTCCACGACGGCCTTCCTCAAGGGCGCCGGCGGCGAGCGTGCGACGTTCGAGCGCACCGTCGAGGCCGTGCTCGACGCGAACGAAAACCCCCAGCGGGTCGCCGAGCTCGTTGGCAGCCAGCTCCCGAGCTCGCGGCCTGGCGTCGGATTTCACACCGTCCAGACGATGGCGCGCGGACTGGCCTACCTCGTCCAGCACATGCCCTCTGGGATGCAGCCGGACCCCACGCTGGCCGCTCCGCACCTGGAAAAGCCGCTCTACTCCGACGCGGAGATGCGTGTGTGGGCTCGACGCGCCGCAGCAATCGACCAGCCGCTGACGGTCCTCGAGCACCTCGCCCAGGGCATCGTCGTCGACGAAGAGGTCGACGCGCTTCGGGAGGTCTACCCGGACCTCTACGCTCGCGTGGAGACCGCGCTCCGCACCGGACTGGCCGACCGCTCGAAGCCCCCACTGAACCGACAGCAGAAGCTCCAGCTCTCGGTCGTCTTCGGGCAGCCGGTCGACGCCTCCATGACCGTGGACGTCATGCGCATTTTGCAGATGAGCCCAGCAGGAAGGGCGGGCAAAGGCAAGAGCCCCGTGGTATCCATGAATGGTCGCGGCGTCAAAGCCGTAAACCTCGGGAGCGCGCTCTCGGAGAGCTCCCTCACCGACGCTGAAAGGCTTGCGAAGCGATGACTATCAAGACGCAATCGGAGAACCACCTCCCTCCGACTTTGGGGCAGGTGATATCCATCACCGTCGACATCACCTCGAGGTCATATGACATTGGGGCCCTTGCGCTCCAGGGACTCCCCGCCCTCGCGGTTGACCCATCCCTACTGGGAGACATGTTCGTGACCATCACGAGCTCCGTCGCTGCGCACTTTGCCTTCGGGCCGAATGGCGCTGCTACCATCGATGAGACGCTGGCCGATGCAGCCGGCGCAGCAGCCACGCTTCGAGCCACGACTCCGTTCCCGATTGCCGCTGGCGAAAAGCTCCGGTACCGGGTGGACCGAAACTGGCACAGGTTCTTCTACATCAAGGGCTCGGGTGCAGGAATCGTTCGCCTTGTAGTGTCCAGCCCGGTGGACCTCCAATGAACCTCCCCCCCGGCCCCCGGACTACGTCCCAAGAGCTCGCCGCGCAGGTGGCGACGGTTCCCGCGTCGGCCGTCCCCAAGGTCACCACGGCGGAGGAGCTCGCGGCGCGCGAGGCCTTCGTCCAGAAGAAGGCCGACCGGAGCCGAATCGCTGAAGCGGTCGCCCTGGTTACCACCGTGTCGGTTGCGCTCGCCGCTATCGCGCACGAGATTGGCGTCATCGTTCACGACCTGACCGCGAGGCAATGCCCATGAACTCCGACGAGCACATCGCCAAGCTGAACGCGCAGGTGGGCGCGCTGAACCTCGTGGTGCTCCGAATGGACGCGCGCACGGCCAGCACTCACCGCGTGGTAGTGGCGTCGTCCATCGTTGGCCCGCCGCACCGTGCGACCCTCGGGCTCAGCATGCTGGGCATTTGCCTCGGGGCCATCGCGCTCGCTGTGGCGCTCGGGGCGTGCCGGTGACCTACCGCGACGGTCCTCCCTCGAAGCGGAAGCCGCCTCCCCTGATGTCCACCTACGTGTCGAGGGTGACCTTCGCCGAGGCCATCCTCGTAGTTTTTCTCGTTGCGGCCGCGGTGGCGTTCATCGTGTCCCTTTTGCCCTCACCCTGAATGGAGATTCTCATGCGACCGTTCCCCTCCCTCGTTGCCTTCTTTTTCGCATCGCTCGTCTTCCTGACCGTGTCCGCGTCGGCTTGTACGCCGAAGACTCCGGAGCAGGCCGAGGCCGCCTACACGGCCGAGCAGCTTCGGTGCGTCGACCTCGCCACTACGCTCGCCGAGAGCAAGGCGTGCCGACGCGCTGTCGACGAGAAGTGGGGCGTGAAGCCGAGAAGCTCGGCTCCCAACCGTTCTCCCAGCGTGGCCCTCGCCACCCTCCCGCAGTGGCTGCGATGAGCATCACGGAAGCCATTGGCGTGGCCATCGGCGAGGAGGCCGCGAAGAAGGCGGTGGGCCTCGCGTCGCAGCTCCTCGACTTGATGAACGTCGAGGACGCCCGCAAGCTCCTGACGGAGACGGCCGTCCAGCGTGCGAATCTCTCGGCGGACATCGCCGAGGACATCAAGTTTCGAGGAGAAGAGAAATGAGCAAGAAGGAAAAGAAGGACTCCGACCTCCCCGAGACGCAGCCGGAGGGCCTCGACCCTCGGGACGCCCGCATCCGGGAGCTCGAAGACGCCAACGCCATCCTTGCCGACCAAGCCCTCGCGGCCGAGACGGCCCTGCGCGAGGAGCGCGGCTATCGCATTTCCCTCTTCGACCCAGACCAGGTCGAGACGCACCACCTGAACCCAGGCGAGTTCCCCGCGTGGGTCTTGGCGAAGCTGCCGGAGTCCCTCACGGTCGACACCTCGAAGTTTCAGGAGCCGAACGTCGCCTACGCGATTCGCTTCGCCTTGGGACGCGGCGCCAAAGAGGGCGACATCATCCACTTCTGCGCGGGGGTGTGATGCGCCCCTCCGTTCGCGCGCGGTTCCTCGAGTTCACGGCCCCTCTCGAAGGGGTCGTGCGCTGGATGTACCTCGACGTCAAAGGCTTGGTGACCACCGGATACGGCAACCTCATCGACTCGCCCGAGACCGCCCTCGAGCCTGGTTGGCGAAACGCGAAGGGCGGCTACGCTTCCCGCGACGAGGTCCTGTGCGAATGGAACCGGGTGAAGTCCAACACGGCCCTCGCGAAGGCTGGGCACTGGGCCGCGGAGAAGGTCACGAACCTTCGGCTCGACGACGAGGAGGTCGAGAAGCTCGTCTACCGCGTCCTCGACACGATGAACGCCGAGCTCGTCGAGGCCTACCCGGCATTCGAGGAATGGCCCGCGGACGCGCAGCTCGCCACCCTGGCGATGGCTTGGGCCTGCGGCCCGGCGTTCGGCACGCGCGGGAAGTCCCCCTTCCGTGGGCTCCACAAGTCTCTGCTTGCCGGCGACTTCAAGGCCGCCTCGCAGCAGTGCACCATCAACGCGAAGGGCAACCCGGGCGTCATCCCTCGCAACAAGGCTATGCGGCAACTCTACTTCCTCGCGGCTGCCGGCTTCGACTTCGAGGTCAGTTGGCCAATCGACGAGTCGGTCCGCAAATGGCAAGAGGCCGCCGGCTTGGTTGCCGACGGCCTCGTGGGTCCGAAGACTCTCGCTGCGCTCTGAGCTCACCCACCTCGTTTCGCGCGGAGGGCCGCGCAGGCTGCGATGCAGTCGCGAGCGTCGACGGAGTCGAGCAGGCGCTGGAGGTTGCTCTTGGTAACGCAGTCGAATGGCTCGCCGCCACCGTCAAAGGCCCTGACGGACTTGGCGATGAGACCCTCGATGCCCTTGCGCAGTTCCTCGGCCTCTCCGCCGTGAATCTGATGCGAGTGGACGGGGCATGCGACGACTCGTTTGCGGCGGACCAGGCGGAGGATGCGCGCGGCGGGGTGGATGCGTTGGATATCGCCAATCATGAACAGGTTGCGCTTGTCCTTGGTCGAGAGTCGATGCTCCGGGTTCGACGTAGGAGTGCCGAATCGGCCGTGCGTCGCCTCCCAAGGCCCGCCCGGCTTGCCCGAGTGCGATATGACATACCCGACGATTCGCTTGCTCATGGCTTTGCCTTCCTCGTGGCCCGCTGAATGACCATCTGCGGGATTCCGAATGCATCCAGCCAGCACTCACGCGCGCAGGTCGGACACCTCCACTTCACCGAAGAGCCGTCGCGCTGCTCGCTGTAAAAGCCGTAAAGGTCGGACGCTTCCAGCTCGACGGTGGTCATGCACGTTTGGCAAGATGCCTGTTTGTGCCATGCCTCGACGGGCTCAGGCCTGCTAAGTATTTTCACGTTGCCCCCTTCTTCGCGCCGACGTGGGCGCCTTGTTCGATGATGTCGCCCAGCCTGACAAGGACGTTTACAGCGGTCGCGTAGTCATGCTTGAAAGCTTTGCTTTTCGCCGCTGAAGCCTCGCTGATTATGTGGTTTGTGTTGGCACGAATGAGCTTTTGAACATCCGCCACCGCGGCCGCGTAGCCTGCGGCGTAGTCCGGTGGAGAGTGCGGCTCGATGACTCCGGTCCTCCACACCTGCCTATCGCATCCACATCGCTCGCACACGTAACGGCTCAGCCCGTAGTCCGGTGGAGAGTGCGGCTCGATGACTCCGGTCCTCCACACCTGCCTATCGCATCCACATCGCTCGCACACGTAACGGCTCAGCC
>JAYUKI010001221.1:0-2381 GCA_043764595.1 Myxococcales bacterium | reverse complement strand
ACGCGGGCTTTGATCTCGTCGGTGATGTGCGGAATGACCTGCACGGTGCCGCCGAGATACTCGCCGCGGCGCTCCTTCTCGATGACGGCCTGGTAGATCCGGCCCGTGGTGAAGTTGTTGGTCTTCTTCATCCGCGCGGTGGTGAACCGCTCGTAGTGGCCAAGGTCGAGGTCCGTCTCGGCGCCGTCGTCGGTCACGAAGACCTCGCCGTGCTGGTACGGGCTCATCGTGCCCGGATCGACGTTGATGTACGGGTCGAGCTTGACGTGCGTGACCCGAAGGCCTCGCGCTTCCAGGAGCGCACCCACCGAAGCGGATGCGAGCCCCTTTCCAATCGACGAAACGACCCCCCCGGTGACGAACACGTACTTCGTGGGCTTTCGGCTCATCGGGGCGCGCTCCATGGATGCAACTCGCCGGAACTGCGACCCGAAGAGGCCCGTATCCGACGTCCTTCGGAAGCGCCGGATACCATAACGCGCCCGCGGTGGCGAGGGCCGCTCGTCGATGGCGCGTCGCTCGAAGCCGTCTGTGCCGATCGCGTGACGAAAGTGCGGACTTGCGGCCCACAAAAGCAGGCGAGGCGGTCTCCGTGGAGCCCGCCTCTGCATTTTCGGTTCGTCGGTCGCGTGCGGCTAGAAAGCGTAGCCCGCACCCGCGTTGAACGTGTACGTCCAGAGAAGACCGCCGCTGCCCGGAGCGAAGCCGAGCTCGAGGGGCTTGGCCGTGGCGAAGAATCCCTTTCCGCCGCCTTCGTTGAGCGGGAAGAACCGCGCCTCGGCGCCGACGCCGAAATACGCGCGCCCGCCGTTGTCGCCGTACATCGCGCCGATGAAGCCATAGGGCGCGACGGTGAGCTCCATCTCGCCGTTCTTGATCGGAATCGCGATGTCGTAGCCCGCGCGCGCCGTGGTGGCCGCAAGGAAGCCGGTGGAGAAAATAAACCTCTGTGTGGCTCCGATCACGAAGCCTTCGTGCGTGCCACCGAGGTGGTAACCGCCGTGGAGGTCGATTGGGTAGCCGCCCGTGGTGCCGCCGAAGCCGCCGGCGCTCACTCCGACGAGCGAATAACCGAGCACGTTGCCCTGCACATACCCTGCGCCACGCGTCGACTCCGCGTGTGCGCTGGACGAAACAAAGGCCACCGCGCCCGCGAGGAGCGAGGAAACAAAGAGCCGTGAGAGAGCTTTCATGGCCACGGAAGATACTCGCGACCCAGAACGCGAGGGAAGGTCGAAATCACCAAAAAGGGCTCACGACTGCGTCTCCCAACTGTTGCGAAGCGCGCTTCCCAGCAGGGATTTCGCCTAGAACGCATAACCTGCGCCGACCCCGAAGCCGTAGAGCACAGGCATTCGCCCCTCGCCTGGAAGGAACGAAATCTCGAAGGGGCGCGCCAACGCAAAAAAACCATTGTCGGCGATCGGGAAGAACTTTCCCTCGATGCCGAGCGAGATGATTCCGCGGGGGTTTTGCCCCTCGAATCCGTAATAGAGGCCGCCCGCCCCGTACGGAGCGATTGTGACTTCCATGCGGCCACCCTTGATGAGAATCGGAATGTCGCCGCCCATGCGAAGCTGCGAAAATCCGCCATCGAACCCGCCCCCGAAGAGGAACGCCTGGCGGAAGCCGATGACGAAGCCGTCGTGCCGGTTCGACGGGTGGTACCCAAAATCGAAGTCGAGGCGGTACGGGCTGCTGACGCCGCGGAAGCCCGAGTTCAGTGGCGCGCCGAAGCCGAGAATCGTTCCACCGACGTAGAAGGGGTCACGCTGGGAGGTTGCTGCGCTCGCATCGCCCGAGGCGAGGAAGACGCCGGAAAATGCAGCAAAGGCGAGCGCGAGGCCGTAGCCGACGGGGGTCTTCATGCGACGCATCATTGCAAACGCGCGTCACGAACGGAAGGTGGTCTCTTGGCGTACCAGTCGGTTCATAGCCGAGGGATATCGCCGCAATGGCCTCGCCACGGTGCGCCGGACTCACCCTCCGGTGAATCTAAGATCCACTTGAAATTCGCATGTTTGGCCCTTGCGTAGGGTCGGGTATGGCGCTTTCCTGAAGGCATGGCGGAACCGTACATTCTTCGTCCCGAAGGGCGAGCCAAGCGTGTCGCGTGGGGTCTGCTTCCACTGCTTCCACTCACCGCGCTCCTCCTTGCGAGCTGTGCGGCCACTGCGCCGACCGCCGACGACCTCGTCGACGAGACCTCCGCGGACCTCACGAAAGAGCAGCTCGCTTGCGAGGGCTACGATACCGCCGCGGCCCAGAAGCTCGCTTCCGCCGGAGCCACGCGGGACGGTCGGCGCTCGCAAAAGCGCTGCTATTCGTTCGTCAAACAGCACTTGAACAACGCCGGCTTTCCGGTGCCCCCGGCCGTGGCC
>JAYUKI010001220.1:0-2382 GCA_043764595.1 Myxococcales bacterium | reverse complement strand
ACCACCGGCCCTCCGTCCTCGCCGCTCGCGACGGGCGAAGCCGCCCGGGTCTGCGCGGCTTCTCTACCGCACGCGCAAGCAAACGCGCACGAGGCGAGGGCCATGCCCGCGATCGTCTTCCGGAAGGCAACGCGCATCCAGTCATTGTATCTCTCCGAAGACGGAGCGTCGTCTTGCCGTTTCCGAGCCTATCCGCGCGGGCTGACGGCGGGCACGAGGCGGCTTTGCTCCGCGCTCACGACTCCCGCCGCTCATCAGCATCAGCGTGCGCGGGCGCGCGCGGTCGGCGACGGCTCAGGGGCGGCGGACGCCAGCCGGAGCGCCGCACGAATGCCCGCCTCGAGGATTGCGTCGGACTCTGCGCGGTCGGGGTGGCGCGCGCGAGCTGCAACGTTCCGGCGAGCGGTCGGATCGTCGACCGCGATGACGAGGGCACGTCGGTTCGCGCTCCCGGAAGGCTAGTCACGTGCTTCCGTTTCGGAAGGGAGGGCTCGGTTCTTTTTCGTGACGCTTTCGCACCCCTTGAACCAAGCCACCGGTGCTGGCCAGTGGGACGATCCGCGACCAGGGCCTTCGCGCCCGCTGCTAGGCTCTGGACCACGACGAGGTGACGATGCGAATCCCGGCTGCGAAGCAAACTACCGTTGCGCTGCTCGCCCTCTCGTTGTTGGGAGTCGCGGCCTCGTGCTCCACGACCGACGAGGTGACGGCTCCGCCGTGCGCAGACGCGAGCGCGTGTGCCGACTCGGGCTCGGACGGCGGCGCGACCGACGCGAGCGAGGACGCGCCGACCGACTCTCGGGTCGCGCCCGATGCTCCGACGGTGGCGCGGACCGAGCGCGTGCTCTTCGTCGGAAATAGTTATACCCAGTACAACGATCTCCCACGCGTCGTGCGTGAGCTCGGCGTGGCGACCCGCACACCGTTCGACAGCGAGGAGATCTTGGTCGGCGGAGCTACCCTTTACGACCATTGGACCACCCACGGCGCGCGCGCGAAGATCGCGACTGGCAAGTTCGACGCGGTGGTGCTCCAAGGACAAAGCTTGGAGGCGCTCGGCGGCGAGGGTGGTTTCGAGATCTACGCTCCTCGTTTCGGCGATCAGGTCAAAGAGGCCGGCGCCCGCGCGGTGTGGTTCGCGACATGGGCGCGCGGTCCGGGCGGCCCGGCGTCGCAGCGCGGCGAGGCCGCCGCCAACAAGATCGAAAAGGCATACAGCAAGGTTGCGCTCGCCAAAGGTGGCAAAGTCGCGCGCGTCGGCGGCGCGTTTCACCAGGCCCAGGTGCGCCTCCCCGCGGTGAGCCTCTATCTCGACGATCAGAGCCACCCCACCCGCGAAGGCACGTTGCTCGCGGCGTGCACGATCGTGAGCACCCTCACCGGAAAGGTACCGCGCCTTCCGGATCCGCCGCCGCTCGGGATTCCGAAGGAAACTGCGGAGGCGCTCTGCAGCGTTGGCGCCGACGTGCGATGCCTCGAGGGCGGCGATCTTTGCGACGGGGTTTGTTTCCAACTGCAGTCCGACCCTCGCCATTGTGGCCGCTGCGGAAACACGTGCCCGTCGGGCGATCCTTGCCAGGTAGGCCAGTGCGGATGTGGTGCCGGTCAGACCGCCTGCTCGCTCACGTGCACCGACGTGCGCTACGACAGCGCGAACTGTGGCGCCTGCGGAAAGAAGTGCGAGGCGGGTCGCGTCTGCAGCACTGGCACCTGCTCGTGCACTGGCGCCTCCCTCGTTCAGCAAGTCACTTTACCCCAGCTCGCCGCCCTCCAGCCAGCGTGCACCGAATTCGGGCAATCCGCTTGTGACAACGCAGCCAAACAGGTGTGCCTCGCGGGCGGCTGCGCGAGCACCGCCTTCGGCCCAGCGTCTGGTCATGCACCGAACGATCAGAGCGTGATTTGCCTCTCCGGTATCGCGCCGGCGCAAGTCGACTACGGCCTGCTCGCGACGTTCGAGCCCCGCTGCGACGGCACCGAGCGCCACGGCGAAGGGTGCGTCGTGGCCGTGAATCGTTATTGCCAATCGCAGGGCGCGGTGAGCGGCTTCGGCCACCACCCGACGGTCGGCAACCAAGTCTCCGTGTCGTGCCTCCCGGCGAGCCGCGCGCTGGCGCTCACCGTCGACGCGACCACCCTCCAATCCCAAGTATCGCGCTGCACCCCGAACGCCGTCTCGTGCAATACGGCGGCGTGGAACCTGTGCAAGTCGCTCGGCTTCTTGGCCGGCTTCGGGCCAGTAGAGAGCAGCGGCAACCAGCGCACCGTCGTGTGCGTTCGCGACTTCTAAATCAGCGGTCGTGATTCTCGAGCATTCGGCAGGGCTACTTGGCATACCCTCAACTACAGGACCGGATCGATCCGTCCGGCAAAGTAGCCGTC
>JAYUKI010001219.1:0-2383 GCA_043764595.1 Myxococcales bacterium | reverse complement strand
CCACGTCCGAAGCGCCCAGAGTCGAGCTTACCTACACGACGCGCCTCGTGAAAGCCGCACTCGAGTACCAGCTCGTGCGACCGCAAGGTTCGGCGAATGCCGAGCTCGTCGGGCTCGTAGGGGTCGCCAACGAAACGGGCGCCACCCTCGAAAAGGCCCAAGTGTCGCTTACTTCGGACGCGTCGGAGACGGCCAAGTTCGCAGGCCCCGGTGGCTCGTCGGCTGCTCCCGCGTTATCGGGAAGTGCGGCCGTGCCCACCACGAGCCTCCGATTGCCGAACGTGCTGACTCTTGCCCACGGTGAGCGAGCCCTCGTAAGGCTTTTTGGCCCGCGCGAAGTCGCTCTCACTCGAAAGGTCATATTCGAAGGGCGAGGCCTTCCGTTCGATGGCACCCCCGAAGAAGTTGGCAATGCGTCGGTTCACGCCGTGCTCGACGCACGCGTGACGAATGGCGAGGTCCTCTCCCAGACCGGCATGATTCCAGGCCGTGCGCACCTCTTCGAGCGTGCCGGAAACGCTCCGCCGCACGCGTATGGAACGGCCGTGGCACGGCCGCTTCCTGGCGCAATGGGCTTGCGCATCGATCTTGGAGACGAGAACAAGCTACCGAGCAAGCGTCGGCTGACCCAAAAAAGGACGCTCGGGCGATGCGTCATCGAGACGGCCTGGGAGGTGACGTTGACGAACCCGACCGAAGAAGCGTTGCCGGTGGAGGACGTCGAGCCGGTCGATGGCAAATACGAAATACTCGACTCGAGCATGGCGCCGATTGCCAAGGAGGTCGACCATTTCGCCTTCGGAGCGACGATTCCCGCGAATGGCGAAATCAAGATCAAGTTTCGTGTGCGCACGTCGAGCTGCGTGATGCAACGGTCGCAGTATTGGCGCCCGAGCTGGGGCAAATCGTCGTGGGCAAATTCCCCATCGAAGGGCGGCTCATGAGGCCGCTTCATGCACTCGTGATGGCTTCGGCCGCAGTCCTCGGTCTGGCTCCCGAAACGGCGTGGGCAGACGAAAAGCAGGCGCCGAAGGCTGCGCCAGCACAAGCTCCGATGGGGACAAAGACCCTGGACCGTGTGGGCCGAGTCGCCCTCGAGATCACGACGGGATTCTTCACGACTTCGCCGTCCCCATCGAGTTATGGCGCATCGAACGAGGCAGCCGCCATGGTGAGGGAGACCCGCGAGATCGATCTTCCGACCGGCACGACCGAGCTCGTATGGGGAGATCTTCCGGACACCCTGCGTTCCGAGACGACCGATGTGCGTGTTCCGGCGGGTGTCACGCTCGTCGCCCAGCGTTTCGAGGAGACCATGCCGGGTCCTTCGGGGATCGCTGGGCTCTTGCGAGGCCAACAAGTGATCGCGCATCCCCGCTACGAGTACTTCACGCCTTACATGCGTGAACGTGGCGCGCCACAAGCCTGGAAGGGCACGATCGTCTCGCTCGACGGTGGCGTGGTTCTCCAGGTTGGCCGTACGCTGACGGTCTTGCCACCTTCCGAGGTGACCCTGGTCGAGCCTTCGAAGGGGGCTCCGAAGCGGCGCCTCGTCCTCGTGCTCTCTGCGCCTTCGCCTACCCGCGCGCGCGTGGCCGTTACGGGCGTCGTGGAGCGCATCGTGCCGCACGGTCCTCGGTATTCGGTCACCCTCGACCCGATAGCCCACGAGGCACGGCTACGCGGTACCGTCGTGGTCTCGAACGGGACCTCGATGGACCTCTCGGGAGCCAAGCTCTTCTGGGGGGAGACGCTGTTCGAAGCCTTTCGCGAGAGGTCGAGTGGCTCGGCGCTCGATTTGGCCAGGACGTGGCTCGCGAGGGACAGCCGCGCCCGTGCGCCGTTCGAGGTCGGCGAGGCCCTTCGATTCTCCGCATTGGGCGTCGCCGAACCCGTGCTGGTCGACGCGTCGCGTGTGCCCTATGTCGAGAAGAACGTCGCGGCGTTCTCGAGCCTGGATACCGTTCGCGACAAGCCCGAATCTCCCTTGAGATTGCCGGTGAGCATCGCGTGGACTCTGGACAAAAGTGCATTTGGCGCGTCAACCAAGTTTCCTTCGGGGGATGCCTGGATGAGCGACGGCACCGCTGGTGCGCCTCCGGGAGTCGTGGGTCAAGGCGTGGTCCATCACAGGGCGCCGGGAATGGACGTGGAGGTCCTTGCGCGGACGACGACCCTTGTCGTGGAGTCCAAGTTCCTCGGGGGTCCAGCGTCCAACGATTGTGCCGCGACCACGAAGTGGGAACATGCCATTCCCGCGTCGGCGTTGGCGCGTGGCCCGTTCATTCTCGAGCTTCCGTTCGAGAAAAAGCGCCTCGAGGCGCGCATTGGCAAGATCGAAGGGGTCGTGGTGGAAACCACGGCCGACGGCACGAGTCGAATC
>JAYUKI010001218.1:0-2385 GCA_043764595.1 Myxococcales bacterium | reverse complement strand
GCTCCTCGGACTACGGGAGTAGGCTTCCGGTGCGAGCGAATCGGGCAAAAGCCTCGCGTCGGTCTCGACGGAAGCTGACACACCCATTTCGACCGGGCCCTTAGAGGTGTTTCTCGGCCTCGCGAACGGACAGCTTGGCCATCTCGGTGCGGTGCTTGTCGAGGTAGGCGCGCACGAAGCCTTCGTCCGTTCGGGCGTACTGGCGAAGGGCCCACCCAATCGCCTTGGCTAGGAAGAACTCTTTCGAGCCGAGCGAAGGCGCGAGCACGTCTTCGAGAAGCTTCGTGTCCGTGTTGGCCTTCCTGGGGAGCTGGCTGAGGATCGCGCTTCGTCGGAGCCAAATGTCGTCCGAGTGTGCCCACTTCCGAATCACCGGCGCGACGCCTTTTGGATCGGTTTCGAGCAAAGGGGCCAGCGTTTTTGGAGCCGCCGAATCGACGAGGTCCCACCAGGCTCCCGTGACCACGATGTGCTCGAGGAGCGGAAGGGCACGGACGGTTCGCACCTTTTTTGCGCGCGCACAGGTGAAGAGCTCGATGGCCGCGTAGCGTTCCTCGCGCACTTTCGCGCCGTCCCAGATGGCTCGGACGTCGGCGAAAAAGGCCTCTTCGTCTTCGAAGGCCTCACGAGACACTTTGCCGTCGGGGTACGTGGCGAAGAGGTCGCGGAAGATGCGGCGCGCCTCCGGCATGCCCACGCCGGCGTAGGGCATCTCCGACTTCATGTAGGCGCGCATCGCTTTGGCGCGCTCCGGATCGCCCGCGGCCTTCAAGGCCGCTCGAATCGCCGTGAGGAGCTTCACCCGAGGATCGCCCGCAGCCAGCCGTCGTAATTGCGAAGGATGCGCTCGCCGAAGAAGAGGAACTCGAACCAACCTAGGACCAAGAACGGACCGAACGCGAGCGCCGACTGGAGGACGTCGCCTTCGCCCTTTTCGTCCACGTCGCTGAGCATGTCGTCTTCGAGTGCTTTTTTCGCCTCTTCGTCGCCGGCCTCGGCCATGGCCTCGAGCTCGCGGCGCTCTTCGATCACTCCTTGAGGCAAACCGAGCTTCACGCCGAAGAGCCGGAGCCCGAGCGCGGTGACCGAGCCTTGCACAGAGCCCACGAGCAACACGAAGAAAGCGCCACGCCAACCGAACCACGCGCCCGCCAGCATGAGAAGCTTCCAGTCGCCCATCCCTAGACCGCTGCGTCCGCGGATGGCTTTGTAGAGCCTGTCGAAGCCCGCGAGCAGCGCAAAGGCGCCGAGGCCACTCACGATCGAATCGACGAGCGAGAAGCCGCGCAGCGTGGCCGTGGCCGCACCCACGATGGCTCCGCCAATGGAGATGGAGTCCGGGATGTACATGAAGTCGAGATCGATGAACGTGGCTGCCACGAGCGCCATCGACACGGCGAATGTTGCGCCATAGACCGCGAGGGCCTTCTCGATGGGCCAGTCGCCGGAATGCTGCAAGATGCACGTTTCAGCGAGGGCGAGGCCAATGCCGCCCCCGATGAGCTCGACGAGGGGATAGCGCGGGCTCACTTTCACGCCGCAGCAGGCCGCTTTCCCACCCAGAATGAACCACGACAGGACGGGGATGTTGTTCCACGGGCGAATGGGCTTTTGGCACGCCGGGCAGTGCGAGGGCGGGCTCACGACGCTGAGCTCCCGAGGAACGCGGTAGATCACCACGTTCAAGAAGCTGCCCCACAAGAGCCCGAACAGCGCGCCGAAGAGGCGGAAAATCCAAGGCGGCACGAGGGCGATCGTCATGAGAGCCCCGAGGTTATCAGAACGCGCGTGGCTTCACGTGCCCGTGCTCGGGCGCTTTCATTCTTCGGCGGTTAGGAAGCGTTTGGCGTCGTTCGGGGTGGGCTCGCCGCTGAAATACGTGCGCGCGAGGAGCTTCGGCGAAGGTGCGACGTTGCGCTTGTCCACCACGAGGCCGAGGGCACGTCCGCGCTTCTCGACCACGGTCTTGCCGTCCTTGATGCCCTGTTTCGCGCGGAGCTCGATCGACTTGAACATGAGGGTGGGGTCCCAGCCGTTCAAGCGAAGGTGGGGCTCCTGCGGGGTGGCCCAGCCGCGGCCGAGGGTGAAGAGGCGTCCGACCGAGACCGAGTTGCCGGGATTGGTCGTGCCGCCGATGAGGGTCATCGGGATGCGCACGTCGAACTTCCACTCTTGCGCCATGTACGGCTCGATGAGGTTCGTGAGCCGCACGAACGACATGGCGAAGGCCGAGCAGCCGGAGCCCTCTTGGTAGAGCGGCCGAACGAAGCCGTACTCGTCCTCGACGTTTCGCTTGTCGTACTCGTTCACGTAGTCGAGGAGCGCGTGGCAGGCCTCGCCCGAGATGCCGTAGCGAATGGACGCGATGCGGCCCGAGCCGTAGCG
>JAYUKI010001217.1:0-8026 GCA_043764595.1 Myxococcales bacterium | reverse complement strand
GGAGGGCAAAGCGGAGGATCGAGTTTCGCGGTCCTATCCCTCGGAGCAACGGTCACCCTCGAGAATGTGACGCTGACGGCGGCCGCCGGTGGAAAAGGCGGTGACGGAGGGGCCGGCCAAGCGGGGCAAACCGGTGGCGCTCGCGGAGAAGGCGTCGGTGCAGGCACCGGCTGTCCAGGAGGCGCGGGAGGGCAAGGTGGCCAAGGTGGCGGTGGTGGTGGTGGTGCCGGAGGTCACTCCGCAGCTGTGGCCTACAACGGAGCAAAACCAACGCTCAAAAGCATCACGCCACAAGTCGCAGCCACGGCCGCCAACGGCGGCGGCCCCGGAGCCACGGGAGCGGCGAGCACTCCAGCCACGGCAGGGGCCCCGGGCAAAACTGCCGCGGACCTAGCCCTTTGACGCACTGGCAAGACGACGAAGACGAGGATGACCTCGTCTGGATTCCCGAGCTGCAGGACGAAGCGCGTCCTTACTTCGGATTCCACAATGGGGCTCTCGCGCTCTTCGTAGGCTGCGCATCCTGCAAGCGCACGATACGAGCGCACCCTACGCTCTACATTTTTGTCACCTGTACGAGGTGCGGCGCTGAGCTCCCCATGGCCTGGAACGTGGGGATCGCGTGACTGTCCTTGAGCAAAGGCAAAGCGGGCCCGCGAGGGCCCGTTCTGCGGCTCACGCCAGCACGTCCCTGAGAGTAGCGAGCACTTGCTCAAGCCGCCGTTCGACGTGCCAGGCCTTCACGCGAAGGGTGCGCACGCCGTGCATGGCGAGGTACTTGTCCCGAAGGGCATCGTACGCCTCGCTACCGCGATGAGCCCCGCCATCGACTTCGATCGCGAGCTTCGCTTCGGGCACATAGAAGTCAACGATGGTGTTCGCGAGAACCACTTGGCGCCGCACCTTGACGCCGAGCTGCCGTTTCCGCAGTGCCTCCCAAAGGATGCGCTCTGAGGGAGTGGGATGGCGCCGCGAGTGCTGCGCGCAAGGCGTAAGGAAAGTGCGTTCATGACGAAGAGTGGGGAACAGAAAGCGCATGTGGACCTCCGAGCCGGCGAGTCGGCCGGCTTCGAGCCACCAGGCGCAGGCTCCGTGACAGCGGCGCGTGCCGTGTCCCGCCGGTCCCGGTGCCGCTGGCGCGGAGCGTGCGCCACAGCTCGACGCCGGCCTACTCGCCGGCTCGGAGGCCAAGGGCTTCGGTTGCTCAAGAGGTCACACGAGACGTCCACGTTTGGCGCATGGTCGTGCATTTCCGTCAGGCAGGTCCGTGTGGCCGAACGAGTGTCGTCGGTGAATCACGGTCACGAGCCCGCGACGAACGCGAAGGTTTTCGAAGAGTGGACACGATGAAACGAATGGGACTCGTGATCCGCGCAAAGAGCTTCGTGCCACTCGCCCTCCTTGCAGCCACCGGGCTCAACACGAGCGCCGCCCGCGTCGGGGCCCACGCCTCTCCCGAGGGAGCCGAGCATTCCGCGAGCTCTCCACCTCCCCCTATCCGCTCGCAGGATTTGCGCAAGTTGGATATCGCGCCGTATCTCGGGAAAGCAAATTCGCGAACGGATTTTGGGGGAGGTCGACATGGGGGCGAAAGCAAAACCAAGAAGCCTCCGACGGCAAAAGGAAACCACGCGCCCCAAGGGCGTAATGGGCTTTCGTCCCCATGGCGGGTGGGGGCACCGCTACCTCTCTAGAGTCCTCGTGAGCTTTACAATGCTGCTCGGGCGGAGCTGGCTCAGAAGCATTTTGGGCTCGGCGAGCTTCCCGAGGCGTGGCGGCGCTCGATGAGCGGACGCGCCGTCGGGAAGATCGTCATCGACGTGGCGTAGGGACGTTCGTGCGTCGCATTCGAGAATTCCAAGCTGCCCCATCCGCTTGCACGCGCTTGCGGTTTGGGTGTAGTCCCGGCCGCTTGATGAGCCGCCCCGAGGGAACACGTTTCCCGAGCTTCCGTTGCCTCGCTTCGGTGACCTTCGGGACCTTCTGCATGCTCGCGGCGTTCCCCGCAGAAGCTGCCGACAAGAACCCATTCAAGCTCGAGTACTCGGTCGCCGAGGATGCCGAAGGGTGCCCGGACGAGAGCGGTCTCCGCGCGAAAGTGGCCGCTCGCCTCGGCTACGATCCGTTCGCGGCGAACGCATCCCGAACCATCGTCACGCGCATTCGCAAAGTGGGTGGCAAGCTCGTGAGCCGCATCGAGCTCCATGACGCCTCGGGAAAGCTCCGCGGCGTGCGCGAGCTCGAGGCAGGCACCTGCGCCGATCTCGCGGCGTCCACGTCGTTCGCCATGGCGGTCGCCATCGATCCCGAAGAGGCCCACGCGGCGAAACCCGAGGTCGCCCCCGTCCCCGTTCCCGCTCCCGTTCCCGTTCCCGTTCCCGCTCCCGTTCCCGTTCCCGCTCCCGCTCCGTCTGCAGCGCCCCTTCCGCCGACTCCAAAGGTGCCCGAGGCCCCGCCAAAAGTGCCCTGGATCCCGACCATTTCGCTGGGTTTCTATGGGGCAGGCCTCGGTCCATATGCCACGTTCTCGGGCGGCGGCTCGGCAGGACTTTGGCTCGAGCACGGAGCCCTTGGTCTTGGCCTCGAGGGCCGTGCGTCCATCCCTTCGAGCACCGCCGTCGGAGCCGGCCGTGTGCGCAGCAACATCGTGGGCGTATCCCCAGCGGGGTGTGCGCGCGTTTCTGGGGCGGCGTTCTGTGCCCACGTATTCCTCGGTGCACTGCAAGGTGCCGCCGAGGGCGTCGAGGCCCCCGAAAAGCAGAGTACGTTCTTCTCCTCGGTCGGACTGCGTGCATCCTACAGGTGGTATCCCGTGCAAGGTGCGGGCTTTGCTCTCGAGCCCCACGTCGGCTCGGACTTCGTCCTCACGCGAACGCGGCTGAACTTCCGCGGTCAGGAAGTCTGGAGCACGTCTCCCGTGAGCGTGGAGCTCGGCCTGCGGGCGGCGTATTCTTTTTTTTGACGGAAAACGCCGCATGCCGCAAATCCCGTAACGAGGCCCGTCTTATGCCATGAGCTCCGGCTCTTCCACGCCGGCTTTCCGGACCATTTTTGAAAGCGAATACGGCTACATACGAAATTCGGTCACCCGCATGGGGATTCGCCCTGCGGACGTGCCGGACGTGGTCCACGACGTCTTTTTGGTGGTGCACAAGAAGCTCGTCGAGTTCGACGCGACGAGGCCGCTTCGGCCTTGGCTGTTCGGAATCGCCTTTCGGGTCGCCGTGGGGGTCAAGCGTCGCATGGGCTACCGCATGGAACGGATGGACGGAGACGACGCGATGCCTTTGCGCGCCTCGTCGGAGCCATCGCCGGAAGAGCTCGTGAGCGACGAACAGAGGCGAACCGTCTTGGCCGAAGCCATGGATCTTCTCGACGACGACAAACGGGCCGTGTTCGTTCTCCACGATTTGGACGGAACCAGCATGCCCGTCGTGGCGGAGTCCCTCGAGATTCCTCTCAACACGGCCTACTCCAGGCTCCGTCTGGCGCGCGAGGTTTTGCGCGCTCGTTTGTCTCGAAGAGGTTTTGCCCCGGAGGGGACATGAGCACTCCGAACGAACCGGATATTCTTTCGGGATTCATCGCGGCGGAGACCGCGAGGCCCGAGGGCTCGGATGGCCAGGACGAAATGCGGGAACGCCTCGCGGCCTCCCTCGGCCTCCCGATGTCCGTTCCCGAAGCTCCCGCCGTCGTGAAACCGTCGCTCGTGTCCGCTGCGGCGGCCAAGGGGGTCTTGCTTTTGGCTTTGGGCTTTGGCGCAGGCTTCGCGACCCATGCGGCACTGCCGGTCGTGACAGAGCCGGCGCCGAAGGCGGTGGGCCCCTCGGAGCTGGCCACGGCCACCGTTGCGGAGACCCTCGCGCCCCCGCCGACCGTGACCGCTTCGGCCATGCCATCGGAGACCATCGATCCCTCGAGTCTCCCCGTGGCCAACGCGAGCGCCCTGCCCGCTCCGTCGGCCAAATCCAAGACCAAACTGGAGCTCGCCCAAGACGTGGAGGCGGAGCGGCTGCTCCTCGAGACCGCGCGGGTCGCGCTCCGTCGTGGAGATCGCGAAGGAGCGCTACGGCTCTTGCAGGAGCACAAGAATCGCTTCCCGCAAGGCCAGCTTCGCGAAGAGCGCGACGGCCTCGCGGTGTCTGCGCTCACACTCCTCGGACGCACCGACGAAGCCGCAAAAGCCTCAGCCCGTTTCCGAAAGGACTACCCCATGAGCCTCCAAGGGGCGGCGATGCCCGAGACGACCGATGCAGGCCGTTGATCTTTTTCGTGACGGAATGAATCGTTCGCCGCAATCCGACTCCGAACACGATCGAGCACACGCGGGCTCACTTCGCCCTTTGGAGAATTTCATGAAACGTTTGACCCTCGCGACTGTCTTCTTGGCCCTTGCCGCGTGCGACGTCTCCCAAGAGCTCCAAGGCGCAGGTCTTGCCGACGGAGGGACCACGAATCCCCCAGGCACGGACGCGAGCACCACGAATCCCCCGGGCACCGCGCCGACAACCGTACCGCCAGCTCCTAGCGGGTCCGTTCCCCCTCCGGTCGCCACCTTTGAACCTCCGGCGCCCGCCGCGATCGACCGACCTCGGTCGACGTGCGTCCCACAAGCCCCACCCGGGGTCACAAGCACCACCTTGCTCGTAACGCTCGGGACCGAAAGCCGCGGATTCAATGACGTACACGACCTCACCAGCGGACGTGGAAGCATCTTTTCTCTTTCCGGACCTTCCACGCTCCTGGCAACGAGCATCGCCGCAGGCTCGACCTTGCCTTACACCTTGGCGACTTCGGGCTTCACGGCGGTCGGCATCGCACCGCTCGGCACAAACCCGCGAGGTCCAATCTCCGACACCGCACTTGTGAGCTACAACTTGGCTGCCAGCGGCGCGCAAGTCGTCGCCCTCCGTGGCGTCCGTACCGCGTCGACCAACATCATGGGGCGTGTCATCGTAAATGACGGTGACGTGTTCTACTTTCAAGCAGGCACACCGTCGCGTTTGGTGCGAGCGGCCACGGCGAAGAACCCAACCGAGGTCGTCCTCGCTGAGTATCCCACGAGCCGCGTCACCGCGGCCACGATCGTTGGCAACGACGTATACTTCACGACCTACGCTGGCGGCACGAGCTCCACGAGCGCCCTTCGACGGGTGCCACGGGGAGGGGGCACGGTTCAGAGCCTTCTACCACTCGACCCCTACCTAGAGGTCGAGGCCATTCACGAAGACAACGGCACCCTCTTCATTACGTCCGGTGTCGATACAGGTCTAAGAGTTACGGCTGTGGGGGTCTATGACATCGCCGCCGGCACCATCACCCGCAAGGATTTGCAGTTTCCAGGGCCGGTCGGCGGCCCCGCGGACACGATAGCGAACAGTCGGAACACCAATGTCGCGTTCGATGGAACGTGGTTCTACTACGGAATTCGCACTAGCAGTCCAACACCCAATGCTGTTTGCAGGGGCAGGCTCGCTCGCATTGCCAAGAGCGCTGTCCTCTCCGGCATCGGAAAGACTGAGCTCGTTGCAGAAAACCTAGATCCGGTCACACGTGTCCGTGTTCTCGACGGAAGCGTCTACGTGGGCACCTCAGGCAACGAATTCTTCAGCCCTGAATCCTACGGTGGACAGGTCTTCCGGTTCAACCCCTAATCCTATTGGACCGGAGCGCGGAAGATGCCGAATCGTCGCCCCGGCGGATACGGGTTTGGGGTCTTCGCTTTTGGCCCGCCCTCAATCCCCCGTCGTGGGCTATCCGCGACGTCCGGGACAGATGCTCCGCTGGGCACCGTGAGGGACGGACCGGGCACGCCTTTCGTGCCCGGGATTCCCTCTTTGTCCAGCCACGGAGTCGTCAAGGGAGGCTCAGAGCTTCGCGACGATCTCTTCGGTGACTTTCCACAAGCGATCGCCCATCGCGTCGTCGTGGCCATGTTTGGAGTACTTCGCCACGTTGCAGTCCGCGAAGTACTCGCCACTCACGGTGGCCAACGAGCGCTGGGTCGCCACGTAGCACTGTGTGGCCGAGCCCTCGCCCACGTTCTTCATCGCAATGGCCGACGCAATGGGGAAACCAATGCGCGCGGCCAATCCCATGTGACGGCCGAGGTTCGTGGCAATGACTCCGGGATGAACCGCGTTCGCGATGCGCTTCGTTCCAGCGAAGCGCCGGGCGAGCGAGCGCGCAAAGAGCAGATTCGCGAGCTTCGACTGACCATACGCGGTCCACGGCGCATAGTTCGACGCGAAGCTCAAATCGTCAAACTGGATGCCCGAGCGCGGCGCCATGGTGTGGGCCGAGCTCGACAGCATGACGATACGGGCCTCTTCCGATAAGGCGTCGAGAAGGCCCGTGACCAACATGAAGTGCCCCACGTGGTTCGTGAAGAACTGAAGCTCTTGCCCGTGCAAAAGCTCGCGCTTCGGGAGTGCCATGATTCCTGCGTTGCAGAGAAGGACGTCGAGCGGAATGCCGAGGCCCTTCACTTCCGCGACACACGCACGAACCGAAGCCGGGTCCGAGAGCTCGCACGCCACGGGCACGGGGTCGCCAGCGAATCCACGGCACGCGTCTGCAGCCTTTTCACGCGTGCGCGCCGCTGCGACGATTCGAGCGCCTCGCATGGAGAGGACCCGCGCGCTCTCCTGGCCGAGACCCGACCCGACACCGGTGATCAGAATCGTCCGACCGCGGAGGTCGATTCCCGACGTCACCTCTTCTGCCGTGGACGCGTAGCCGAACCCGCTCGCGCCGCGGCGCCCCATGATCAACGATGCCAATGACATGGCGCGACAGTGGCTTTCCTCGACGCCGAGGGCAAGAAGGAAAACACGCCGCCGGGACGCCAATGTGGCTCAGCCTGGATTTCGCTCTGCCGCCGGAGATCCGCCGGCAGACATGAATCCAGGCTCAGCTTGGACCTATTTGGCCTCGAAGTACCGGGCTTTGGCGCGGAGCTTCGTTCCTGCACCCTCTTGGTACGCCACCAAGAACGTTCCGGTGCTCACCTTTGCGACGTGCAGCGGATAGGCCGCGGCTCCAGGAACCCCGAGATCGATCTCCGGTCCCACCTCGCCGCCCTTCGAGACGCGGACCGCGTGAAGCGGCGCGCGGCCCGACGTTCCCACGTACGCCAACACCGCGGCTCCGTTCGCATCCGCCGCGATCGCCGGCTGCGAAAACGTCGCGGGCAGCTTCCCGCGCGCTTTGGTGCCGAGCTCTACGACGGCCCCCCGTGCGGTGAGCCAGGTTCCCGAAACATCGCTCGCGAGCGACGGAGCTCCTCCCCCGGGAATGACCTCTTCGGGAGCCCCCTCGCCAGCCCACGCGCTCGCCGGAGTATCGCCCACGTTCGCCTCTTCCGACCACGCCACGAAGCGCTTTCCACTTTCGTCGACCACGACACTCGGCGCGCCCTGGGTGCTTTTTGGAGCCAGCGCGACGTCTTCGGCGTCACCGATCAAGACGCCATTCGGGTCGAGCTTTTGGACGAACGCTTGAAACGCCGGAGCGTCGTCATTTCCCCATGCTCCTGCCAAAAATGAGCCAGCGCCTTTCGGGACGGAGGCGAGCGCTGGCATCCACGCATTGCCCACGTTCGGCTTGCCTTTGCGCTGGAGCGCGAGCGTTCGAACAGGTCCCGTGGGCTTTCCATCGGCGGACAGCGTGCGGGCGCGAAGCTCCAAGTTCGTAGGCGCTTTTCCGGTATCGGCCGACCAGACCACCAAGAGCTTCGTTCCGTCCCACACCGCAGCGGGGTCGATCTCGTTGTCCGAGCTGTCGCTCACCCGCACCGGCGGCACCACGACCCGACCGTCGCACCCGAGCTTGGTCGCATATACTGAAAACGCTTGGGAGCTCGAGCCCTCCAGCGGGCGATTGTAGACGACGAAGAATCCATCGCCCGCGGGCGCGGCGTACGCGTGAATCTGGCCATCCGGCCCACTCGAATCGACGTCGAACGCGGTGTCGAGCTTCGCTGTGCCAGCACAAGTGGAAGGAGGCGGGCTCTCGGCGTCGCTCG
>JAYUKI010001216.1:0-2389 GCA_043764595.1 Myxococcales bacterium | reverse complement strand
CGTTTCGGTTCGCGGACCAAACGCTCGTCAAGGCTACTCCGAACTACACGCTCGAGACCGAACGCCCATTGCCGAGCGTTGGGGGCTACTTCGCCCTCGTGGCTACGAACCCGTCGACGGTCGACTTCATGCCCCTCGAAGGCGGGCATCGAACCGTTGTGCAGCCGCTACCTGGGAACGACGTCGTTGGGCTGAAGCTGGACCGTGCCAACAACGACGCGCTGGTTTGGATGGAGAAGGCTCGCGCCGGCGGATCGATCATCTTGTACACTGCACCCTTCACCACGGATGGCGCCACGTTGCAGCGGCGGGCCGTCGCACGTCTCCCGACGGACTACGACGGTGTAGCAAACGCAGGCGTATTCGTTTACGCCTATTCCGTCACCGGCGCGCGGGTCGTGCGCCTTTCGGATGGAATGGCGTGGGAGCTGACTGGCGAAACGGAGGCCCCGTTCGTCGGGTCGATGTGGGTAAACAATACGGACGTCTGGTTCGCGACCACGAACACCCTAACAGGGCCTGGCGCTGGGCTGATCGTCGGGATGGTGCGCCTTCCAAGGCCAACAGGCGCGCCCACGGTTCCGAGCGGGTTGTGATTCGATGGGACGCGACGGTTCACTTTCGCGGCGGGATGACTTTCGGAGGTATGCCATGTTCTCATTTCGAGCGTCTCTGGTTCGTTCGTGGAAGCCGTTGACTCTTGGGGCATGCATGGCGTTGGTGCCTGCTCTCGCGTCGGCTGGCTCGCCAGAGCCGGACTATGTCCAGACGGGGATCATCGTCCGGAAAGGGCCTTCCGGCGTCGACTACACCGTAGTGCATGAGGTGAAGTCCCGGCCGAGCGCGAAGTCCGCGACGGCTCTCGTCGACGCCGACGTGCCGAAGCGTTTCCGAATCATCCCAGCCCGCCCGCTCCGCTGCGATGTGTTCAAAACGCAACTGAGGGTCGGCCTCCTCCGAAACGGAATGTCACGCACGGCCGCAGATTCCCTCTTGGCGGCATGCTCGGGCCAAGCCATTGCGGCGCACGGTCGCATCGTTGTGGCCTACTCGCCCGCAACGAAAATCACGACCCTGAGCATCGAGAAGATGGGCACGACACAAGTGACCGGCCTCCCTGCGATGAAGAGCGTGTGGGGAGTTTGGCTCGGAAGTTCGGATAGCGCGCAGGAGAAACGCGACCTCTCCTCGAAGTTTTAGGCCCGAGCACCAGGCCGAGGTCGTCCGATCCCCGTCAGTACGACGCACCCAGCACGACGCACCCGTGGTCGAGCCCTTCTGCATCGCCTCTCGGTAGGCACCGAGGAAGGTTCTTCTGTCGTGCAGAGCGCGTCCCGGAGATCTCGAGCCTCGCGCCGCAACGCTCGGCGGTCAGGGCTGGCCGTTCCGCTACGCTACGTTGCCTTCCGCGAAGCCTGTTGGGCAGGCGCGAAAAAGACGGCCGCTCGATACGAGCGACCTTCTCGTTCACGAGCCTCGGTTTGTGTCAGGCCGTGGGAGTCTTGCTCTCGCTCACTTCGGAGGGACGCCCTACTTGTTGGCGGGAGCGCCGTCCTCGTCCTCCTCCTCCGGCTCCTCGTCCTCGAGCTCCTCGTCGTCGATGTCCTCGTCCTCCCCCGGCTCCTCCTCGGCGCCGCCCTTGGAGCGCGTCTTCCGGAGCCGAAGCCCGCGCAGGATCGCCGGAGACGTAAAGAGCTGAATCTCGGACTCGGAGTCCTCTCGTGCGTCCTTGACGTCGTTCCAAAGCGCGCGCATCGCGAACAGCAGCCTGCCCTCGGCCTCGTTGAGTGCGGGCCCGTCCTTGTCACCCTTCTTCGCGGCCGGGCGCCTCGCGGTCGCCGCTTCGATCGCGGTGGCTGCGTCTTCGAGTTTTTTCGCCGTGTGGGCGCCGATGCCGTCGACCTCGAGCGCCGGCCCGATCTGCGGCTGCAAATCCGTAATCAGCTTGGCCGTGAGCCGAAAGACGACCGCGTGTCCCGTGTCGCCCTGGGACCGAGTGGCGTCCTTCAGCGCCTGCAGCCGCTGCGCGTGCGAGCCAATCGCGTTGCCGAGCTTCCGCTTGGTGCGCTTCAGGAGCTTGCTGGTGCTCTTCACGACGTCGTCGTACGAGGCTTCACCGGAGGGATTCACGCTGGTCTGCTTGCCGGCGAGCAAGTGCCCCACCGCGGTGAGGCAGTCGAGGAACCAACGGCCTCGCGCGCGGCTGATGCCTTCTTTGCCCGCCATGCCGGCGATGTTTCGCGCCCAGCTCATCGCGGTTCGGAAGACGTCGCTCGCGCGCGTCGCGTCAGCCCGCTTCATGCACGCGACGGCGTCGTGGGCTTCGAAGAGCGCGGTGGACTGCGCCTCCGTGAGCGGCGGATACTCCGCGCGAATGACCGCGAGCTGA
>JAYUKI010001215.1:0-2390 GCA_043764595.1 Myxococcales bacterium | reverse complement strand
CGACGGCTCCAAGGTGGTGCCGGGCGAACGGTTCAAGGAGATTCGGGAGCGTCTCGTGCACGCGGTCTCGGAGGAGGCACAATGAGCAACGGTTTTCGATCGAGCATCGTGGTGGCATCGTCGTTCGCGGCAATCCTGTTTGGCTGTGGTGGGCCGGAGCCGATCTCCGAGCCGCCCAAATCCCCCCCCACGTTGCCGCCGTCGATGAAGCTCGGCGGGCCGGCCACGGATCCGGTGCAAAAGGCCAAGGAGCCGAGTCCGGACGTGGTGCGTGGAAAAGCGGCCGTCGAACAAGGAAACGAGCCCGCCGCGCGCGCGGCCTTCGAGGCCGCTCTCGTCAAGGATGCGAACGACGCGGACGCCCACGCCTACCTGGGCGCCCTGGTCGAAAAGACCGACAAGGCCGCGGCTGAAAAACACTACCGAGCGGCGCTTTCCACGCAGGCCGGCCACGAGGTCGCGTCGCTGAACCTCTCGGCGCTCCTTCTCGACTCCGGCAAGTTCGACGAGGCCGTCGAGGTGTGCAAGTCCGCCGTCGAGAAACACTCTCAAAGCGCGGCGCTCAAGCAAAACCTCGGAGTTTCGCTCGCATCAAAAGGCGACGAAGCCGGAGCGACGGTCGCGCTGGCCGAGGCCGTCAAGCTCTCCCCGAAGGACCCAATCGGCCACCTTACCTACGGGCAGTGGCTCGGAAAGTGGAAAAAGGCCGACGCCGCGAAGGAGCAATTCCTCCAGGCGGAAAAGCTCGCGAACGGGGATGTCGGGGTCCTCGCTTCGGTCGGCTTCGAGCTGAAAAACGTCGGTGCATTTGCCGATTGTGTTCGGGTGCTCGACGGAACGATCGCCAAAAAGGAGGCCGCGGAGCTTCGGACCTACCGAGCGCTGTGCAAGCTCGGCGCACAAGACAAGCCCGGCGCGCTCGCGGATCTCGAAGCCGCGGTGGCGAAAGAGCCGAAATACGGCCCCGCCTATTTCTACCTCGGTGGCCGCTACGCCGAAGCGGGCAAGTGGAAAGAGGTCGTTACGGCGTACGAGACCTACCTCAAGCTCGAGCCCGACGGACCGCTTCGGAAAATGGCCGAGGAGCGCATCAAGCTCGCGAAAGAGAAGCAAAAAGGTGGCGGACCCGCGCCGAAGCCCGGACCCGCGCCGAAGAAGAAGTAACGCTCAGTCGGTAGGCGAGAATCCGCGCACGACTCTTCCTTCGCCGGAGGGAATTTTCGCACCAATCGCCACGAGATCACCGGAGGGCCCGAGCCATGCCACGGGACCCTCCGGACCGCCGGAAATGCCTGCATGATGCACGAGCTTGCCGTGCCGTGCCTCCACGACGGCCGATTCGTCCAGCGTGACGGAGGGTAGGGCGAGGCAGGCGGCCTTCGCCAGGCCGAGCAGGTTCGGGTGGCGAGGTCCGGTCTCCGAAAGCGAGGCCAAGGTGCACGCATCGGCGACGTCGAACGATCCCGAGCGGACGCGGCGAAGCGCCGAGAGGTGGGCCACGGTCCCCAGTGCTTCACCAAGGTCGCGTCCGAGAGACCGCACGTAGTAGCCCTTGTCCGCGCGCACGCGCAGGGTCAAACACGGGATCGACGCGCTCGCCGAGGTCACGCGGAGCTCGTGGACCGCGACTGGGCGGGGCGGAAGGTGGACGTTGACGCCTTTTCGCGCAAGCTCGTGGGCCCGCTCGCCACCCGTGTGGATCGCCGAATATGCGGGAGGAATCTGCTCCGTTCGAGCCAGTTCCGCCGCGATCGCGGCCGCGATCAGTGCCGGAACGGCCCTAGGGTCGCGCTCCACGCCACGGAGCGCCTCGAGTGTCGCGTGGGGCACCTCGGCTTTGGTCCACGTGTGGCCATCCGCGTCGAGCGTCTCGGTCGTCTCCCCGAGGGCGACGGTGGCCTCGTACACCTTGTCCTCCGCGGACAGGAAGGTGAGAAGCTTCGTACCTTGACCGACCCCGAGCACAAGGACGCCCGTGGCCATGGGGTCGAGAGTCCCGGCGTGCCCGATGTCCTTCGTGCGCAGGGCACGCCGCGCACGCGAGACCACGTCATGGCTGGTCATTCCGCGGGGCTTGTCGACGACCACGACGGCCGAAAGGGTCATCGGGACGGGGCGCCGTTCGGGTTCGTTGGCCGGGACCGCAGCTTTCCACGCAAAGTACACATTTGCGCGAAGGTATCGGCGATTTTCCCGGGGGTCGAGACTTCGCGTACCATGCGACACCGATGACCGATTCACTCCTCCCGTCCGCGCTCGGACCGTACACGCTCATCGAGCGCGTCGCGGCCGGTGGGATGGCCGAGGTCTACGTCGCACGGCGCCGTGGCCCGCATGGATTCGAGAAGATCGTCGCCCTGAAGCGCATCTTGCCGGAGCTCGCGCAAGAT
>JAYUKI010001214.1:0-8051 GCA_043764595.1 Myxococcales bacterium | reverse complement strand
TCGGGCCGGGTCGAGGCCGAGTCTGCGAGGTCGAGACCCCCGCAGACTTCGTAGCGAAGCGGAGAAGTCGAGGACTCTCAGGCCCGTTCGCTCGCAGGTGCTCGAGGGGCTGCGCCCCTCGAACTAGACCGACAAGTCGAGGACTCTCAGGCCCGGCATCTCGCAGGAGCTCGAGGGGCTGCGCCCCTCGAACGGAAACGAGCGTCAGCGCGCTTCGAGAATGCGGAGCGACACGCGGCGTTTTCCTTCGGGCGTGCCCTCTGGATTCACGATGGTTCCGAGCGACGGAGGAAGGGGCAACGCCTGGTTCTTGGCGTAGACCGGGTGTCGGCCGTGCTCCTTGTACCAGTCGCCGACCGTGGCATTCGCCTTCATCTTCTCGACGATGTTTCGCCAGCCAACTCCGGTGTTGTACGCACAGAAGCTGATTTCGCCGAGCTGCGTGCCATACGGAATGATGCACATTTCGGTGCGGCGGAAGTCGTAGTTGAAGAGGTCTTGGAACCACATTCCGGCCACGAAAAGCACACGCCACTCGAACTCGCTCGCGTCGCTTTCGAACTCTCCGACCTTCTTGCCGCGCGCACCGGTCTGACTCATGAACTGCTTCACGAGCGTCTGGAAATCGAAGCCCTCGGGGGCTTTCGTCGGATCGTAGTTCTTCATCAACGCGAGGACGAGCTCGGCCACCGTCACGGCGCGGCCTTGTGCGGCGTCAGTGATTTCTTGGACGTCGAGGAGAAGCTGCTCGAGGTCCAAGAACTGCGTCAGTGGCACACACTGCTTCGTTCGCTTGTTCACGAAGAGAATGGTGCCAATTCCACAATTGGGGTGGCAGCCGCACTTCATCGAGCCCCAATCGGCGTGATCGCCAAGGAGCGTATCGGTGAGGTCGCTGAAAGGCCCCATGGCCGAGAGCGGGAACCAGTCGCGTAGAGGCTCCGAGAAACCGCACTGGTCCTTCACGTCACGCGCCAGGTGGCTGAGAGTGTACCGCTGCTTTTTCCGGGTCTCGTCGTCGACGTCTTCGTCACGTCCGGTAAAGCTCACGGGCTGGAAGCTGACGACGGTGATCTTGTCGGCATTGTCGATCGCAAAATCGATGATCTTGCCGACCTGCTCGTTGTTGACCCCATTCACGACGGTGACCACCAGGATCACGTCGATTCCGGCCGCGTGGAGATTCTCGATCGCACGGAGCTTCACGTCGTAGAGGTTTCCGACCTTACGATGCGAGTTGGCCTCGTTGCCGATGCCGTCGAACTGAAGGTAGGCCATGCGAAGGCCAGCCTCTTTGGCCTTCTTCGCGAACTCGGGCTCTTGCGCGAAGCGGATGCCGTTCGTGGCCACTTGGACCGCGAAATAGCCTTTCTTTCGTGCGTATTCGATCGCCGGCAAGAAGTGAGGGGAGAGGGTCGGCTCGCCGCCGGAGAACTGAATGCTCATCTGGCGACGCGGCTTCACTTCGATCGAGTCGTCGAGGATCTTGGTCACTTCTTCCCACGAGAGCTCGTGCACGAAGCCGACCTGGTTCGCGTCCATGAAGCACGGATCGCACATCATGTTGCAGCGGTTCGTGAGGTCCACGACGAGCACGCTGCCGCGGCCGTATTGGATGCTCGCCGTGCCGTGGTCGCGGAGCTTCGTGAGCGGAGCGAGGTAGTCCCGACCGGGATAGAGCTTCTCGATGCGCTTCAAGAAGGCCGAGTCCACGGCCATGACGTCCTCGAACGTACCGTGCGTCGGGCACGTCTTGCGCATGAGAACCTGACCGTCCTCCTCGACGATGCTCGCGCGAATCTCGCCTGGGTTGTCCGTGACCAACGACGACAGCTCACGCTGGCCCGAGAGCACGGCATCACGCACTTCTTTCACACAACGCGGACAAAGGGAGTCGGTCTCGCGTGGGAATCCGAAGGTGGGGAAGCTTCGCTCTCGACGCTTCAAAAGAGGCGCAGGAGCCCATTTCGGATGCGCGGCAGGGCGCTCGAGCTGCTCGTTCAGACGTTGAACCCAAGGCCAAAGGTAGCTTGCGGTCTTGTGGAGAGCGGTTTCGACACCACGGCCGAGGCGAAGCTGCATAGCGGCGCAGCCTATCTCAAAGTGCGCTCGAGAGCACCTTGCTGCCGAATTGGTGTTTCACGAGCTCGACCGACGAGGCGCCGAGGCGCCGAACGACACAATAGCGAATAATATCGAATGGATACTCCCGATGGCGCGAGCTCGCTCGTTCGCCGAACCAGACAGCCGTCCAGTGGCTGAACGAAACGAGGCGGCGCTCCGGAGAACGCCGCCTCAGTTTCCCCGACCGTTTCGCCGACCGTTTTACTTGACGTAGAGCTGCGCCGCCGCCATGCCGGCGCCTCGCGTCGCCGTGATGACGTACTTGGCCTGGACGGGGAACGGAATCACCGCGAGCTTTATGCAGTTACCCCTGCCGCCAAGCGACGCTTGCGCGCCGCTGGTGGTGTCCTTTCCGAGCTGCGGATTCTGTCCCGGAATCGGGGTCACCGCGACCATCGTAATGTCCACTTCCTGAATGCCCACGCCGACCGATACTACGGTGTAGCACTTGCCCGGTTGAATGGTCATTTCATGCTCTAGAGTCTGGCCCTGCTGGAAGTTGGCCGCCACGAGTGCGCCTTCCTTCTGCATGCCCGGAGCCTCGCTGTTGGCGAATGCCGCGAGCGGAACGGTGGCGGCCGCAGCGAAGTTCGGATCGATGAGCGTGGCCGAGCCGCCCGTTCCGCCACCGCCACCACTTGCTGGGGCCGGGGCCGGGAAACCGGGAATCGGAAATGGCAGGCCAGGTATGCCACCGGGTGCGGGCTGACCGGGTGCGGGTGCAGGTTGACCGGGCGCAGGCGCAGGCTGACCGGGCGCAGGCGCAGGCTGACCGGGCGCGGGATAGCCACCCGGTTGCGGGTACGGTTGCTGCGGCTGGCCTGGCGCGGGTTGATAGCCAGGAGGATAGCCGGGAGCCGGCTGCCCCTGCGGATATCCACCGGGCTGCCCCTGCGGATATCCACCGGGCTGCCCCTGTGGATATCCACCAGGCTGCCCTTGCGGATATCCCGGACCTTGTTGGGCATATTGCGGAGGCTGCTGCTGCTGCGCGCCGGATGCGGGACAGCCCACATTGGAGAGCGACAAGGCCGACAAAGCGACGAGCGACAAGGAAAGTGAGCGGAAGGAATTCACGGGACGGCCTCCACGGTGTGCGCGCCTCGTGGGCGGGCGATAGGAACGACCGTGAGACCGTACCACCGGTCTTCGATTCACGCGAAGACGGACATCGCCGCACTTCCACAGGTTGAATCCCTGGCCAAGAGCCTCGTCTTACATTCCCCTACGATGCGCGCTCGCCCCTTCCTCCTTGCTCTCGGTCTCACGCTGTCCGTTTCGTCGGTGGCTTCTGCCGAGACCATCGAATCGAGCAACCATTCGACCAGCGGCTACATCCACACGGATGGAACCATCGAAGACGCAAGCCATCGGACGAGAGGGTACATTCGGTCCGATGGAACGATCGAGAGCTCGAGCCACTCTACAATTGGCTACTTGCGCGGCGGAACCGTCGAAAACGCCAGCCATTCGACTGTCGGTTACATTCGTTCGGATGGAACGGTGGAGAGCTCGTCCCATTCCACGATTGGCTACGTTCGAGCGGATGGAACCGTCGAAAACGCCAGCCACTCCACCCTCGGTTACGCTCGTGGGGTGCGGGCGGATTGGGCGGCGGTCGTGTTCTTTTTCTTTCGGCCGTAGCCCAAAGTACGGTGACCCTAGCGGCGATCGAACATGCGCGCGATCGTGGCCTTGAGCTCTGGAGAAACCCAGCTCGCCATGCCTTCTTCACGAAACGCACGAACCTCGTCCGGTCGACCGGCGAGCGCAGGGCGCAGCGCACGTTTTGCGGCGGCGTAGGCGGCCGGGGGATGCGCACCAAGCGCCTGGACCATGGCCAAAGCATGGGCTCGCGCATCACCGACCACGGAGTCCAAGAGGCCTAGCTGTTTGGCTTCTTCGGGCAGATGAAGCGCGGCTCCCAGCACGACGGTCTCGAGATGCTGGGGAGGCACACGCCGTCTCACGAGGTCGAGAATCGACGGCGGAAACTGCAGACCGAGCGCCACCTCGTTGAGGCCCAGTCGAGCGGATAAGCTCGTGTTGGCCACGCGGGCATCGCATGCCAACGCCAATACACAGCCGCCTGCGATCGCGTGACCATTGACGAGAGCTACGGTCGGTCCAGGATATCGGTAGAGCTTGTCGACCATGCGCTCGAGCACGCCGAGGAAGGCTTCGGCGCCTGGCAGGTCCAGGGCAGCCACCTCCTTCAAGTCGAGGCCGGCGGAGAATGCAGGCCCCTCGCCGGTCAAGAGCACGGGGGCGCCGCCCGCTTCGTCCAACTTCGCGAGGACCGATTCCATGAGACGCGTGCCGAGCGCATTTCGGCCAGGACTTGAGAGAACGAGCTCGAACATCTGAACCTCGACCCCATCATGCGCGCGAGGACTTTCCTCGTCGAGACCAATGGCTCGCCTCGAGCGCCGGCCCGCGGCAAAGTCGGGAATCGCCGCCTAGAAGCCGGCCGCCATGCCGCCGAGCTCGCGTCGGAGCTTCACACGGGCGCGCTCTTCGAGCTGACGAACACGCTCTTTGGACACGCCGAGTCGGTCGCCCAAGGCCTGGAGCGTCGGGGGATCGTCGGTCATGATTCGTTCGCAAACGATGAGCTTTTCGCGATCGCTCAGGGTGCGCAGGGCGCTGTTCACCAGGCCGCGCGCGCGTTCGCGAGATTCGCTCGAAGACGCCTCTTCTTCAGGTGAAGGGTCGGTCGAGCACATGCGTTCGACCATCGAGGGCTGGTCGTCGATCGTGGCGTCGAGGCTCGCCTCGCGGCCCGCAAGGATCGGCAAGAGCTTCTCGATCCGTTCCTCGGAGAGACCCGACGCTTCGGCGAGAGCCTTGGTCGACGTGTCTTTGCTCGTGCGATAGGCACGGAGTGCGCGACGCTCGCCTTTCGTGGTTCCTACGCGGACGACGCGGAACGAGCGAACCACGAACTCGCGAATTTCAGCGCGAATCCAGTAGGCCGCGTACGTGGCGAGGCGGCATTCCTTGTCCGGATCGAACTTCGACGCCGCGCGAAGGAGCCCTATGTTTCCGACCTGGACGATGTCCTCCATGGGGACACCCCAGCGCCTGTATTCGAGAGCGATCGAGATCACGAAAGGAAGGCAAGCAACGACGAGCTTGTCGCCCGCGCGTTTGTCCCCCGCACGATAGCGAATGGCCATGTCGTGCTCGACTTCGCGCGTGAGAGGTTGCGTCGAAGCCAGGTTGCGCCGGTAGAGGGAAAGGCCGTTCGAGTCGAGAGCCGCGCCCATAAGTTTCTCCGGCGTTCCGACCAAAAGAGGCGACGAAAGCCGTCGCGGAGTGGGTCGGAGCGTCGAACTGCTCATTGCAGGTCGAGTGCCACTCGCGAAACTTCGGCAAAACGACCCGACCCCCTTGAACAACGGGTGGAGTCGCGCAACGCAGTCCGAAGTGGCCTACGGCAGACGCAACCCTTGCGCGAAGCGCAGGGAATTGGCCGCGCGCAGATTCAGCGCACGCCAAGAGGGGCGAAAAGCAGCTCGACGTCGTCCTCGGTGAGGGCCGCACCACCCTCGCCTTCGCCGAGAATCGCGTCGGCCACGATGCGCTTCTTGCGCTGCAGCCGGAGCATTCGCTCTTCGACACTGCCTGCGACATACAAGTGATGCACGAACACGGGCCGTGACTGACCGATGCGGTACGCCCGGTCGGTAGCCTGAGCCTGCACGGCCGGGTTCCACCACGGATCGTAGTGAATGACCATGTCGGCGCCCGTGAGGGTGAGCCCGGTGCCGCCGGCACGCAAGCTGATCAGGAAGACATCGACCTCGCCCTTTTCGAACCGTCCGATCGCGGTCGGCCGATCCTGGGTGTTGCCCGTGAGCGTCGTGAACGCAATTTTTCGTGCGCGGAGCGAGTCCTCGAGGAGCCCAATCATCGTCGTGAACTGCGAGAAAACGAGCACACGATGGCCGTCGGCCAGAAGCTGGTTCGTGAGGTCCTCGAACACACGGAGCTTGGCCGACTCTTTCACGGTCGATCCCGACATGTTCACGAGGCGAGGATCGCAGCACACCTGACGGAGCTTGGTGAGCGCGCCCAAGATTGGAATCGTAGAGGCTGAAAGGCCCTTCTTTTTGATGATTTTGCGGACTTCGGCGTGCGCGGCCACGCGAATGCTCTCGTAGAGCTCGCGCTGGTCGCCTCGGAGATCGATCGGACGGTGGAGCTCGGTCTTTGGCGGGAGCTCTTTTGCAACCTCGGCCTTGGTGCGCCGGAGAATGTAGGGTGCAAGGATTTCGCGAAGTGTCGCGAGCCGCTCGGCGTTGCGCTGCTTCTCGATCGGGAAGCGGTAGAAGCGCGAGAAGTGAAGCTCGTCGCCGAGCAGGCCTGGGTTCAAGAAGTCCGAGAGCGCCCAGAGCTCGCCCAAGTGGTTCTCGACCGGCGTTCCGGAAAGGCAGAGCCTATGCTCCGCGCGGACGCCACGGACGGCGCCGTGGGCTCGGCTCTTGTCGTTCTTGATGGTCTGCGCCTCGTCGAGGACGAGGATCGAGAACGAGAACTCGGCGAGCTTCTCTTCATCCCGGATCACGACCGGGTAGCTCGTGACCACGACGTCGGCGGTGTCGATCTTCTCGTAACAAGGGGCCCGATCGGGGCCGTGAATCGACAGCACGCGCAGGCGCGGGGCAAACTTGCTCGTCTCGCGCGCCCAGTTGTTTACCAGGCTCGTCGGCGCGACGATGATGGCGGGGCTCGTGAGGAGACCTCGCTGCTTCATGAGAGCGAGGTGCGCGATGGTCTGGAGCGTCTTTCCGAGACCCATGTCGTCGGCGAGCACGCCACCGACGCCGCGGTCGACGAGGTGCTGGAGCCACGCGAGCCCCTGCATTTGATAGGGCCGCAACGTCGCGCGAAGCCCGTCGGGTTGCTCGACCGGGGCAGGCTCGCCGAGCGCGCTCGCGTCGCGCCACGCTTCGCGGGCGCCGCCCGTGAACCTGAGCTCCGCGTCCTCTTCGTTCTGGAAGACCTCGTCGAGCCGTTCGAGTGCCCCGAGCTTCGCGCCGGGAATGGGCAGGACGCCGCGCTCGAGGGGCTTGCCGTTGTAGAGCTCGGCCAAGACACGCAGGATGCTGCGCAATCGCTCGGTGGGTAAGGAAAGGTAGACGTGCTCTTTGACGGGCACGGCCACGCACTTTCCGGCGCGACGGGCGAGGTCGAAGAGGCCGTCGCCATTGGCGGACTTTTCGAGGAGGTCCAAGAGCGCGGGCAAGAGCGGCACGCGTTGACCACCGAGCTCGATGCCGAGCTCGACGCCAAACCAGTCTTCCCGGTTCGGATCGCGCTCCTTTTTTTCCATCTCCTCGATGTCCGCGTACCATCGGGGTTCGGGCTCGAGGGTCTTCCACTCGTGGGCGGCATCCACGGTGACGCGAAATCCTAGGCGCCGAAGCTGCGGCACGACCGCACTTTGGAAGGTGCAATAGTCGGACGCGGTGCCTTCGCAGGCAATCACGTAGTCCGCCTGGACGCCCGGCGCGGCAGCCAGCGCGTCGAGACAAGAGAGGTCGAGCGCTCCAAACCCTTCGATGAGCCTGCGGGCGCGGAGCTCGGCGCGGCGGTCGCGGACTACGCCACAAGCGTCGTCGTCCTCGTCCGTCAACGCGGGAACGACCATTCCGGCGTAGTCGAAGGAGAGCGCCAAAAGTGGCATCCTCGTGGTTTCGAACGCCGAAGACAGGCCTGCCGTGCGGTGCGTCACGACGTCGTCCGTGAAGACACGAAGACACGGCACCGGCGCTGGCACTGGAGCGGGGGCTTCCAGAGCACGTGCGTCGAGGGCAAGCCCCCCTTGGCCGTGTGTGCGGACGCGAAGCTCGCTCACCGGCGGGGTGGAAGAAAAGAGCTTGAGTTGCTCGGAGGCCTCGAAGACCTCGGAGTCGTGGGCA
>JAYUKI010001213.1:0-8057 GCA_043764595.1 Myxococcales bacterium | reverse complement strand
TGACGGCAGAGCAGATCCGAACCCAGCGAGACTTCGACATGGCCGTTCCTTGGTGGGGAATGCGCGGCAAGACTGCAGCGCCCACCCGGTGTGCCATTCCAAGAGACTCTGCGAAAGGCTTCCTGTTTATCGCGCCATACGAAAGTCGAGGTCGGTATGCGGGGCTGCCTATCGGGCGATAGGGACCGAGAGGTCCTCGGTGTCGGGCGCGTTCACCTGGTGAAGGAGTGCGCTCGCTTGGTCGTGCTCGAGCTCGATCCCGGCAAGCTCTTCGACGAGGCGCGCGAAGGCGTGCAGCGCAGTATTGGCCTCCCGAAGGAGCGCGGCGAGGTTCAACGATGGCGGCGGCTCGGACGGCGCGTCGGATCTCTCTAGGGCGGCACGGACCTTGTGCACCAAACAAGCAACATCGTGCTCGATGGCGTAGGTTCGCGGATCGACCAGCATCGACTGAACCCTGTCGTTCGCGACGGGGGCCAAGTCGGTCATTGGTTTCTGCGTGAACGCGAGCCCGTCCGGAAAGTGTGCCAAAAGGAGCTCGCGCGCGACCTCTGCGTGGGGGTAGCTAGGCGGGAGGCGGCGCAGCGCGTCCAGGGCACGATACACCTCGCGAAATGCGCGACCGACTGCTTGGTGCGCGTTTCCTGGCTCGCGAGGCGTTCGTGTGCACCTCAGTTCATAGGCCGTCGCCATCCGGTCGAACGCCTCGACGAATCGCGAGCGGCGCCCGTCGAGAACCGAGAGCGCGGCGGTGTTTCCGCCACGCGGACGGCGCAGGCGCTCGGCGATGGAGCTGAGCTGGGGAACGCTGAATCGGGCGGGGCGATGAAGGTCGATGAGCATCACGGCTATCGACGATGCGTGCCGATTCGTTGCGTGGCCGCGCGATGAAATTGCGAAAAGCTTCCGTTTCAGCGCTCCACATTCCTCCGAAGCCAATCCTTCGCCCGTTGGCTCGCCGGTCCAGAACGCCTCTCGAGGTCGATGCGCACGCCTCCCGCGCGCTCGCCGGGCGCAGTCCCCTCGTACACGGAGCTCCCGATGTCCGCACCCTGCGCTGCTGCGGCGGGACCCTCTTGTGCCTCGGAGGCGAGGGCTACGTCGAGGGCGAGCTGTTCCACTTCGAGGGGTGGAAGCGTTTTGACGTGCCGAACGAGGAACGGTTGTGGACCGGTAGCGGGATCGGAGTCTTCGTAGACGTCTCCAAATCGGTCGAGGATGCGCCCGTGAAGCGGGCTCCTTCGATGACCTTCGCGAGAACAGCGGCCGCGCCGAGGCGACGGGCGACTAGTGGTCTCGGACGGGCGCGCACCCCATAAGGCTACGCGCGCAGACCTGGTCCATCGAAGCGACTCCCGTCTTGAGTGAAATCGTGATGTTGCCGGTATCGAAGATGTTCTCGGTGGTCATCATCACGCGACCGCCCGCTTGTTCGACGAGAAACTCGGCCGACCGCACATCGTGCTCCGTTCCGGCGGTGCGTAGTCGTTCCACCATGTCCGCCTTGCTGCGAACGACAAGCTTCGTTTCCTTTGGCATCGGGCCACCGAACTTGAACGAGCGTACTCGTCCGAAGTACGTTTCGTAGCACTCGCTTCGCTTAATGTAGGCCCAGTCGACGAGGACGTACGAATCGAAGCACTGCTCGACCGGGCTCCGCATCGTGGGCTTTCCGACGAGCGTGATACGTCGATCGAATTCCTCGCGGGATAGGATGTGGCGCTCGGTGGATATGGACCGCCAGAGGCGTACCGCCTGGTCCGCGCTTGCATCGGAGGATTCCACGATGGGAACGACGGGCGCGGGTTCCTTGTGGCATGCGAGGAGAGGCAGGAGGGCGAGGAACGAGATTCGGAAGCGCATGGGATGTTTTGGCTGGCTTGAAGGACGACGGGCCGCCTGAATGTCTCACAGTCAGGCGGCCCGCCAAATTTATCGGACTAAATTTAGCTCACTCGCAGGCGAGACCGTTCACCACGTCGTACGACGCAGACCAGTCGTCGGTCGCGCGCTTTTTGCAGCGCTTGGACGTGTCGAGGCAATTGACGCCACTCGCGATGCTTCCGTTCACGCAAACGTAGGCGGAATTCGGGGCGCTGCCGTGGCACACGTAGCCGAATGCGACTCCGCTGCAGGTCGCACCGCTCAGTTTCGGAGTCGCCGCGGCCACTCGGGCGCACATGTCCGAAGAGAATCCGGTGACCTTGAAATCGCCGACCCCGACTGCGTGCCAGGCGCAGATCGTTGCGATGAGTGCGTCCGGCCCATAAAACGCGGCGTTCGCAATCATCGCGGAAGCTGCGCCCTTCATCGTGGAATCCGGCTTGATGCGGGTAAGCGTGTTGAACCAGAGCTTTCCCGCCCGCTCCCAGCCGATGCCAGCGACGCGAATTCCCGTGCGGGGGTGCGTTCCTCCGAGCGCGAGAAGGCTCCACGCGCGGTTCGGAATGCCTGAGTTCGAGTGAACACCGCACGCGTCATTCGAGCCGTCGGGAAGTTGGCCAGCGGGGCACTTGAAGAGTCCGCTGAAGTGGTCCGCGTTCCCGAAAATGGTCGGATCGACGAGGTCACGAATGCCCGCCCCGTTCGCCGTCACGTTTTCACCGATCCGCGTCGGATTGGGCGCGATCTTCAGCGGCTCTTTCGTCGTTTGAATCCAGTATTCCGCGCTCGCCGCCATGACGTCCGAGAAGGATTCGTTCAGGGCCCCGGATTCGTTCGCGTAGATGAGGCCCGACGTGTTGCGCGTGAGCCCGTGTGTCAGCTCATGAACCATCACGTCGTAGGAGGACACCGGGTACCAGTCCGCGCTGCCATCGCCGACGCTTATCACTTCCAGCACACCACGCTTGAAGCCGGCACCAAGACGGGCGCCGAAGCGCGGATACTTCCATGCGTTCATTCCGCCCGACAATGTATTGTCGTGGACAATGACGAGCAGGTCCGCGGTTCCAGCCTTGTCGATGCCGCGCCGGTTCAAAAAGTCTCGGAAGAAATCGAACGCGCGAGTGGCGTGGTAGTGAGCGTCCACAGCGGCTCCCGGCTTGTTGCTGGTCGGATCCCAATTACCGAGCTCGTTCGCCACGATGTCCTTTTCCACGCCCGGCGACGAGTACGCTTTTGTCACGATTCGCGGCAGCCAGGGCTCGTTGGTTCCGGCGATGGCCGGGACGTCCAAGATGCGCTTGCTCTCACCGCCCACCATGCCGAAGGAGTAGCGAAGGGGCTTCGTGTCGCTGGCGTTCTTCTTCGCGTGGTAGTGCACGCCTTTGGCTTCTCGGTCGACCAGGAGTCCGGCGGAAGAATCGGACAGTCGCAAAAGCTCACCCGTTCGAGCGTCTACTGTGATCGTCGGAGAATGGCACCGTTCGTATTCGGCCGAAGAAGTCACGCGATAGGCCAGGTGCGGAGTTTGCTCACCGTCCGCCGAGACTCCAAGGACGACGCCTTCCGGCTCCGTGGGTTGCTCCCCCATCTCGCCGCACTGGTTTTCCGCGAAGGCCATGGCGCGCTGAATCGCGTCGGCCTTCGATACGCTTGGGGTCCGCTCCAGTTGGTCGATACCGGACTCGAAGTCCGCATCTGCAATCACGAGCTCGCCCGAGGCCTTGAACGTGGCCGTCGAAACATGATCGAACACGGGGAGATCGGTGCCTGGAACGACGTGGTTCATCCTGACGACTGTGAGCCCGTTGGGGTCCGGTGCGTCGATGGGCTCGGCGCGAAGGGCATCGGGATTCACCGTTCCTACCGCGCCGCCCGCGTACTTCGTGAGGAAGCGCTTCGCCTGCTCCTCTGGCGGGCCGCTGCCAATCTTTACGGGCTCGACCGGCATCATCGTGTGCACCTGCCGAGTCGCGCCACGTTCCAGCGACCACTCTACGCCGGTGTCGGCTTGGAGCTGGCCTTCGAGGTCGAGCGCGAATGGCGGCGGATCGCTTGGGCCGCTGCACGCGGTGGAAGAAGCGCCGCACGCGACAGTCACGAAGGAAGCGAGGAGAAGACGGAGCGAAGCGTTGAATCGAATTTTCATGGGGGAAACCTCCTGGGTGCCCCTCTCTCGACCGCTGCTCGGAAAGTGTTGCGTGCGGTCGCATATTTTTTTGAAGAAGTCGCTATCTCTCCGAGATCGTGAGCCTTTGTGATGGATGGTCTACGACCCTTCTCCTTCAATCGGGTAGAGCGAAGGTCCAACGGCCTCTGCAACCGGCCTGGTTCGCCGACTGGACGAAGTTTTTTTCGCTCGGCGTAGCGTTCACACTTCTGACGTCGCAGCCCTGGCGAACGCCGTGCCAAGGCCTTCGGCGTTCAGGTTTGATCTTGCCCAAACCGAAGGGGCCACCCCGCGCCCTTCGGAAACTCCGAATGTTTTCGCCTAGAGGGCCAGGACCTTGCTGGTCCTCCGCTGTCGCGACCACTGAACGGATCGCGCCACTTTTGGCGTAGTACGCCACGGATGGCGCGCCACGGATGGCACGACGGGGGCAGATTCCCTCACTGAGATTGTGAATTTAAGCCGCTGGGCTGCGCATTTTTCGCTCGATCTTGGGCAGTAGATCATCAAGACTCCTGCACGTCATCGGGGGCGGTGGCAACTTCGTCGGCGCCCATAGAGCAATAAGGGAGAGTGCCAATGGCTACGAAGAAGACGAAGAAGCCTGCTCCTCAAGAACCCGAGGAGGTTGACGACGCCGTCGTCGACGACGAAGAAGATGACGATGACTCAGAGCTCTTCGAGCCCCAAGAGACCGTGTCGATGGCGACGCTCGAGCGCACCACCGATCGCGTAGTGAAGCTCCTCAACGGCACCGCTGCGAACGGCGAAATCCGTTTCCGCATGGGCCTTCGCGGGTGGAAGCCCGCTGCCGCCGCCGAAGGGCGAAAGCTACTTTCCGCCGTTCTCGACCCCACGCCGTTTCAAGAAGAAGCGCTTCGTAAGAAGAAGATTCAGAGCTCCGACAAGAAAGTTGCCGACGCCGTTGCCTCCCTCGACGCCCTCGACGAGGGACATTTCGCGATCGCTAAGACGACCCTCTTCCATAACTTTCGAGTGCAACACGACTTCGTGTTCTTCGAATTGGCCCCGTCCACCGGCACCGATGCCGTGAATGGCTGGTCCAAGTTCCTCACTCGGATTCGGGCCCTTCGTTCGGCACCCGAACGCAAGGAGACTCGAAAAGCGGACCACGAAGCCCTCGCGCTCCTGGCCGAACGTGGGCTCGATCAGGCAGAGCTCGACCGTCTCGAGGGGCTGTTGCGAATTGCCGAGGGCGGTGAGGCCACGGACGTCTTCGCCGAAGAATTTGAGGACGACGAACGGCGCACCCGCTTGCTCGCCCTTCGAAGCTGGTTCCAGCAATGGATCACGGTGGCTCGTGTGCAGATCAAGCGCAGAGACCTTCGGATTCGAATCGGCATTGGTAAGCGCCGGTCGCCAAAATCGGCCAAAGCCAAGAAGCCGGGCAACGATCCCAAGCCCGTCTGAGAGCCAAAAGAAACGAAACGTCCAGGCCCGCGAGAAGCCCCTCCTCTCGCGGGCCGCTCTCATTTCTACGGTCCTTCGGGGATCCCCAGTGAAGTTCGGCGACGCGATCCCTTTGGCTCGCGAGTGGCACGAGTCAGGCGCCGCCAAGCGGCAAGCGCGTGTCGAGGGAGCGTTTGCCCACGCTTCGCGCGGACTCGAAGGTCGAAGTGACCTTCGACAACGCCTGGGAGACCTTCGACACAGCTCAGGAGACCTTCGACAACGTTTCGCTCTCGTTGAACACGCGGCGTAGAGCGCGATTTTGCGAGAAAAGTGGCCATGGCGAGGTGGTACACGGCTAGAGAAGCGGATCAGGGACCTTCAAGCGGGCCGGATTTGGGGGACATCGTGAGTGTCGAAGCCTTCAGGCGAGCTGACGAAGGATTTGGCCGGCCATCCAAGGTCGGACCGGAACGCCAAAAGGGCGGTCCATGCGGGCCAAATGGCCCCGAGGATGCAGCGAGTCCTCCGCAGGGCTCAATGATCTTGAAGGGTTACCTCTGTCGGGCAGAAAAGGACGCGTCGTCGTCGAATTTTGGCAACGTTTTCTTCGGCACCGTCGAGAGAGCGGTTGAAAGGCACGCATGCATCCTTCCCTGCTGAGAAGCACCCAGCCAGAGCTCCCGAACGACATTCGGTCCGGCTTGTTCCTGTCGGACAGTCGGCTGTACGTCCAAGAAATGCTCGGGGAGGGCGGGCAGGGAAGCGTGTTTCTTGCCGAGCACGCGATTACGAACGAGTTCCGCGTCGTGAAGTTCTTGTCTCCGCAACTCTCGGCGCGGTCGGACATGGTGCGGCGTTTCGATCGTGAAGCGAAGACGCTCGTGATGTTGAAGTCCGCGCACATTTGCCGCGTCCTCGACTTGGGACGCGTGACGCTCTCCGGCGGTCGAGTCGTGCCTTACTTCGTGATGGACTACCTCAAGGGTGAGACGCTGCTCGCGTTCTTGAAGCGGTACCGCTCGATTGGCGTCGAGAGGCTGCTTGTCATTGGCGCGCAAATCGCCACGGGCCTCGCCGTGGCTCACGCAAAAGGCGTGGTCCATTGTGACGTGAAGCCCGGCAACATCTTCCTCGAGTCGTTGGACCCCTTCGGCGAGGTTGCGAAGCTCATCGACTTCGGAATTTCCCACAACTTCGGCGCCGAGTCGACGGCGCCCGGGAGTGTTTTGGGGACCGCAGCGTTCATGCCGCCAGAGCAATGGGCGTTGGCACCCGAGCCCGCGAGCGACGTGTACTCGCTGGGGATCGTGATGTGGTCGCTGTTGGCCGGCGGGACTCACCCGTTCGAGCCCTGCGAAACGTTCGCCCAGATGCGCCAGGCGCACGTCGATCGCGGCGTCCCTCGGATTTTGGACTACTGGCCGGCGGACCAACGCCGGATTTCGCACTACCAAGACCTCTCCGAGTTCCTCGGCCAAATGACGGCCATGTCCCCCGCGGACCGCCCAACGGCTCTCGCATGCGAGCGCGTGTTTCGGACCATCAAGGACCGCGCGGCGGCCGACGATCGCACCATCGCGCTCTCCGGCTCGAAGGACGACACCTCGCCAGAGGACAGCGCCGGTTGGAACCACGCGATGAAGGTCGAGCACGAAGGCCGAATCGAACGCCGTGAAGAAGAGCGCGCGGCGCGCCAGGTCAAAGAGCTGCATGCCGTCGCTGCGCGCCGCGAAGGGCGAGGGCACCCCTTGGCGGGCCCGGTGGACACCCACGACGAAGGTCGCCGTGTACCGCCGGACCAAAGTCCTGCCCCGGCGCGCGTGGATCGCGGTGCTCGAACCAACACGGCGGACGTTCGGCCGAAGTCGGACACTGCCAGAATCCCTCTCGGCGAGGTTCTCCTCCCACCCCCGGTTCCGTTTGGGGGCACTGTGCCAAAGCGCGATGTGCTCGCTCCCGAGCTTGCCGTGCTTCACCTCGCAAAAGCGTCGGGCGACGCCGGCGCCGTCGCGTCTGCCAAGGAATGGGCCGCGCACCTGGGTGTCAAGAAAACGGAGGCGGCGCGCGATCGGCAGCTCCTGTTGGGGCAGGCCAAAAGGAGCGCGCAGGCGATGATGGGTCTGCCTGGCACGGCGTCCTCCGAAACCGACGAGACGAAGGAATCAAGCCTCGGGCCGGGCCTGCTTGTAGAGCCCTCTGGCGTGCGAGCCCTCTACTTTGCGTGGATCCCCGTCGCGGCGCTCGTCGCGTTCGCGCTTTACGTGCACTTTCGCGATCCGCAAGCCAGCGCGAAGGCACCTTCGTCTCCGATCGCGACGACTGCTCCCGTCGTGCTCAGCGCGTCGCCCATGCCTTCGCTTTCGACGCTCGCGGCGGATTTGCCGGCTCCCGTCCCTCCAGCACCTTCGACCGCGCTGCCGACGGCAAGCGCGCCGAGTGCTGTTGCGTCAGCGGTTTCGCCGAAGGTGGCACCCCGTGCTACTCCGGCAGAGCCTAAATCAGCGGTCGTGATTCTCGAACAACTGCTCACGAGCACGAATGCACGAGCACTTTTCGACCGAACGCATGCCGACGGCTACTTTGCCGGACG
>JAYUKI010001212.1:0-8065 GCA_043764595.1 Myxococcales bacterium | reverse complement strand
AGCACCCAAGGAGAAGCGCTCGTCATGGTCCAGTCCGCGGTCTCGAACGCCTCGCAAAAAGGCAAAATCGTTCAGGTTATCGGCCCCGTCGTCGACGTCGAGTTTCCCGATGGGAAGCTCCCCCAGATTCTGAACGCGCTGAAGGTCACGAACGTGAGCATTTCCGCGGCGGCCGACAACCTCACCCTCGAGGTGGCCCAGCACCTCGGTGAGAACACCGTGCGCGCCATCGCCATGGACTCGACCGACGGTCTCGTTCGCGGCGTCGAAGTGCGTGACACGGGCGCTCCCATCGCCATGCCCGTCGGCCCCGAGTGCCTCGGCCGCATCCTCAACGTCATCGGTGAGCCGGTGGACGAAGCCGGTCCGGTCAACGCGAAGCGCACCTCGCCCATTCACCGTCCCCCGCCCGCGTTCCAGGATCAATCGACCAAAATCGAGATCTTCGAGACCGGCATCAAGGTCATCGACCTCCTCGCTCCCTACCGCAAAGGTGGCAAAATCGGCCTCTTCGGCGGTGCAGGCGTCGGGAAGACGGTTCTCATCCAGGAGCTCATCAACAACGTCGCTAAGAAGCACGGCGGCGTGTCCTGCTTCGCAGGCGTCGGGGAGCGCACCCGCGAGGGCTGCGACCTCTTCCTGGAAATGAGCGAGTCGAAGCTCGACACCGGGGAGCCCGTCCTCTCGAAGACCGCCCTCGTGTTCGGTCAGATGAACGAGCCCCCGGGGGCCCGCGCCCGCGTCGCGCTCTCGGCCCTCACCGTCGCCGAGTACTTCCGCGACGAAGAAGGCCAAGACGTTCTTCTGTTCGTCGACAACATCTTCCGCTTCACCCAGGCGGGCTCGGAAGTGTCGGCGCTCCTCGGACGTATCCCCAGCGCCGTCGGTTACCAGCCCACGCTCGCGACCGAAATGGGCGCCCTCCAAGAGCGCATCACGTCGACGAACAAAGGCTCGATCACCTCGGTTCAGGCCGTGTACGTGCCCGCCGACGACTTGACCGACCCCGCCCCGGCGACCACGTTCGCCCACCTCGATGCCACCACGGTTTTGAACCGCGACATCGCGGCGCTCGGCATCTTCCCGGCCGTCGACCCGCTCGACTCGACCTCGACGATGCTCGATCCCCAGATCATCGGAGATCGCCACTACGGAGTGGCCCGTCGCGTCCAAGGAACGCTCCAGAAGTACAAGGATCTTCAGGATATCATTGCCATTCTCGGCATGGACGAGCTCAGCGAGGACGACAAGCTCGTCGTCTCGCGCGCCCGCAAAATCCAGCGATTCCTCTCGCAGCCGTTCTTCGTCGCGGCGCAGTTCACGGGCCTCACCGGCCAGCTCGTTCCGCTCGAAGAGACCGTCCTCGGCTTCGAAGAGCTCGTCGACGGAAAATACGACGACGACCTCAAGTACCCCGAGCAAGCGTTCTACCTCGTCGGCAACATCGAAGCGATGAAGGCGAAGGCGCTCGACCTCACCAAGAAGAAGAAGTGATTTTCACGGCGCGCGCGAACCGCCTCGGCTCGTGCGCGCTTCTTTCGCATCGCTTCGTCTCCTAGAGCTTCCTCGTCCGTTCATTAGGGTCCCATGGCCACCGACAAAATCGAGCTCGAGATCGTCACCCCGCGCGGCCTGGCCCTGAAGGCCTCGGTCGACGAGGTCACAGCGCCCAGTGTTCATGGTGAGTTCGGCATCATGCCGGGACACTTGCCCGTGCTCGTGGCCATCCACACGGGCGTCATCACCTACCGCGTGGGCAACGAGCAGAAGAAGTGCGCCGTGGGCGAGGGATTCGCCGAAGGTGGACCGAACAAGCTCCTCGTTCTCACCGAAGAGTTCGTCGACAAAACCGGCGTCGATCCGGTCGCGGTTCGTGCCGAGCTCGCCGAGGTCGAAGCGAAGCTCGACAAGGCCACCCAAGCCGCCGACATCGAAGCCGCCGAGAGCACCAAGGCCCTCATTACGCGGGAAAACTGGCTTGCGGCGCAGCTCGAGCTCATTGGCGATCCGCCCGCACCCACCATGCATCCTATCGAAGACGACGAGACCGAAGACGACGAAGACGCCGTCGCGGTCGAGGCCGAAGGCACAGAGCCGAGCGCCTGATCCGTGGTACCCGATCGTGTCCTGAAGGTCGTTTGGATAGGCGCCACCTTGGCGGTAGTGGCCGTCGCCCTGATGGTGTCACTCGACAAGCCGTGGGTTGCCCCTCATGCGCCGCGGGATGCGGGCGCGGATGCAAGCGACGGCTCGGTGTCATCGACCGACGCGAGCGCGGCCCGTCCGGAAGCCATCGTCGAGCTCGATGCGACACTCCCCCCTTCACCGTCCCTGACGCTCGATATGGCGTTCGACGCGAGCACCCGGTCCGTCAAGGTCGGAGTGGTGCTCGTCCAGTACGCAGGCGCACAGGGAGCCCTGCCCACGGCACGCCCCAAAACAGCAGCTCTCGACCTCGCTCGGAAGCTCGCAGATGAAGCCAAGACCGATTTTCACCAAGCCGTGACCCATGGCGATTCTGGCTCGGCCGACGACATTGGGCGGATTGGCCGCGGGATTCTCGAGCCCCAGGTCGAGGGCGTGCTCTTCACGATGAGCGCCGGACAAACGAGCGAGCCCATCGAAACCCCTCGCGGTTACTGGGTCGTGAAGCGACTCGAATAGCTCGCAAATTGGTGCTAAGCCCCGCCGCATGGCAACCATCGATATCACCCAGTCCCATCGGCTCTCTCTCGACGACGCGAAGGCCAAGGCCGAAGAGCTCGCCAAGTCCATGGAGACCAAGTTCGGTCTGAGCTGGAAGTGGGCCGGCAACACCATCAACTTCGAGGCCCCGAGTGGCGCTGCCAAGGGTACGAAGGGTGAAGTCGCCGTGACCGAAAAGGACGTTCGCGTCGCAATCGACCTCCCTTTCATGCTCAAAATGATGAAAGGCACGATCGAGGACAAGATCAAAGAACGCCTCGCCCAATTCGCCTGAGCCTCGCCTGAGCCTCCAAGGCCGGGATTGCCAGAGGGCAGTGCTTTTTGCGTTGCCCTCGTTCATTTTGTCCGCGCCGGCGGGCCCACCTCTCGCGCGAGCGCCCCTGAGGGAGCGGTCGCTTCGGAGACCCCCGACGAAAAGCTTGGCTGGCTCCTAGGTCTTTCTTTTACCCATCGAGAAAAGGCGCGTAAGCTCCAAGGCCCTTCGTCCTATGTTCGCGCTCACCTTGCCCGCGCACCCTCCGACGACGCCCTCCGGCCGATGAACGCACCCGAATCGCCCCTCTCCGCGCCCAAACTCCAAGACGCTACCGGTGAGCCAGCGCCGACGGACGACACCTCCCCCGCCATCGGTCGACTTCGCAAGGAAGTCGAGCTTGCGGGAGATCCGATTCGTCGCGCGCGTCTTCTCTACGAAATTGGGGAGCTCGAGGAGCAAGGCGGACACGAGTCCGACGCTTCGCGCGACTACCTCGCGGCGTTCAACGCCGAACCGGATTTTCACGAGGCCCTGGAGGCCCTCGTGCGAACTCTTGGTCGCCGTCGCTCGCCCGCCAACTTCGGAAGGCTGCTCGATACCCTCACCGAAGCGGCCGATACACCGGATGATCGAGCCCGCGCTTTCGTCGCGAAGGGCGCGTTCCTCGACCTGCAATCGGACTTGGAGGGCGCGCGTGGTGCGCTGCGGGACGCCGTCGAAAGCGGCGCGTCTCCGAACGACCTCGCGCCTGCGCTCCTTGGCCTCGAAATCGTCGCGGCCAAGCTCACCGACTCGGCGCTCCGCGAAGAAGCCCTCTTGGGCCGTGCCGCGTTCCACGGGAGCCCTTCGTGGCGCGGCCTACTTCTCGTCGACGCTGCGCGGCTCGTCGAGTCCTCCGGCGACACGGACCGTGCCGTGGACCTCTACGAACGTGCGCGGGCCCTCGATGGTGGCGCCAAGTGGGCGGCCACTCGGGCTCTGTCCGCCCTCCTCACGCGCGAGGTCGCCGACGACCCCCTCGAGGGCGCCAAGCGCACGAGGCTCGCGTCCCTCGTCCTCGAATCCGAAGGAACGCTGGTCGAGACCGCGAAAGCGAACCCTGAGAAGGGGCAGACGCTGGGCGTTCCGCGTTCGGCCACGCTCCTCCATGCATCCGAACGGTTCCTCACGGCGGCGAACCTCGCGCGCTCGGTGGGCGACACGGACCGCGCCCGTGACCTCCTCGGCCGGGCACTAGGGGCGCTGGATACCCACGAAGGGCCGCGCGAAACGCCTTCGTTCGCCCGCAAGCTCCTTTGGTCGGCACGCATTCGTGTCGCCGAAATCACGGGCGATACGTTGGCCGCAGCGACGGATGCCGCAGAATGGCTCCCGCACGAAAGCGATGGCCGCCTGGCAGCGGCGCTCGCCATGCGGATCGCCGAAGAGGCCGCCAGCCGTGGCGCCGCGCGCGAGGCTCTCGACGCCGTCACGCGCGCGACCGAGCGTGATCCGCTTTGCATCCCCGCACGGGCCCTCGAGCTCGATCTGCTCGCGGACTCGCAAGATCTCGCGCCGTTCGTGACGCGGCTCGCGGCGTTCGAGGCGAGCTTTCCGACGAAAGAGGCGAAGGGCCGGGCGGCACTCTTGGTCGCCTACCTCGCCGGCGCGAAGCTCCGCGACACGGCCCGCCTTCGCGAGGCCCTCACGCGTGCCGAGGGGCACGGAGTCCCCGTCGAAACGACGGCTAGAATCGGCCGAAGCTTGGCCTCGCTGCTGGGGGACGATTCCCTTTATGAGGCGGAAACCCTTCGCCTTTTCGGCGCCGTCGATCCCGCGACCTTGCCGGACGAGGCCACATTGCTCGCGTTCGAGCTCGTCCGATCCCGTGTCCTGGCGAAGGACCCCGCAGGCGCCCGCACCGCCCGCGACCGGCTCGCCGCGACGGCTGGCCAGGGGGCGTCCCTCGCGTGGACGATCACCGTATTTCTCCCAGGACAGGCGAGCCAAGACGAGATTACGAAGGCCCTCGCCGAGCTCGACGAACAGAATGAAAGCGGCGACGAAGGGCGCGCGATAGCTGCACTCTACACGCTGTTCGCGGCCCACGCCACCGAAGGGACCGCAGAGGCTGCCCTCGCCCGTGCGCGTCGTTTGGCCGAGGAAAACCCCGGCGATCCGTTTGCGACGTTTCTTTACCTCGACCTTGCCCGCAACAAGGGCACCGATGCCCTGGGTGCCGCGGCGCTGCTCGACGAAGCCGCTGGCAAGACCGCCGATGCCGCGCTTGGTACCGCGATCCATCTCGAAGCCGCTTTCTTGCGCGCTCGCGCAGGCCGCGCCGCCGACGCGGGGGTCTCGTTCGAGGCGGCTCGGGAGCTCGGGCCTACCTCGGCGAACGTGGCGTATGCGTGGGCGCTCCGGACTCAAAACCTGGAGGCCCCAGAAGACCGCCGCCGAGCCCTCGATGCCGCAAGCGAGCATCTCGGGGGGGCCGAATGGGCTCTCGAGCGCTTCGCGAACGGGCTCGCTTCTCGAGACCCCGACGAAGCTCGTGCAGGTCTCGCTGCCGCGGAAGAGTCCGATCACGAAGCGATCGGCCTGGCAGCCGCGCTCGGCGTCCTCGCATCGTCCGATGCGGACGCCGATGCCGACGCGGTGGATCGTGCCCTTCGCAAGGTTGCACTTCTCGGCGCCGAGGGCTCGCTCTTCGCCGCCGGCGAGCGCGCACGTCTCGCCCGAGACCTTGGCCACGACGATCTCGCGGAGGCGGCGGGCTCTTGGTTCTCTGCAGGCGGCGGTCTCGGCGCCGGTGTCGAGTGGCTTTCCGCCACCATCGCTGCGGGCGACGGCATGAGAGAAGTCACGGCCCGCGAAGCGCTCGCGGAAGCCGTCCATGACGAAGCCCGCGAAGGCGTTGCAGCCAGCGCTCGGCTTTTGGATCGAGTGCTCGACGCCACTACACCGAAGGCCCTCATCTCCGGAACGTCCCACGCCGTACGCCTTGCGAACCTCGAGCTCTCCCCTCCGGGGTCGGACCCCCGACGGCGCGCGGCAGCGCTCGATCGACTGGGAAACGCGCTCGGTGACGACATGGACTCCGAGGTCGCGTGCCTGTCGGGCTGGTCGACCTACTACGCAGGCGACAAGCGCAGCGCCATGGACCTCTTTCGTGCCGCCACTTCGGCCCGAGCCGGCGATGTCGGCTCTTGGGAGGGCGTTCGCACGTGCGCCGTCGAGCTTGGGGACACGTCCACCTACGCCGTTGCGTGCGAACAGCTCGGCGCCCGAACGAGCAACGCGGCGCGCGGGGCCGTGTTCTGGGAGCAAGCGGGCCTGACGTGGCTCGAGTCGGGTCAATTCGAGCGCGCCGAAGCAGCGCTCGACCAAGCCGTCTACCGGGATCCCGGCCGGCTCGTGGCGTTCGACAAGCTCTTTCGTCGCGTACGGGATCGCAAGGACTCGAACAAGGTTCTCGAGCTCGTCGATCGGCGCCTCGGCCACACGGACGACTCCGAGGAAGTCGCGCGGCTCTACTGGGAGCAGGCGCGCGCTCTGCGGGAAAAAGCGGACCTCGACGGCGCCCTCTATGCTCTCGAGAACGTCCGCACCATCGAGCCCGATCATGTCGGTGCGCTCGCGCTCATGGGCGAAATCCACATCCGAAGTGGTCGCTACGAAGAAGCCGCCACGCACCTTTCTCGCCTCGCCCACGTCGAGTCCGCACCGGCGAAGAACCGCGTCACGGCAGGTGTGGCGGCCGTCGACCTCTACGAAAACAAGCTCTCGCGAAACGACCTCGCGCTCGGGGTTCTCCTGACGATGCACCGGGCGAAGATCTCCACGCTCCCGGTGCGCGAGCGCCTTGCCCGAGCCGCGGCACGAACGGGCTCTTGGGAGCCTGCGAGCTCGATTCTCGAAGAGCTCATGGTGGAGCGTGAGTCGCGGGATGGACGCGTCGAAGCGGCTCGCCTCGCGATGGTGATCTACCGCGACCGCCTTCACGCCCCTGCACGCGCCCTACCCGCCGTAAAGAAGCTGCTCGACGAAGCTCCAACCGACGGCGAGGCCATCGACTTCTTGGTCGAGCACGACGTCGACCGCGAGACTCGCAGGGCTCTGCTCGACCGGGCGCGAACGGCCCTCCTCGATGCGCTCCAGCGCGAGCCGAGTGGTGCGGCCAACGCCAAGCGCCTCGCACGCGTCACACGTTCGTTGGGTGAGCCCGTGCTCGAGCACGCCGCGCTTGCCGTGGCCGTGGCCACGAATGGGCCGGACGGTTCGCTCGAACAGATGCTGGCGCAGCTCTCGGCGAACAAACCCCGCACGCCACAGCTCGCGATGACCGATGCCCTCCTGCGGCGCGTGCTCGCCCCTGGCGACGATGGCCCGCTCGGCCAGCTCTTCAGCCTCCTCGGGCCCACCATCGCCGAGGCGCTCGGCCCGACTCTCTCCGCTCTTTCCGTCACCAAGAAGGAGCGCATCGATCCACGGAGTGGCATGGCGCTCCGCAATGAAATCGCTGCGTGGGCGGGAGCGTTCGGCATCGCCGACTTCGAGCTCTACGTCGGCGGAAAAGACCCGATGGCCGTGCAAGGTGTCCCGGCCGAGTTGCCCGCGCTGGTGGTCGGCTCTGGCGTCATGGCGCCGCTCTCGCCCCAGGCAAGGTCCCGCGTCGCCAGGGAGCTCTTGGCCATCGTGCGAGGCACGGTCGTCACGCGATGGCGCGACGACACCACCATCGCAGCGATTGCCGTCGCGGCATGCAACATCGTGAAAGTGCGAATCGAATCGCCCGCTTACGCGATTCTTGCGGAAGTGGAACGGTCCCTCGGGAAGGCCATTTCGAGAAAGACCAGGAACGCGATCGAGCCCATCTGCCAGGCGCTTGCGCAACAGCCCCGCGACGCAAAATCGTGGGTACCGCGAGCCATCGCATCGCAACATCGCATGTCGGCGGTCGCGTCCGGGGACGCGAGCGTCGTACTCGCCGATGCGTTTGGATTGTCGCTTCAAGACTTGCCTCGCGTCGCGCGGGAAGACCTTCGCTGCGCCGAGCTCATTCGCTTCGTGCTGTCCCCCGACTACTTCGAAATCCGACGGCTGCTCGGCCTCGAGGCTTCC
>JAYUKI010001211.1:0-2399 GCA_043764595.1 Myxococcales bacterium | reverse complement strand
CGATGGGCGCGGCCATGGGCCTCGGCATCATCTTCATCTACTTGATCCTCGCTTCGCAGTTCGAGAGCTTCATCCACCCGCTCACGATCATGCTCACTCTGCCCCTCGGGTTCGTGGGCGCGTTCTATGCGCTCTTCGTCACCGAGCGCACCATGGCCATGGGGGCGATGATCGGCATCATCTTGCTCATGGGGCTCGTCACGAAGAACGCCATTCTTCTTTTGGACCGGGCCCTCGTGCGTGTCCGCGAGCACGGGGAAACACCTCTCCAAGCCATCCTCGAGGCAGGACCCGAGCGTCTTCGGCCGATCCTGATGACCTCGGCGGCGATGATCCTCGGCATGCTTCCCACCGCCACGTCGAACGGCGAAGGCAGCGAGTTTCGCTCGCCCATGGCCATCGCGGTGATTGGCGGAGTCATCAGCTCGACCATCCTGTCCCTGGTGGTCGTGCCCGTCGTCTACCTGACCATCGAGAACTCCAAGGGCTTCTTGGCGAAGCTCTTCGGAATGGCCCCCGCGCCCAAGCCCGAAGCCGCGCCACCCGCTCCGGCGGAGTAGAGAGCGCCGGCTCGAAACTACTGGGCCCGCGTCGACTCTCGGCGCGGGCTTCGTGCTCGAAGGGCAGGAGTTTTTGCACCCATCAGGTTGATAGCCACGGCGACGAACTGCCCGTAGCATCCGAGCCCATGTGGGCGGTCAGCAAAACCTCGTGGATTCTCGGTGTCCTCCTTGGCGGTCGGACGCTTCCCCACATCTGGCGAAGGGTCGCCGTCGTGGCCACGCTGTCGGTCGTGGCCACGTGGGGATACCACCGCTATCCGTGGCTCAACTTGAAGGTCACTCCCTTCACTCTCATTGGCGTTCCACTCGGTATCTTCTTGGGATTCCGAAACAACGCTAGCTACGACCGCTTCTGGGAAGCCCGCAAGCTCTGGGGCTCCCTCGTGAACACGTCGCGAAGCTTGGCGCGCCAAATCACGACGTTCGTCGATGCCCCCGAAGGCGCGGCCGACGAAGTGAAACGCGAACAAGAGTCGCTGGTCCGCCTCGTGATTGCCTACGTGCACGCCCTTCGGCACCACTTGCGGGATCAGGACACCAAGGTTGGTCTTGACGAGATCCTTTCTCCCGAAGAGCTCGCGCGCGTTTCGCCTCAGGAAAACGTGCCCATCGCGCTCTTGGCCACCCTCGGGGACCGGCTCGCCGCGGCCCGTAGAAAGGGCTGGATAAACGTCTATCACGCGCCCGTCATCGAGCAGTCCTTGGTCAGCATGACCGACGTTCAAGGCGCGTGCGAACGCATCAAGTCGACGCCCATTCCGTACTCGTACACGGTACTTCTCCACCGTATCGTCGGATCGTATTGCATCTTGCTTCCGTTCGGGCTCGCACAAGACCTCGGCTGGGCCTCCATCGCCGTGGTCGTGTTCGTCTCGTATGCCCTCTTTGGCCTCGACGCGATTGGCGACGAGATCGAGCAGCCGTTCGGCCTCGATGTGAACGACTTGGCTCTTTTTGCCATATCGCGCACGATCGAGATAAACCTCCTTCGTCGCATCGAGGCAGGGCCGGTACCCCCACCCGCGAAACCAAAAGACGGTATCTTGGACTGACCATGCGGCTCCGAGGTTTGCCAGCTTCGTCACGGCTCGGTCCGGCCGAGCCCTCCGTTCCTGCGCAAGCCAGTCGCCAGCGGCTCGTTTGCATGCTCGCCTTGGCCCTCGTAGGCTGCACGCGTGGCCCTTCGGCGAAAGAGGCCTCCCCCGGACGGTCGTCCGACGAGACCATCGCGCTCGAACACGGTGGCCGCTCGCGCCACTACGTGTTGCACGTGCCTCGAATCGCCGGACCGACCGTTCCGACGCTCGATGCGTCCACCTCGTCCGCGCCGCGAGCCCTCGTGGTCTCGCTGCATGGCGGAGGAGGGCATGCCGAGGGAGTCGCGAACCAGACCGGCTTTTCGGCGCTCGCCGACCGTGAGGGGTTCGTCGTCGTCTACCCGGATGGCGTCGACAAGGGCTGGAACGACGGGCGCGCGGGGGTGCCCAGCACGGCCGTCAAAGAGAACGTCGACGACGTGGGGTTTCTCACGGCGGTCCTCGACGACGTCGCGCGTCGGGTGTCGATCGACCCAGGTCGCGTGTTCGTGAACGGCATCTCGAACGGTGCCTTCATGTCGGCGCGTTTCGCGTGCGAGCGCTCTTCACGGGTCGCGGCCATCGGTCTCGTGGCAGGCTCGATGGGGCCCGAGCTTCTCGCGAGCTGCAAGCTCTCCCGCCCGGTTTCGGTCATCGCGTTCCTAGGTGACTGGTCCTTTTCGTGACGCTACGTGATCCCACGTTGCCCTACGTGATCCCGTGTGATCCCACGCGAATGCAGTAGCCCGCCGGGGCCCGG
>JAYUKI010001210.1:0-8079 GCA_043764595.1 Myxococcales bacterium | reverse complement strand
GCGCCCGTCTCGCATCTCTATCTCGGGGCGATGGCCGCCCAGAACAACGCGAGCGGCGACAAGTTCATCTCCTACGTCGGACCCGGCACCACGGTCGCCCCAGAAGACGATCCACGCTCGGCGTTCGCACGTCTTTTTGGCGGTGCAAAGCCGGGACAAGCCGGTCCCGATCCGGACGACGTGAGCGTGCTCGATACCGCGTTCGCCGATCTCGAAGAGCTCAGGAAGCGAGCGGGCGACGTCGAAAAGGCGAAGCTCGATCTTCACTTGGAGGCCCTTCGTGACGTCGAAAAGCGCGTGAAAGGCCTCGGCGCCGTGGCCACGGCCTCGTGCACCAATCCGGTGGTGAACCTAAGCGGGATCGACTCGGGCAAGCTCTACGACGCGGCTACATTTCCGCAGATCCTGCGCGCGCAGAGCGATCTCATGGTCCAGTCCATGGCGTGTGGCCTCACCAAGGTCGGCGTCCTCCAGTGCTCGCAGCACACGAGCGAGCTCATCATGAGCCGCTTCGCTGGCTCGCCGCTCTACAAGCCCAACTTCGACATGCGAAGCCATCAGGCTTCGCACTACGGCGATCCCAACGATCCGAAGTTTGCCGACTATTCCGCACAGCGCACCTGGTTCGTGTCGCAAGCGGCCTACCTGCTCGAGCAGCTGGCCGCGCGTCCCGAAGGCACTGGCACCATGCTCGACCACAGCATCGTCGTCGTGTGCTCCGAGGTGTCGGACGGCAACGTGCACTCCCACGACAACATGCCGTTCCTCGTCTGCGGCCGCGGTGGTGGAGCCCTCCGCTCCGGGCGAATCATCGACGCCGGGGGTCGCCGTCATGGCGAGCTTTGGGTGTCCCTCGCTCGGGCGATGGGCGCGAACCTCGGAAGCTTCGGCTCCGGCGGTGGCCCGCTCCCAGGCGTGCTCGTGTGATGGCTCTAAAGGCCTGAACGAAGTCGACGAAGCCCTGGGTTTTCCGGGGCTTCGTCGTTTTTGGGTCCGCGAAGAACGTTTCTCAGGCCCGCGCAGGAGCTCGAGGGTCCGCGACCCTCTGCCGGGCCGGGTCGAGTGCCGAGTCTGCGAGGTCGAGACCCTCGCAGGGCTCGTAGCGGAGCGAAGAGACCGAGAATTCTCAGGCCCGCGCAGGAGCTCGAGGGTCCGCGACCCTCGAACCAGAACGTTCAGCGAACGACGGGCGATTCCTGTGCGCAGCGACCGGCGATGCACTTCTGTTTCGGATCGCAGCAGTCGGCGTCCACCGTGCACTTTTCGAGCTCTTGGACGCACGTGGTTCCCGGCGGCTTGTCTCCGCACACGAGCGCGCCGCCGTCGCCGTTCTGTCGGCAGAAACCGTTGCAGCACTCGTCGCCGGTCTCGCACGAGGTGCCATTCGCCTTGCACGGATCCACGGCCCAGAAGCCGCGGGTGTTGCCGGACGAGAGCTCCTGTCCAGGAAGGTAGAAGGCCGGGTGGCTCGGATCGGCTCCGCCCGCGGGAGCGTTGATGTCGATCGCCGCGACCCAGAGCTTCTTTTGAGGTCCGCCGCCTTCGCCCGTGGGGCCCCACGGCTTGTCCCGGAGGAGGTTTCCGTACATGCGGCGCGAAGTGAAGACGACCCAGTAGTAGCCCCCCGAAGGAACGGGATTCACCGTGGGCTGGTAGTTTACTTGAGCGTCGTTGGGGTGGTCGACGCTGGTCGGGGCGAAGCCCACGCCGTTGGCCGCGTCGAGGCCGCGCGCTTGCGCCGTGGCGCCGTCTTTGGCAATCCAAAGCTCGGCTTTTGCACCGTACCACGTCGTGATTTGGCAGTTGTTCACGCTCGAACGGTCGAGTGCGCGAGCGCCAGGAGAGCCGGGACCGCAGTCCCCCGCTTGCACTTGGTTGTTGAAGACGACGGCTTTGCCGTCCGGCAAAAAGCTCGGCCACGAGGGGTAGCGCGCGGGATCCTTGTAGATTTCACGCAATCCCGAAAAGGCCCGAGGTCCGCCCGCGGCGCAGGTCGTGGAGCCGGCTGCGGCGCCGCAGGCGAAGTCCATGACCGTGAGCGAGCGACCCGCGCCCGCCGTGACGCCGCCGGCTCCGGTGCCTTCCCAGAAGTTGAATGCGACTTTGCGGCCGTCCGGGGAAAACGTCGGCGTGACCGCGCTCGTGACGACTCCGGTAAGCCCTGTGGTTCCGGGAATTGCGCTTCCGTCCGTACGAGCAAAGAGCTGAGCGTCGGTCTCGAGGTAGGCCTCACGCGCCATGCGTGAGCTCGCGAGGGCGAACGAGCCGTCCGGGTAAGGAGCCGACCAGTTGAATTTGCGGTTCTGAGCGGGAGTCACCGAGCCGTCGTAGACCGTGCGCGACGTGTACGAGCTCGCGGACTTGAGATCGTAGGCTGCTCCGCGGCGGTAGTCGTCCACGCCTCCGGGATAAACGAGCTTGCCGTCTTGCGCCCAAAGCGTGGAACCGTCCGCCGAGACCGTGTGGCAAACGTGGCATTTGCCTGCCGCACCCGGCACGGCCAGCACGGGATCGGGCGACCGCGGCTTGATGGCAATCACTCCACCCGTAGCGGCGCCAGCTCCTCCCGTTAGTCGGGAGTCGTACGAGTTGTAGTAGACGGTTCCGCGGAGCACGCCTTGGGCAACGCGGTACGTCTGGCGAATCGGGCCATAGACCTTGTCCTCGATGGCCGAATAGATTTTTACCTCGACGGTCAGGTCGTCGCCCTGGTTGCCCGAAGTGGCCGTTTTCCAGGCCATGTCTTCGAGACGAACGCGTTTTCGGGCGTCGCTTCCGGCCGCCTGTCCGGCCACCAAATACGTCCCCTCGAAGGCGTAGTTGCCTTGCGACATCTTCACGTAGATGGCCGCGGCTTCGCGTGTGCTTTGCCACATGAGGAGGGGCGCCAAGAGACCACGCGGCCATACGGTTTTGTCGTAGGGATAAAGAAACCCGAGCTCGGCCGGAGTGGCCGGGAGGTTCGACTGGGTCTTCAGCTTGGTCACGATGCCGGCTGCGACCGCAGGACCGAGGGGCTCGCCACCGACGCCGCCGAGGCCTCCGGAGCCGGCGCCGGCGTCACCCGAAGGAGCTCCATTCGACTGCGCCGCGACGACGACCTTCACTTTGGCGGTGGCCTCGCGGGCTCCGAAACGCGCGGTGAGCGTGCCTTCACCGACGTTGCGGCCGTTCGCCGTAAAGACCCCCGCCGGGCTCACTTCGCCGAGCTCACCGCGATCGAAGAGCCACGTGGGGGACACGCGTTGACCGCTGTAGGTGGCTGTGAACGCGGCCGGGGCGTTTGTGGTCACGATGCCGTCGACGATGGTGACCTGGATCGTGGCCGTGGGAGGGCTGAGCACGAATGCACCAAGGGCATCCGGATCGGCATCGCGACCTGCGCCACCTTCTCCCGTGGGGTCGAACGTGCCAATGGGCGGTGCGATGGGACCGCCTTCGGTGCCCGTGCGATCGCCGCTGTCGAAGCCCGAGAGTGGCTCTTGGCTCCCGCAGCCCGACTGAGCGGCCGTCGCCGCGGCGAACGTCACGAGGAGAAGCGCCAGGGAGCGCCCGAGAGCGGACTTTCGACTCATGCCCGGTCCTATGCCCTCAAGCACGCCAACGTGCAAGCCGGTCTTCGTTCGCCTGGATCGTCAGATCTCCATGCCAATCACGAGTTTGGCGGCGTACCCATCGGCCGTTTTGCTCGGCGTGAGGAAGAGCTCGCTGCCTCCGTCCGAGTAGATTCCGTCGTCCGCGTTCGACGTATCCGCGGGCCCACGCCCGCCATAAGCGGCGTCGGCGTAGATGGTGTTGGCCACGGTTTCGTCGAAGAAGAGCTGCGACGTAAACTCGAAGCCCGTGGACGCCGAAGGACCGGTCCGCAGCTTGAAGTGGATGTGAATGGCGCGCCCTTGGTACCAGCCCGGGAAAATCGTGACGAGCTTCACGAGTCCGTTCGCATCCGTCACTTGGTAGCCGCGAAGGTACTTTTTGCCTTTTTGGGACCCAACGTCCGAGTACGAGCCCGTCGCGTCGCAGTGCCAGACGTCGACCAGCACTCCGGCGAGCGGGGCACATTGGCCACCCGTGAGCTTTTGCACCACGAAGGTAAGCTCGAGTGGGACACCGGGTCTTGTCGTGCCGTCGGACGGATCGGAGCGAAGGTCGGACCGCTCGAGCTTCTCGTCGACGAAGTACGGGCCTTCGGTGAGGCTCGGACGCGCGACGCACGCGAGCGGATCCGACGTGCTTCCCGAAGCCGCTTTGCACGCCGGAGGAATCAGGGCGAGAAGGCCGAGGCCTCCAAAGAGCTTGAGAGAGTCACGGCGTGAGACGGCCTTGCGCGGCATTCTGGGAAGCTCCTTCGGCTATCCCCCCGGCGCATACGTGGCTCGAAGAGCCGAAACGGATCACTCGGGCCTTCTGCCGTGCTCGAAACGTGTCCGAAACGCCGCCGAAGGGCAGCGCGTCTAAGGGCCCGCCGCAGAATAAGTCGTCGACTCGCCGCCGAAGCATCCCCAACATCCCCAACGGCAGCGTTAAAAATTCTAGAGATACCGCAGTATGTCGGCGAATTTTCGCCTCGTCGTAGGGGCGCCTCGACGCCGATTCGATCGACTTCTTTTGCGGCAGTCCCTAAGTCGGCACGCCCGAGCTCGCGTGGGATCGGCGTGGTGCGTTCGGGGTGGGCTTCGCCACGCTTGCTCCGCGCGGTATGCGCATGCCATACGAGGCGAATGCGACGTTGTCTCCTCTCGGTGCCGTTCTTCGTCTCGGGGGTGTGCATCGCCTGCTCCGCCCCACAAGCGCCAATCTCCGAGTGCGGTGAGGCGCGTGACTTCGTCGTGGCCATGAGCGACTACGCCTCGAGCGGAGTGGCCTCCGTACGCGTGGCGGACGGGTCCCAGGAGAGCCGGTTCGGCGTGGACCTCGGAAAAGATCCCCAGCTCTCGCGCACGCGCGACCGCATTTTCCTGCTCGCACGCGATCAAGACGTGGTGTTCGAGCTCGACACGGCGTGCGGTGCACCCATCGCAAAAACGAGTCTTCACGACGAGTCGGCACGCGGAATCCAGAACCCCCAGGACTTGGCGCTCGACGCCAAGGGCGCCATGTGGGTCCCGAGGTTCAACGACGGCACTCTGCTCGTGGTGCACGGGAACGAACGTCACGTCGTTCCGCTGGCCGCCTACGACGACGACAAAAACCCTCAACCCTCGGCCGTGCGCGTCGTCGACACGCCCCGCGGCGAACGCGCGTTCGTGGCGCTCGAACGCCTCGACACGGACCTCGTGTCCCGCAGGCCGTCGGCTCTCCTCGAGCTCGACACCAGCACCCGAGAGGTCGTCGGCACGCACGCGCTCCTCGGAAGAAACCCGTTCGGAGCCATGACCGAGCACATGGGTGCCTTGTACCTGGCAGAGCCCGGAAATTTCGATGCGGCCGACGAGACCGCTGCGGGCATCGAGCGTTTCGATCCACGCACGAGCACCTCGGAGCTCTTGCTTCGCGAGACCGAGCTCGGTGGAAGCGTGACCGAGCTCGCGTTCCGCGACACATGCGGAGTCGCTATCGTGGCCGATCCCGTCAAGAACGTGAACGCAACGCGCCTCGTCGCGTTCGACCTCCGCGGCACGCCGAAGCTCGTGCAAGCGGGCTCCACGTCCCCGTTGGCCACGCTGGGGTACGACCTCCAGGGCCTCGCCGTGCACGGGTCCACGTTGCTCGTCGGTGACCGCCGAAAGTCCTCGTCTGGCACGTACACCGTGCACACGTTCGAGATAAGTGCAGACTGCAAACTTGCGCGCCGCGAGACCGCGCTTTCCCTTCCGCAGAAGCCGGTCGCGTTCCGGCCCGCACAGCAAGTTTCTCGATAAGCCGAGCCTTCCCTGGTAAGCGGGGGCGATGTCCGAGGACCGCGCCGCAGAAGCTCCCGGAAAGCCCGCCGCAGACGCCGCACAGGTGCGCAAGGCCGGACGCGGCGGCATGTTCGTGCTGGCCGCAAAGATATTTTTCCAGCTCGTCGGCTTCGCGCAGCAAGCGCTCCTCCCGAAAGCCATCGGGCTCGCGGGCTACGGCGGCTTCTCGCGTGTGTTCGCGCCGGCGAGCGTGGTGAGCAACGTGATCGTGTTCGGCTTCACCCAAGGAGTGAGCCGCACGGTGGCTGGCGCAGGCGAAAAGGACCAAGAAGCGTTCCGCGCCGCGTACCGAGTCGAGCTCGTGATTGGCGCGGCAATGGCGCTCGTGTTCCTCGCCGTCTCTCCCGCCATCGCGTGGTTCCAGCACGCGCCGTACATCACGACGCCCCTCATGGTGATGGCGGGCCTCCTCTTCGTCTATGGCGCGTATGCGCCGCTCGTCGGCTACTTGAACGGCAAAGGCGAGTTTGCCAAACAAGCCACGCTCGACATGACCGCGGCGACCCTCCGCACGGCAGGTCTCGTCGGCCTCGGCTACGCGTTCCGCAAGAAGTGGGACGCCGGCGTCTTGGGCTCGGCGACGGGCGCGGTCCTCGCGGCCATCCTCGTCTTTTTCGTCGCCCTTCGGTGGACCGGGACCGGCCGAGCGTCCACGTCGGATGACCCGAGAATTCCCAAGGCTTGGCCTTACTTCATTGCGCTCGCGCCGGTGATGCTGGCCCAGCTTTTCACGAGCGCGCTCATGCAGGCGGACATCACCGTGCTCGGCCATTTTCTCTCGGCGAGCGCGTCGGCGCCGGGGTTCCCGTCGAAAGATCCGCAGGCCGCAGCCGACGTTTGGGTGGGCGTCTACCGAGGGTGCCAGCTCTTTGCGTTCCTGCCGTACCAGCTGCTCTTCAGTGTCACGCAGGTCCTCTTCCCGATGCTTGCGAAGGCCGCCAAAGAAGGCGACGCGGAGGCCGTGAAACGCCTCGTGGCGCGGGGCTCGCGCCTTGGCGCCATCGTGCTCGGGCTCTTTGCTTCGGTGGTCATCACCCTGCCTTCGTCGCTGCTCGGCTTCGTGTACGGCAAGGGTGTGGCCGAGTGGGGCGGAGACTCGCTCCGTGTGCTCGCCATGGGACAAGCCGCGTTTGCCATGTTCGGTCTCGCCACCACGGTCCTCGTCAGCCTCGGCCGCGAACGAAAGGCCATGGCCCTCACGGCCACCGCCCTCACACTGACCGTGACCGCCACGTGGATCGCCGTGGGACGCGCCGAGTTCGGCGGAGGTCAGCTCGTCGCGTCCGCCACGGCCACGTCCATTTCCATAGGAGTTGCGCTCCTTTGCGCCGTGTTCGTCGTACGCGGCGAGGCGGGCGCGTTCGTGCCTGCAAAGACCGCCCTGCGCGTCGGTGGCATGCTCGTCGCGTTCACCCTCGTGGGTCGCCTCGTACCGACGCTGTCGAAACCCGTCACCGTGCTTGCGTGTGTCGCGGTAGCGCTCGTCTACCTCGTAACCCTGCGCATCACGGGTGAGCTCGGCGCCGAGGACCTCGCCGTCATCAAGGGTGTGCTCGGCCGCAAAAAGGCCTGAGGCGCGCGGCTCGTCAGCCCCACCCAACCAAGCCCCACCAAACAAGGTGGGGCTACGAGGAGGCTGCCAAACCAGCCCTTACTACCTCACTTCGCAGAAACCGTAGTTGCACGCGGGTGTGCTTCCGCCGCACTCCGAAGAGTCCTTGCAAACCTTGCAGGCCGTCGTCCCGCGGGTCGCCTTGTCGAAGTAGCATCCGCAGGAGTAGGGCGCGGCGAACGAGGCCAACGGTCCGGCCTCTTCGGTGCGAGTGACCTGCATGGCGCACTGAGGAACCAGGGAGCCAGTGATGATGGCGTCCACGAGCTCCTGGGGAAGCCGTGGGGTCACGAAGCGTGCGAGAAAGGACTGCGCCGCAGTCGAGACGGGCGTGCCGTTTTGGGTGCGCGCGAAGAGGTGGGAGGCGCCCCAGATGTCGTAGTGCCCGTCGCGGACGTTTTGTTTGTCGCTTGCCGTGGAGGTCGAGTCCGGCAAGTAGGCGCAGGTTTGGCCTTTGGCTCGATAGGCAAGCGTGCGCAGATTCGCACGCTCGGCGTCCGCGACGTCGGAAGAGAGGATTCCAATCGCGGAGTCCGCCTGCGCCGGATCGACCACGATCTTGAG
>JAYUKI010001209.1:0-2402 GCA_043764595.1 Myxococcales bacterium | reverse complement strand
CGCACGTGGGTACGGCCTCGGCGATCGCGCGCCGCGCCTTCGTCATGTGACCGGGGTACCACTGGATCGCCATGCCGCGCCTTACCACTTCCGGCGTGCGGTCGCACCACGACTTGGACGAGTGGCTACGGTGCGTTCAGCGGCACCGCTTCGTAATTTTGAGCTGCCCGACAGCTTTCGCGCACGGATCGGCCGTCTCCGCGCACGCGGTCTTCAGCGTCGTGAGCTCGGCGCACGAGAGGGCATCTTTGCGCGGCAGGAGCATGGTTTTGACCGTGGCCCAGTCGCGCGCCTTGACCGCAGCCTCGACGGTCATGGTGGGCTGCGCCGCGGTTGGGACGAGGCCTGGAGTGACGAGTGGGGTCGGATCGACGACGTAGGGAGGAACGGTAGTGGTGGCCGCCGGCGGGGGTGCCGGAGGGAGCTCGGCTTCGACCTTGGGCGTGCCGTAGCGCTGAAGCAAGCCGTACCCCACGGCAACGAGCATCACGACGAAGAGCACCGCTGCCAAGCTGAAGCCGGACGAGCTCGGCTTCGTGACCGTTGCTCCCTGGAGCGGGGGAAAGGGCGAAACCTCTACAGGTGGTGCGCCAGCAGTGAGTGGCGCGGGAGGCACGGAGAAAGCAGGGGCCGCGGCCGGGAGTGGCGCGGGAGGCGCGGAAAAAGCAGGCTGTTGGGGTTGGGGCCTTCCGCCAACGAGCTGTGCTGCGCGCTCAGCAAGCGGCGCGAAGTCGGGCGGGCCGAAGGGAACGAGAGCGAAGGCCAGCTCGGCGATCGTAGCAAAACGATCTTGTGGTTTCGGAGCGAGCGCCCGCTGGAGCGCAGCCGCAAGACCCGCGGGGAGCGAAGGCTCGCGCTGACGAATGTCCGGTGGCGCGCCAACCGAGCCTGGGCCGAGCGGTCCGAACGGACGGAGCCCAGAGAGCATTTCGAAGAGCACGACCGCCAAGGAAAACTGGTCGGCCGCGAAGCTCACCGCGTCGTTCGAATAGAGGTATTCCGGTGCGGAATAGCCCATGGCAAAGCCTGAAGGACGCCCCTGGGGCGGCACGATTCCTTGGGCGACGTTCTTCGCGAAACCGAAATCGAGAATCTTCACCATCGGCCCGCCGTCGGGGCCCGCGATCCACAAAAGGTGCCCCGGCTTCAGGTCTCCGTGCACGACGCCGAGCGCGTGGAGCTGCGCGAGCGCTTCGCAGACTTGCAGCACGTAGCCTGCGGCGTTCACCATCGGGAACTTGCCCTGCTGCGCCAGCACCGACCCGAGGTCTTGCCCGGAGAGAGGCTCGAGCACGAGGCACGCCTCACCACTCGGTAGCCGGACGAGCTCGAGCCCTTGGACGACACACGGGACCTTGAGCCCCGCGAACATCGCCGCATGCATCAGCCGCTGAACCTCGATCGGCGATTGGCTCGAGACCTTCAGCGCTACGGGCTGACGTAGCAGCTCGTGGTTCGCGAGAAAGACCGAAGAACCGCCATGGCCCAGGCGCTGCGCGACGCGATACTTGCCTTCAATGAGCGTGCCCGGGACCATCGAGCCACCACGATAGCGCAGTCCGGGCGCGAGGTCCCCGAGAGAGGCGAAGCGCCTCGTCGGCCCACCCTGCCCCAAAGCTTGCTATAGGCCTCGGCCATGCGAAGGCGTCTTTTTCCCCTGCTCGCAGCCGTTTTGGGACTGTCGCTCGCGCCCGCTCAGCCGGCACGGGCCATGCGCCTCCTCGACGCGGGTACGGCCACGAAGCCCTCGTCTCCCGACCTCCCGATTCCCGCGAGCCTGGGCACCCGGGCCATCCGCGGCATTACGATTGGCCCGATCGAAAACGCCTACCACCCCGGCAAAGGGTACGGATCTCCGGCGTTCCTGCGCTCGCTCGACGAAGTTCGCGCGATGGGCGGCACGTGGGTCGCCATCACTCCGTTCGGACGCGTGTACGACCTCTCCGGACGCGGTGTAGACCTCCGGTTCGAGGCCCCGTTCGAGGACAACCGCGCCGCCATCTCCGCGTCGATTCGCGCCGCGCACGCGCGCGGTCTGAAGGTCATGCTGGTGCCGCATCTTTGGGTCGAATCGGGCGAGTGGCGCGCGTTGATCGATCCGAAGACCGACGTGGGCTGGAAGGCGTGGGCCGACAGCTACGGTCGTTTCGTGAAGACGTGGGCCAAAGTGGCCGAAGAGACTCAAGTGGACCTCTTGTCGTGCGGCGTCGAGCTTCGCTCCTGGGTCACGAGCGGACGCGCGCCGATGTTCTCCGACCTCGTGCGCGAGATACGTGCGATCTACAAAGGACCTCTCACGTATTCGGCCAATTGGGACGACGTCGACGACACCGTGATGCTCGGCGAGATCGACGTCATCGGAATCAATGCGTTCTATCCACTCGCCGACAAAGAAGGCGCCA
>JAYUKI010001208.1:0-2409 GCA_043764595.1 Myxococcales bacterium | reverse complement strand
TCGACGCCACCGTCGATGCGTCGGGAGAGGTCACGAAGTTTCGCGTGATCCGTGGCTTCATGAAGAGCCAAGCGAAGCTCTCCTACGAGAACGTCGCGCGCGCTTTGGGATTCTTGGAGGAAGCCGAAGAACCCGAGAGCCCGGAGGCGACGGCGCTCTTGCCCGGGCTCCAAGTGGCGTACGAGCTCTCGCGCATTTTGCGGGGCCGACGCATGCGGCGTGGCGCGTTGGATTTCGAGCTCCCCGAGCCCAAAGTCACGATCGGCGAGGATGGCCTCCCGACGTCCGTCTCGAAGCGCAGCCAGAATCCCGGGATCAAGAAGGCGTACTCGCTCATCGAGGAGCTCATGCTGCTCGCGAACGAGGTCGTGGCCCGCTGGCTCGTCGAAAGGAAGCTCCCTTCGGTCTTCCGCGTGCACCTCCCGCCGGACGAAAAGAAGCTCGAGAAGCTCGGGGCGATGTGCGCGATGTTGGGCGTCGAGTTCGACGTGGAGCTCACGAAAGACCCGAAGACTCTGGCCGATCTTTTGAAGGGATTCTCGAAGCACCCGCTCGCTTCGGTTTTGAACTCGCTGCTGCTTCGCTCGATGAAACAAGCCACGTACGATGTCGACAACCTCGGGCACTTCGGGCTCGCGTCGCAAGCGTACCTGCACTTCACGTCGCCCATCCGAAGGTACCCGGACGTGTGCGTGCATCGGACCGTGCACGCGCTGGTGCTCGGCCAAAAGGTCGAACGCGACCGCGAAAAGCTCGCCGAAGCCGCGCTCATGTCGTCGCAGAACGAACGAAAATCGATGGAGGTCGAACGAAGCATCGTGGACCTCTACCGTGCGTTCCTGATGAAGGATCGCATCGGCGAGACATTCGTCGGATCGGTCTCGGGCATCGTCGGGAGTGGCGTTTTTGTCGGCATCGACGAACCGTTCATCGAAGTCTTGGTGAAGCTCGAGGACCTCGGCGGCACCGACTACGAGGTCGACGACGTGGGCCTTCGCGTGGTCGGAAAACGCTCGGGCGACGTTGTGTCCTTGGGCGACGGCATGTTGGTCGAGATCATCGACGTTTCGCTCCTGCGGAGGACCGTGCTCGGGCGTCGCATTCAAGGCGCGAAAGCCGCCCGAGAAAACCTGCAGACGTTCTCCGGGAAGCTCGTCGTGGTGGACGACACCGCTGGTGGCGGAGACCATTTCCGCAACAAGAAGCCCCCGAAGGGCTCGAAAAACCGCGTCGTGGGCTCACGAAACCCCAAGGCTCCCGCCGCAAAAGCGGCCGCCTACGGAAAAGGAACCTACGGCAAGGGAAAGCCCAAGAAGGGCCCGACCAAGGGCAAGAAGAAGAAGCGCTGACGTCCACGCGCCTCCCTGTCTTGGCCACGATGCTGAGGATGAGGTCTCTCGAGACCTCATTGTTCCGACGGAGCGGCGGCGACGCTTTCACCGCGCGCATCGTCGTTCGTGTCGTTCAACTGCTGCGCGTCAGAGTGCGATGCCGTCACGCACGGGCGTATCAAAGTGATGCTCGACCCGAGCCAACAAGTCCGAGAGCTCGGCGGAGTCGGCCGTGGGCACGTGGACGACGAACCTCACGTACAAGTCCCCGGCTTCTTTACCCTTTTTGACGACTCCCTTGCCACGAACGCGAAGGACCGTTCCGCTTTGGGTACGCGCTGGCACCTTGATGGTGACGAAGCCGTCCACGGTGGGAACCTTCACGCGGGCGCCTTCGTAGGCCTCCAAAGGCGTGACCGGTAGGTCGAGCTTCAAGTCGATGCCGTCGCGCGTGAAATGCTTGTGCGGCGCCAAGTGGATAACGAGGGTGAGGTCACCGGGTGGGCCACCGTTTGGCGAAGGGCCGCCCTGGCCGGACAGACGAAGTCGGCTTCCCTCGTCGGCGCCGGGCGGAATCCGAACCTGCACCGTGGCCCCCTGGGCCGACCGCATGTCCACCATGCCGCCACGTATCGCGAGAGCAAAATCGATCGTGACCTCTTGCTCGTAGTCCTGCCCTTTTGCGGGGCCGCGCCTTCGACCACCGCCAAAAAAGTCTGCGCCCCCAGAGGCCCCACCGAAAAGGTCCTCAAGCGAGACCCCACCGGCCCCACCAAACGGATGGCCACCGCCCCCACGGCCACTCGGCCCACGCGACTGCCACTGCGAATAAGCACGAGCCTTCTCCGGATCGAACCCATCCCGAAGGCCCTCTTCGCCAAACTCGTCATAGAGTTTGCGCTTCGTGGCATCTCCCAGCGTGTCGAAGGCATGGTTCACAGCCTTGAACTTGGTTTCCGCCTGGGCATTCCCAGGGTTTTTGTCAGGGTGCAAATCCTTCGCAATGCGCCGATACGCCTTCTTGATGGTGTCTGCGTCGGCGGTCTTGGGAACCCCGAGGAGGCCGTAAAGATCTTGT
>JAYUKI010001207.1:0-2412 GCA_043764595.1 Myxococcales bacterium | reverse complement strand
GACGTGTTCGTGAGCTCGACGCCAAGCGAGGTTCCACCCGCTCCGAGCATGGTGGGATCGTAGGGAATGCGTCGTCGCGAGAGAAGACGAACCGAGAGCCCTGGATGTCCCGCGAGCTCACGACCCTGCGCATCGGACGGGGCGAGCACGGCCGACGACGACGGCGTGGGCATGACGAGGGAAGAGGTCCGTGGCGGCGAGCACGACGGCATCAAGAGCGCGACTGGTGCCACGGCCAATACAGCCAACCGGGTTCTCCGTCGGAACGCCGAGCGACTCACTTCTTGCGAGCCTCGTCGGCTTCGCGCGCTTCTTGGAGTGCTTCGGCGCTCGGTTGTTTGGCCTCTTTGGGCACACCGAGCGAGCCGCTGGTCACACCGATCTCGTCGTCGAGCTCCTGCTCGTGGACCTCGCGCAGGTGCTCGGCGCGCTCGAGCGTGGCACCCGCCATGGCGCCGATCGCCGAACCGATGGCTCCGCCGGCCATGGCGCCGAACGGACCGCCAATGGCGCCGACAATCGCGCCAGCCACCGCTCCGCTAAGCACCGCCGCTTCGGTCGTGGCGTGCTGGTGGCGCGGCGGAACACCACTCGGGCGTTCGTCGACGTCCGTGCCATCGGCCTTTTCGGGCTCTTTGGGAGTGGGGAGTGCGGAAGGCGAGGGACGGACGGGTTCGCTGCTCATGCTCAGGCTATCGCAAGGACCGCGCCGCCGCTCGCACCGCGCAAACCTTGGAAAAGTGCTACCGCGCCCTGCAGAATCTGCGCTCCGGTGCAGGTTCAGCGCGAAGGCACGACCACCGACGCACCGGTCTTGACGGGCCAACCCTCGACCTTCACGGGCACACGGGAAAGGAGCGCGTAGTCTTTCTCGGGATACCGACCGTGGAGACGTACTTCGTAGTCGCCCGGGGCGCTCGTCGGTAGCTCGGCGCTCGTGATGTTTCTCGGCAGAATCACCCGTCCTTGGGTGGCGCTCTCCGGGGCATCGGAGGGGACGAGCACGATCCAAAATTGGTTCGTGGCTTTGCCCTCGAGCGGCTTGTCGAAGGTCACACGGACGACATCCCCCGTGAGCACCGTGACGCCATGCCGATCGGTCGGACCGCACCCACGCACACGCGAGGGACCTTCGTGCGGTGGCGAGCTTGCAGCCGGATGGGGCGTGGCCGCGACGGTCATCGTAGGGCCGGTTTCGCATGCGCCCACGAGCGCCCCCAGGCCGACCACGATCCCAAGGACTATTCGCCACTTCGTACGCATCGGTCTTCTCCTCAGGTGGGCCGCGCGGCTTGCGTCGTGGCGCGCCCGAAGCGAGCCGCGCCTGCGGTAGCGTCGTGCTCGCGCAAGGCGCCTTGCACCATCAACAGGTCGCCGATGTGGGCGAGCGCCAGCAGCCCGATGACGTTTCCGTCGCGAACGACGGGGAGCGTCGGACAGTCGCTCTCGTAGAGGTGCGCGATGGCCTTTTCGAGGGTTTCGGACGGATCCACCGTGGGCACGTTTCGTCGCATCACGCTCCCGACGGAGGCCTCTTTGCCGCCCCCCGGGCTCGCGAGGGAGACCAAGAGCTCGTCCCGCGTCAGCATGCCCACGAGCACGCCGTCGTCGACGACGGGAAACTCGGTCTGGGTGCTGCCGAGAAGTCGTTCGATCGCGACCGCGAGTGTGTCGTCCGATGCAAGGGAGTGAAAGTCGGTGATCATCGCCGCACGAATGGGCAGTCCGGCGAGGGCCGCTTTGGCTTGGGCTTCGGCGGCCTCGGCGCCGGCGCCACTCCACACGAAGATCGCAATGACGATGAGCATCGGATTCGAAAAGAGGCCGATGAGCCCGAACGCGATCGCCATCATTCGACCGACGGCGGCCGCAGTGCGTGTAGCTTGCACGTAGCTCGTTCGCATGGCCAGGAGCGCTCGAAGCGCGCGACCACCGTCCATCGGGAACGCCGGCAACAAGTTGAAGATGGCCATGGTCACGTTGACCCAGGCGAACTTGAGCAAAAACGGCGCATTCGTGGAGAACGCCGCCCCCGGAAGGAGCGGCTTCTGCAAGAGGGCGAGCGCGGCGAAGGCGACGGCACCAAGCACCACGTTGACCGCAGGACCAGCTAGAGCGACGAGGAGCTCTTGCGAAGGCTCGTCCGGCATTTTCTCGAGGCGCGCGATTCCGCCGGTCGGGTAGAGCGTGATGTCTTTGGTGCGAATGCCGAAACGTCGCGCCATGGTCGCGTGCCCGAGCTCGTGGAGCACCACCGTGCCGAACACCGTGACCACGAAGGCCACGCCCGAGAGCGCCGCGACGACCGAATGGTCACGAAGGTATTGGCTTATCGCGATCCAGCCGAGCAGCAGCCAAAACGTCACGTGAACGAAGAGATCGATCCCCGCGATCGTTCCGAGCTTGTGGGAC
>JAYUKI010001206.1:0-2413 GCA_043764595.1 Myxococcales bacterium | reverse complement strand
GCAGCGTTGAAAATTCTAGAGATACCGCAGTATGTCGGCGAATTTTCGCCTCGCCGTAGGGGCGCCTCGACGCCGATTCGATCGACTTATTTTGCGGCAGTCCCCAAGCGTCTCTTTCTTCCTCGGCCTCGCCAGGGAGTCCCGTGTAGGGTGCACGCGTGAAGGACCGCCCGACGCGTGTGTTGTTCGTCTCGAAGCCGATCGCTCCCCCTTGGCACGACGGCTCGAAGAATCTGGTGCGAGACGTGGTTTCCCACCTCAAGCGCGCGGTGCCCACCGTGATGACCACCGAGGCCTTCGCGAAGGCCTCCACGTTGCCGTCGCGTGTCCGCACCGAAGCGGTCTACCGTTCGGCAGGTCGCTTTTCGCCGCCTCTGCTCGCGAACGCTCGCGTCCTCGCCCGGCTCCTCCAAGGCGACCCGCACGACGTCTGGCACTTCGTGTTCGCACCCAACCCTGCCTCGTCCGGGGCGGCGCTGCTCGCAAAAACGCTGCGCCGCATGCTCGGCTTTCGCGGTCCCGTCGTTCAGACCGTGGCCAGCGCGCCTCGTTCGTTCGATGGGGTTTCCCGGCTCGTTTTTGGGGATCACGTCATCGCGCTCAGCGAATGGACACGAGGTCGGCTCGTCGGCGCAGGGGTCACCGGCGTCCCCATCCACGTGATTCCACCTTGCGCACTTGCTCCAGCGCGGCCTTCGGACGAAGCCGTCCGTGCACTCAAGGCGAAACATGGTCTGCACGGAAAGGTCGTGCTTTACCCTGGAGACCTCGAGTTTTCCCGCGGAGCAGCGAACGTCGTCGCGGCCATGCCCCTCCTCCTCGCGCTCGTGCCCGACGTCACGCTCGTGCTCGCGTGCCGAAAGAAAACGGTACGCGCCGAAGCGGCGGAGGCCATGCTCTTGGCGGAGATCTCGCGGCTTGGCCTTTCGGCGAACGTACGCGTCGTCGGCGAGGTGTCCTCCATGCCGACGCTGCTCGCGGCTTCGGACGCGATCGCGTTTCCGGTGGAGGATCTCTACGGAAAGGTCGACGTTCCCCTCGTCCTGCTCGAAGCCATGGCCCTAGGGGTTCCCATGGTCGTGGCGGAAGACGGTCCACTCGAAGGGCTCGCTCCCGCGGCTCGTCTCGTGGCTCCCGGCGCCGACGAGCCTCTTGCGCGGACCCTCGCGGAGCTGCTCGGCCCATCCGGCGCCGGAGCCCACGCCAATCGAGCCGGCCTCGCCTTGTACAATGCACGCTTTACCCCCGAGGTGGTAGCTCGGGCCCACGACGCCCTCTACGCCGAGGTCAAGGCCTGACGAGAGAAGGTACTGAAAAGGCACGTTGCGGAGCGCGTTCCTAAGGCGTTCGGGAAGTGGTAGACGGCGTCTACGCCCATGCTCGAAATGCCCGGCTCCCAGGTCCGCTCGTCCTTCCTCGACTTCTTCAAAGGCAAAGGCCACGAAGTCTGCCCCTCGTCGAACATCGTCCCCCAGAACGATCCGACGCTCATGTTCACGAACGCCGGCATGGCCCCGTTCAAGGACCTGTTCACCGGCAAAGAGACGCGTTCGTACACGCGCGCCACGTCGAGCCAGAAGTGCATTCGCATTTCCGGAAAGCACAATGATCTCGAGAATGTGGGAGTGACCGCGCGGCACCACACGTTCTTCGAGATGCTCGGCAATTTCAGCTTCGGCGACTACTTCAAGGAAGAAGCCATCGCCTACGCGTGGGAGCTCTTGACCAAGGTTTGGGAGATTCCCCAGGACCGTCTCGTCATCTCCGTTTTCGGCGGCGAGGACGGCCTTCAAGCCGACGACGAAGCGCGTGCGATTTGGCGCAAGATCACAGGCTTCGGCGAAGACCGCATCCTCGGCCTCGGCGCGAAGGACAACTTCTGGTCCATGGGCGACACGGGGCCATGTGGCCCATGCACCGAAATTCACTACTTCACCGGCGATGGCGAGCCCACCCTCGGCACCTTCGGCGACGAGCCCGGGCCGGATGGCATCGGCTGGATGGAGATTTGGAACCTCGTCTTCATGCAGTTCGAGAAGAAGAAGACCGCCGAAGGCTTCTCCATGGATGCGCTGCCGAAGCCGTGCGTCGACACTGGCGCGGGTCTCGAGCGCGTGTCGAGCGTGCTTCAAGGCAAGCGCTCGAACTACGATACGGACCTTCTCCGTCCGCTCGTCGACAAGGCCGCGTCCATCGCAAAAAAGCCCTACGGCGGCACGCTCGAGGCCGACGACGTTTCGATGCGCGTCATCGCCGACCACGCACGGACCGCCGCGTTCCTCATCGCCGAGGGCGTTTTTCCGGACCGTGGCGATCGCGAGTACGTGCTTCGCCGGGTCATGCGCCGGGCCATTCGGCACGGCCACCGGTTGGGCATCAAGGAGCCGTTTTTTCACGAGGTGGCGCTCGAAGT
>JAYUKI010001205.1:0-8136 GCA_043764595.1 Myxococcales bacterium | reverse complement strand
CGAAGCGCTTTCCGCGGGTCTCTTTCACGTCGAGGACGCGCGTCACGTAGATGCCGAACTCGGCAATCATGAAGCGCCCGAGCTCGAGCAAGAAACGGGTCTTGTGGAAGCGAGGGTGGCTCTCCCGGAACGCCACGACGGTCTCGCCGACAGCCTTGCCGAGGGCCGCCACATCCATGGGCTGTTGCCCTGGAAAATAGGGAACTCCGAAGCCACCACCGAGGTTCACAATCTCGGGTGAAAGATCGAATTTTTCGACGAGGCGGAGGGCAATCGCGAGGGTTCCTTTTGCGTTCTCCACGATGGCTTGCGGCTCGAGGCAGTTCGTTCCCGAGAAGACGTGCACTCCGACCACACGGATGCCCGGGCTCTTCACCGCCTCGGCCATGACCTCTTCGGCTTGCTCCTCCGGAACACCGAACTGCGAAGGAAGGCCACCCATCTTCATGGGGAACTCCTTCGGTGCCGACGCCGGGTTCACGCGCAGGGTGATGTTCTGGACTTTGCCGAGCCGAGTGGCAATCGCCGAGGCGCGACGAAGCTCCGTGGGGCTCTCCACCGAGAGCACGTGGAGGTCCTTGGATATGGCGCGCGCGAGCTCGTCTTCGCTCTTTCCGGGGCCCGCGAAGCTCATCACTTTGGGAGACCAGCCGACGGCAATGGCAAGATCGAGCTCCCCTGCGCTCGAAATGTCGAGGCCGGAGACCTCCGGAATGAACGCCGCGAGGACCTTCTTGTTCGCGTTCGCTTTTCCGCAATACAAAAGGTCGATGCACGACGGAAGCGACGCGCGGAGCAAGCGTGCCTGGGCGATGGCCGCGTCCATGTCGTAGACGTAGTAGGGAGTCTTGTACTCGAGGGAGAGGGCTTCGAGATCGAGCTTCGAGTGGTCCACGATTCCTCCGGAAGGGCGAGACGGGCAGCGGAATTTGAAAGCGGTATTGGAGTCGAGACGAAACGAACCGCGTTCAGGTCGACTCGGGCTTCGGCGCAGCAGCCGCAGGCCCACCAGAGGCAGCCGGCACAGCAGAGGTCGCGGCTCCCGGAGGAGCATCGGGGACCATGCGCTTCACGACGCGCGCCGGATTTCCCGCAACCACCGAGTCCGGGGGAATGTCGGAGCGGACGACCGAGCCTGCACCAATGATGGCCCGCGCGCCGATTCGTACGCCGCGAAGGATGGTGACGTCCCGACTGATTTGGACATTGTCCTCGATCACGACGGGCGAGATTTCCGAGTCCGTGGCGGGCACCTCCCAAATCGGGCGATTCGGGTTGTAGTTCGCGTGGCCGTCGGTGTCGGTGATGTACGAGCCTCCACCGATGGAAACGAAGTTTCCGATCTCGATGCGGTCCGCGATGATGAAGGTGGTTCCGTGACCGATGAAGATGCCATTTCCGAGCCGCAAAAGGGGACTGCGGCGGGCGTTGCCTTGAATGCCCACTTGCCCCGAAAAGCGGATGTCGCTGCCGAGCTGGATCCGTGGCGAGCCCTGAATGTATGGAAGCCGATCAATCTCGATGCGCTCGCCGTAGGACTCGCATTGAGTGAGGAAAGCGGGTGTCGCCACGAGGCTTCGTCGCACGAACTCGTAGGCTTCGCGTGTGTAGAAATCGGCTTTCGCGACTCCGCGATAGATCCACCGTGTCGCCGGTCCGGGCTGGACGGCCTGTCCATAAAGGACCTTCCTTGCGATCGGAATGGCAAACGCCCGAAGTCGCGCTTCGAGCCCCTTCTTCTCGGTCACTCCCATAGGCAAAAACCGTACCGCATTCACCCAAAAACGCGAGAAGAAAAGCGGGTTGGTGCGTTCAGAGTGCGTGTGCACCGGGCGGGTGGTCGAGCGCGTTTCTGCGCCCCGAGTCGGCCGTGCCGAGCGAGACGGCAGGCGGACGTTTTTCGCTCCAACGAGCCTTCGAACGGCTCCCGAGCAGCCTTGCACGGCGCGCAGATCGTACGACCATCGACCGACGAGTCGATTCGCTGCTGCACTAGTGGTCTACGGGGGAGAGCCGGCAACGCCGACGTGCTCGACGACACCGGAGCCGTCATGGAGTCGAACCTCGACGGCTTCGCGTTCGCTCTCGGCGCGATGGGCTACGGCGACGTGGATGCTGCTGCGCAATCGACTCGCTGAGCTCGGACGTAAAGACGCAAAGAGGGCTCCGCCGGAGCCCGGCGCCTCTTTCCGTTTCCTCGCGCGTTGGCGCATCCCATTCCGCCTTCGTCAAACGTGTCGGCGCCGACGTCGCACGAGCGCAAGCCCCAACGCGGCGAGCCCGAGTGGAGCGGCGAGCCCGAGCACTCCCGACGTTCCCGACGCACCACAGGAACAGCCGCCATCGCCGGCCCCCGGGGCCCCACTCGCTCCACCATCCGGCTCCGCTCCCGGCGGGCCAAGTGGCGGTGTTCCGGGCACGACCGGCGGCTCGGTCCCTGGAATGCCTGGCTGCTCCGTGGGGCTTCCGTACTCGAACGCGCCAATGTCGATGGCGCCGACTTCGAGCCGCGCCGACGCTTTGCCGGACGCGGCCAATACCCGCAGGGGCGGCGTGAATGCAGCTTTCGCCAATGGGCGTGGAATCGCGTAGGCGTCGGCGCGGTTCGTCGTGGCCGTCCCCTTGTCGACGAGTGGGCTTCCGACCACTGGGCGCACGTCGCGTTTGGCGAGGTCGGTGAAGCCTGGGTCCTTCCCGAGAATGCTGTTCACAAAGCTCGTCGGAACGTTTTGCGCGCCTTGCGAAATCCAGTTGTTGGAGCCCGCGATCCGCTGGCCGCTCACCCACGTGAGCTCGGTCTCGCGCATCAGGTAATCGATGGGTCGAATCGGGCTGAAAAAGACGTTGTTGTAGAACTCGACGGACTCGAGCGAATACGAGAGTCGGACCGACCCGAAGTTGCCCTGGTTGTTCGCGTGAACGAACGTGTTGTTCACGAAGCGGTAACGCCCACCGGTACGGCCCGTTCCGTCGCCCCCGATGCGCACGACGTAGCTCACCGACTTGGTCTGGAAGAACACGTTGCCCACGACGTCGCTGTCTTCGCGCGGCGCGGTGACGGTGTCGCCGCTGTCGTCGTCGGGGCCGATGAGCTCGAGCTCGTAGTACTGCCCTCCCTCGAGCCAGTTCGAATAGATCTCGTTGCGTTCTGCACGCGACTTGACCGAGTTGCCGCCGTTTGCATCATGCACGTAACAGTGCTGCATCCGGAAGACCGAGCCCGGGTGAACTTTCTCGTCCGTGGCGATGTAGACCGGGTGCTTGAGCGCCTCTCCGGCTCGTTCGGAGCCCGCGTCGTAGACCTCGACGTACTCCATCGTGAGGGATCCGGAGTCGCTGTCGGTGCCGAGGATTCCGTGGCGGGCACACCCGTGCACCACGTCGTCTCGAAATACGTTCCCGTGCGACCTGTGCACGACGCAAATTTGGGAGCCGCCCGTGATCTCGAAGCCCTCGAGAACCGTGTAGTTTCCGGTAATCAAGACGGTGTTCTCGCCCCCCGTCACGACGGGTCGCTTGCCGTCTACACGAACCCCGCGGAGCGTGATTGGGGCGGCTTCGGTGCCGTTTTGGGCAAGCTCGATGGGCTTGTACGTCGCGTTTCCTTGGACTTCGACGATGTCTCCGGGGCGAAGCCGCGCCGTCACTTCGGAGATCTCCTTGAACGCCTTCCCAGGGCCCACTTCGTAGGTGGCCGCGTGCGCAAGGCGAGGCAGCGCCACGGAGGCCACCAGCGCCGTGGAGGCGAGGACCAGCGAGCGACGGCGAGGAGAGCGAACGGGCATGAGCGACATGAGCGAAGCGTGCCTACAACCCCACCTACCGTCAACTCCACTGCCCGGAGTCGACCCCATCCACTCGACGGAATCGAGGCACTAGGGCGAACGTCCCTCTTGTGTGGTAAGCGCGTGTCCCATGCCCCGAGACGAAGAGGTCGAGCGCCGCCCACGGAAACGGCCGGTCCGCCGAAACAAGCCAAAAAAGCCCGAGGACGCGCGCGTTCCGATGGTGGATCCGACCACGGGTCCCGCCAAGCGCAGCCTGCGCGCTCTTGGTCACGGGCTCGATCCGGTGCTCTCCATCGGCAAAGATGGCCTCACCGACGGTGTGATTTCCGCCTGCGCCGAGGCCCTGCTGGCGCACGAGCTCATCAAGGTTCGTGTCCTCGGCGAAGCGCCCGTCGACCGCAAAGAGGTCGCCGTGGAGCTCGCGGAAAAGACGACCTCCACCCTGGCCCAGGTTCTTGGACGAACCTTCCTGCTTTACAAGCGGCACCCGAAGAAGCCACGCGTTCGCATCGACGTCTGACGCGAGATGCGAGATGAGAGATGCGAGGGAGACGAGCGTCCATCGCGGTCTTGCGTGCGCCCTCGCCTTGGGCCTGGTAGGTTGGCACGATGAACCGGTCTGCGTCTTGCGGCTCCCTCCTCGTCACGCTCGCCCTCGCAGTGCTCACGGGCGCGTGCTCTGCAGAAGCCGAGGCGACGCCCGATGACGGATCGGGCGAAGGACTCGAAGGGCTGACGGCCGACGACGCCGAAGCCCGCGCCACGCGAATTCTGGCCCAAGCCAACGCGAGCCGGAAAAACTTCGAACCCGAGGAGAACCTCACCCGTCCGAGCGGCACCGGCCCCGCGAGCGAGCCTCTGCCTCTCTTCACGCCCCCCTCGCCTTCGTTCCGAACCCTCACGGACGACACACGCACCGCGCTGGGAACGGGGACGTGGGGCTTTCGATTCGTCGTCGTCGACGCAAGCACCGGAACGCGCAACGTCCTCTCGGAGGACAAGACGAGCCAGAAGCTCCTCGGCGCCTCCTCGTTCAAGCTCTTCACCGGGTGGACGGCGTTCAAGACCGGGTCCACCAGAGTGAACACGCTGACGCTGATGCTTCGCGCGAGCCAGAACAACCTCGCCAACCTCGCCATGTGCCAGAACGGCGAGAAGCTGAAACGCTACGACGCTCCCTGCGTCGCACGAACGACGCCCACGGCAGCCTTCCGCTTTTCGGAGGCCATTCCCGCGACGAAAGCTTTCCTCGGGGACGAAGGCGTCACGCTGTCGAGCACCTTCACGATGAAGGACGGCTCGGGGCTCGATCCGACGAACGTGCTCACGATCGACGACTTGACCTCCGTCCTCGACGACGTGAACGCCGACCCGCGACGGGCCGAGTTCCTCGACATGCTCGCGCAACCCGGGGTGGCCTCCACCCTAAGGGCTCGGTTCGCGGGGCTCGAAGGAAAGCTCTTCGCCAAGACGGGCACGTACTACGAAGACGGCGGCGGCGTGAAAGCGCTCGCCGGGGTCGTGCTTTTGTCTCCTCAGAAGACGCTCATTTTTGCGGTGGTCGGCAATGGAACGGGCGATCCCACGAAAGCTCTCGATCGCATCGAAAAAGTCGTCCAGAGCCACGTCGCGACGGCACGACTCCCGTAAAAGCCTGACTCGTCTCGGCGTTCGTCGCGGTGGAACGCTGGAAAAACGAACGCGCGTCGATACCAATGGGTCACGACGCCGTATCGCTCTTGGACCCGTCCACCCGAGGTTATTCATGCGAACGCACATTGTGTTGTCGGCTGCCTTTCTCCTGCTCACCCTGTCGGCGTGCTCGGATGCCTCGGACCCGACCACCCCCGACGCTGGGCCGCCTTCCGGAGCCATCCCGTCGGGAACGAGCACCACGCCGACCGCGCCTCCGCCCTCGGACGCCGCGCCTCCGCCCTCGGACGCCGGACCGCCCCCACCCGCAGATGCTGAAACCCCACCCACGGGCGATCCCGCGGTCATTCGCGCGTGGCTCGACACCAAGGCGTACACGAAGTGGGCGTGCGAGCCCGCGCCCCATCCGCGACGGAACGGCTCTGGGCACTCGGCGAACCGAATCTGCTCGAACATGCTGCTCTCCAAGCACGGCGCGGGCGAGTATCCCGTCGGGGCCGCGTCGGTCAAAGAGCTCTTCGACGCCAACAATAACCTGAACGGTTACGCGATATTGCTCAAGACCAAAGCGGGAGGCGCCGAGTCCTTCTACTGGTACGAGAACATCGGCGCGAGCGTCGTCGCAAATGGCCTCGGAGATACGGGCAGTGCCAAGTCGGTGTGCACGGGTTGCCACTCGGGCGCAGGGCAGAACGGCCAGTCGGGGCACGACTTCGTGTTCACCCAAGTGAAGTGAGCCGGAGGCAGCGTGGCCTCAATGCTTGGTCGCGCGACGCCCTTCTACGCCGGTCTTTGCGTGCAAGAGCGCGACGACGCTGGACGAACCACAACGCGAGGCCACCACGAGCTCCGCGTCGGGCCGACCGAGAGCGACCTCGTGCGCGCACGGCGCTGGCGCCCCCGCATCGGAGCGCGGGGGAACGGTTACGTCGAAGAGGGGGTGCAGCTCGTCGCCGCGCACCGCGTACCCCCGCACGGCCACAGCCGAATCGTGGGCATCGTCGTAGGCCGCGACATAGACCGAATCCTCCGTGTCGAGCGCGACTATCCGGTTTGCGTTCGCGAACGGGGCTTCGCTCGTCCACACCACCGAGCCTTCGGTCGTGTCGGACGGAGCCGTGTCGAGGGCGGAACCGTGTCGAATGCGCTGGATGCCCTTTCGGGTCACGACGAAGTAGTCCCCTCGTGCCGCGCGCGCGGTAAAAAAGCCAATCGCGTCGAGCTCGAGGTCGTGGCGTGCTCCCGCTGCGGACGAGACGCCCCTTCCCGCTCCGACGAGGGAACCTTTGGCGAGCGGTGGGTCCACGACCACCACACGTCCAGTGCCACGAAACGCGAGGAGCCGTTCGTCCACGAGCTCGGGTGAGCCCATGCCGTGGGGAAGCATCACGCGAAAGACTTCTTTTCCCGTCTTGCCAGCGAACGCGACCGCTCGTGTGTCGCCGTAGGCCAGCACCATGTCGCCAGGCAAGGCAAAGACGCCGCGCGCCGACTCACGCGCCGTCCACTGCACCTTTCCGGTCGCGCGATCGAGCCCCACGATGCGATCGCCGGCGAGGACGACCGCGCGGTGTGCGAGGACGGCTCCCTCTCGCGGCGCCGACGCTGGCGGTGCGGGCGATGCCGGCACGGAGGCGTCGTCCGAGTCGAGCGCGACACGGAACGTCACCTGGTCTCCCTCCCGAAGGATGGCCTGGTTTCCTTCGGCCGTTGCCCGAGCGAATGGATTGCGCTTTCGAGTGACTTCGCCCGTGTCCAGGTGCGCAAGGTGCGTCCGGCAATCGAGGGGCTCGAGCGGCCGCAGGATCGCCCCAGCCTCGACCGGTGGAAGCGCCGGCTTTGGCTCTCGATCGCACGAAGCGAGCGCCATCGCGAATCCTAGTGCGGGCGCGAACCGGCGCATCATGCCGCCCACCTTAGCCTGATCGCATTCGACGTGGCCGGAGCGACGGTCCGAAATGGGCGTCGCGCGGCTTGTGAGGCGTGGGGAGCACCTGTGGAAAACCGCTGAACAACCTGCGCATCGCTTCCGCAGCACCTGTGTTCAACCCCCGTCGCGGGTTCAGTGTCTCAACGATTCCGAGGATCTGCCACACACCTACCGCATGGAGTATCCATTCTGCTTGCGCGGCCCCGCATCTAGGGGCTAAAGACTTGGGTGCCCCCGAGATACGGGGCATCTCACCTGGATACCCTCCCGCCAACGGTAGGGAAAAAGTCTCCAGTGAGCGCTTGGCCGGCCGCTCGTCCTGAGAACGGTCCCGCCTTCCCGGAACGTTTGTCCCGTGTTTGTCCCGTACATTCTGCCGTACTTTACCGACAGCACTGAACAGACGAACCACTCCACCTGAACGACCTCGAGCCTAGCCTCCTCTCCTGAGGGGAGCGTATTCGACGGTACGCCCCGCAGTCCCTGAACGGGGTGCGAGGGACAGGACGGATCGACGATGCCGGGCTCGGCCCCTTCGTCGACACGCCAAGGCCGAGGGGCAAGGTCGCACGACGCAACCTCCCCAAACGTGAAGAAACAAGCGATGCGGACGGGCCACACATGGCTCGGAGTCGTCGCACGACCAGCATGACAGGCGCGAGCTCGCGCGGACACGAACCGGAGGACTTTGCGAGATGGCACAATCGACGAACGGCGGGGGCATGGGAACGCGAGGGTTCATCGGCAGCATGGCTGGACAAGGCG
>JAYUKI010001204.1:0-8136 GCA_043764595.1 Myxococcales bacterium | reverse complement strand
CGTTCGCCGCAGAATTCAGATTGTTCGAGAACGAGAGCGAGAGCTCTCTATTTCGGGGAGGAGTGGTCGACTTGAACTGGCAAGGTCATAATCGGCCTCTCGGATGCTCGGCGGCTCGTCGCCTCCCCTGTCCAAGAGTTGGTGGCACTGCCCGTTCTCTGGAACGACAGCGTTCCTTGGCTGGGACGTCTTCGGCTTCTTCGGGCGACTGCATGGCTCGCCGCACCCTTGGGTTCCAAGTCGTCGACCGAACTTTTCGTTGGCCCGTGTAGGAGATGACATGACTTTCGCAGTGAAGATCGCATTTTCTTGGAGCCGCTGCCGCACTTGCCCTCAGTGGGTGCAGCAAAAACCTCACCAAAGAGAAGGCACGAGAGATTATTCAGACGACGTACTTTGACAAGGACAACACGGTCACGTGTGGCTTTCAGCTTCTCACCGTCGACCGAGGCGTCGGCGCAAAGAAGCACCTCGAACTGATTGATTCCGACAATCGCGCGGACGTGGCCTGCGTGAAGGCACTCTTCGGCGCCAAACTGGCGCTTCCCGCCCTTTGCGAGGACAGCTCCTCCAGTTGCGTTGGATTCCAGCCGGGCGAAGCAATGGCAAATGCCGCGACCACCGTTCTCAAGTTCAACTGTGGGACGAAGGCGCTGGGTGATGTAACGTCCGTCCTGACCGAAGATAGGAAGGCAACCGTACGCTATACCCGTGTCGTCAAGGTTGACGAACAGCTCACCACTGCGCTGAGCGCGTGTAAACTGACGACGCCGAAGGCAGGGCCGGAGGAGAAGGAAATGCAGTTCATCAGAAACGACGACGGCGCATGGATGCCGGCCAAGTAAAGTGAACCACGGCGGGGCCATCGGGCGCTCCCTCGACCGCGGGTCTGCGAGCGACCGGCTGCCTACTCGAAGACTTCGGCTTTGGGTTCTTGACACTCACTCTGTCCAGATAATTCTCACGATTTTCAATATATAGGACTGTCTATGAGCAAGCAGAAGGTTGTGCTCGAGGCCCTCGACCTTCCGGGCGACACGCGTCTGATGCGCGGCGATCCTGACCGGGAGCGATTCGAAGAGTGGCCAGAGAAAATACGTTCGCAGAACGGTGGCAGCATCAACCCGCTAGCTGGCCGTGCACTCCCTACGCTGCAATCCGAAGGATGGAACATTGTTCAGATCGTTCCGGCAGATGCGGGTGCACATGGACATGTGCGCTATCTGCTGGAGCGTCAAGACTAATCCCGCGGAGTCGTGCCTTCTCGCGCTCGGATGGGGGGAATGAGCTGCAGGCCTTCGCTAATTTTCGATGTTCCGCTGGGCGAGGAGGGTCTCGAACCGAGAACGGCGCTCTCCTCGGCGAACCGAGCGTTGCAGCGGACGTTCGATGGAATTCTGAATGTTCGAAATCGAGAGTCTCGGTTTCGGGGAGGGGTGGACGAGTTGAAGTGGCGACGTCATGATGGATCTCTCGGGCTTGAGGCGGCTCGTCGCCTCCTCTGTCCAAGACTTGAGGCAACTGCCCGTTATCTGGAACGAGAGGCTACCGCGGCGGGGACGTCGTCGCTTTACTTCACGGGCGAAAAGCCGAAGGAGCCGATCCCATGAAAGGCTGGAATCTATATCCGATCTGGGGCTTAGAGCTTCAGCCAAATGGTATAGGGCTCGAACGTCCAATCTTTGGCGACGCAACTCTGGTTACGCGCGAATTTGTTGCAAAGCTAGCGCCGAACGATCCTCGCCTGTCCGCGATACTCTCCGGCAGCGGGCTACGCGCACTTCTCGAGTCCCAGGGCGCCACACACGCCGCAACAGCGCCAATTGAAAGGTTGATTGATATCGCGCCAGGTGCATTTATCGCAGTGCGCCGGAGCGACCAAGAATCCGCGCTCCGATACGCCGAATGTATCTGCGCACTTCTCACTGGGAGCGCCGTCCTGACTTCCGGAGAGGCCAAGGGTTTTTCGCTGAGCCCGCTTGCTCTTCACTGGGCCACCATTCCGGGGTGGGTCCGACTCAACAAGGGCGGCGAACTTCAGAGCGACTACAAGGTCATTATCAGTTCCTTTATTAATCAGATCCCCCTCGCAGTCTCCCATCGTCAGCTATCCGATTCGTGGACGAGAAACGATCCAGTTGCTGGGACCTGGAGGCTCTACAGCCAGGACCACCTTTCTAGGGCGCTAGTTGGCGACCGCGGAACTTCGAAAGGGCTTGGCAATCGGATCCGGGACGCATCCGTTATTCTAACAAAGGCTATGGCGTCCACCGATCCGGCACTATCAACGATCTTTGCTACAGTTGCGCTCGAAACGCTCCTGAAGAGCGGGGCATCGGCCTTTGCCGAACTCGAGGAGATGGCGACCTGTATCTTCTCCGGCGATCGCGGGCCGGCTGAACTTTCACGACTAATTGGAAACCGCCACAGGGCAGCGCATGAGGCGAAGCCGCCCGCGAGTGCTGAGGAGCATGTTCAGGAGATCGCGGCGGCTTGGGTCCTAGTGAATATGGCTGCGATTGCTGCAGCTAACGGACTAGACGCTTCGCAATATCTTGACCACCTTCGAGGGCGAGTTGAGGCTAGGCGCGTTGCCGCTCGTCTGCGCCTGCTAGGTCGGAACGATCTCGCCGACGAGGTTGAGCAGGCAGCTACGCACCTTCCCACGACGGATAAAGGCAAGTCCAAGTGAGAACCGGTGCCGCCCGCGAGCCGCATGAAGGCTTTGAATGCCCTACCAAACATCGCGTTTGTGCGAGGTCATGATGGGTCTCTCGGAGACTCGTCCCCTGCTCAGTCCGGAATTGCTGCGACCGCCCGTCTTTAGCTCGGACTTCTAACTGCGCCTTGCAAGCCCATCAACGGACTAGCCGACGAGAGGAACGAGATGCCTACACTGTCCTGGATAACCGGCCGCATCGCTATTGACGACCACGATTCGCGACCGACTGAGGCAGCACTCGTGGACATTTCCAAATCACCCGAACTTCTTGTCTCTGTTGTCCACGAATACGTCCACTTCATGCAGCTCGTCTCGAGCGTCGGTGGGGTCCGGCTCCTTGCCGATTTCGTGGACCTCGGGGTGCGCGGCGGACTTCTTCTTTCTGGCTCGATCAAACTGGGCGAGGTGGTGTCAGGGTACAAGAAGATCATGCCGCTCTTGAAAGACCTGCGCGATTCCTGCTGGTCATCGCATGAGGGCGTCGCCGCACGACGTGTGGAGACGATGGACGAACTTGATGCCATGTTCACCGCGGACCCGTTCGCCTACTCTGGCCAGAAAACATCTTGGGAAGTCGAGAGCCATGAGATTGCACTCAAGACCTACGTCGAGCCCATGTGGGGCTTCGTCGTGTCGACCCCGCTGGGACCCAAATTCCGCCCGTTCTCGATCGGCTTTCTTGCTGAAAACATGGCCCGGCGTCTCGACCGATGGTTCGCGTCCGGCGCAGCTCCGAAACACACCTGGCCCGCGTCGCCTACGGAGTCCGAGTATTACAACGGGTTGTTCACTCTGCTTGAGCGACGTCTTCCGGATAGTTCGGCACCTACGATCGAAGAGATCGTCGTCGTCATTGCGAGTCTAGCACTCGCTTCGCCACGACCTGACCTCGCGACCGCACTCATGTTGGAACGAGTGATTCTGCCTGTTGATGGCGGCCATCTTACGGAGAACGTTGCCGCTACCTTCAAGTCACTACTGGTCCAACATCGGCTCTTGCATGCTGACCACTACAATGAAGCCATTTCGGACGTCATGTGGGGGGCCGCGCAGATAATGGACCGCACGGAATATGCGGAAATTCACGGTCGTCTCCTGCAGATTCACGGGGCCGCAAATCGCATATTGACGAACCCGACCTACTTCGTCGAGCCAAAGCTCAACTGGGAAACGGTCAAGCGTTGGATGAAAATATTCCCCCCTCCTCCGGTGGTTGTGGTCGATGGCCTGGCTACGAAAATTGGGGAGGTCAGCTGCGAATCGTTCGCGACTGACTTCCTCAGCCATGTGGAGCGCGCTCTTCTTCGCGACAAGCCCGAAAATTGAACAGGATGCAGACTACATCGACGGCCTCTCAGGGACGAACGCCGGTCCAAATCTTCGGTCCGAGCACGCTTCCCCGCGCGCGGACTGGAGGCCTCCGACGCGTGGCTTGTACCGCGTCCGACCGCTTTCGAGCGGACGATCCATCCCAGATTGTCGGGGAGCGCCCGGTCGCGAGGCGCAAAGGCAGCAGGGAAGGCCGTGCAGACCATACGCAGCCGCGACGGACCCGAATCCGCGCCAGCGACGGAGCTCTTGTCTTCGAACAGAGCGTTGCAGCGGACAATCACCTTCGGTCGCCCCGCTGCGCGGGCTCCCTCCGGCGATTGCCGCTGAACGCAAACGTTGGGCGGGCCAGAGAGGAGGACGTCAGGCGATGCATGCGGCAACCGCAGTGACCACGGCCGAGATGGCGCTCGTCGCGAGCGACGCCTGGGCGCTGCGCTTGCTCGTCGACCGTCTCAAGACCGAGCCCGGAAAAGGCGTGCTCGGCCTGGCCATGGCGCCGGTGCTGGCGTTCTACGTCGTCGAAGCGAACGACTGGATGAAGCGGCACAGCGGAGGCGCGCTCGCCAAAATCTTGGGGCAGCACGACTCGGAACTGCGGGACTTTCGAGCTGCGCTGAAGGTGTTCGATACAAGGAAGGGCGGCCTACGAGGAGTCACGGGTCGGTTGCAGGACGTGCAGCAGCACTGCGTCGCGGCGTTCGATCGTCACCACGGCGGGATCCTCGGACCGCTGAAACGTGCGCTCCAGGATGATCTGGGCCTCTACTTCCTCGGGTCGGACCTGGTCTGCACGACGCACGTCGCAGCCCTTGGCTCGTCCTTTTTGCCCGACGCTCGCGACGCGTCTGGAGCGACAGCAAGTCGCGAGACCTCCCCGTCATTCCAGTTTGGCCAGCGGTGCGGCCAGTTCATCGGTGCAGTCGCCCGTTCCACGGGCAGCGCGTTTGCAGCCCACCACGCACGGTCGTCCGGAGCTGATGCTGAGTACCTCTGGTTCGAGGACCACAAGGCGGGCTCGTACTACCTGGCTCTGCAAGAAAAGCTCGGCAGCACGGACTCGCTCGCGGCACCCGTGACCTTCATGATCGCGCAGGTGAACTTCGTGCATCGATGGCTGCGACATGTGCTCGTCGAACCGTCGCCAGGGCTGTCGTTTCGTCTTCGCTTTGTGGTCTGCTTCAACGCGCTGCGAGCGCTTTCCATCCTGGGATCGGTGACCCGCGGCCAACCGAGTCCGCTGGCGGGGCTCGTAGCAAGTCAGCTGAGCACCCAAAGTGCACGGAAGCTGCGGCGCATGGAGCGACTGCGGAACATCCTCGCTCACTACGACCTTTCTCTCGCGACGCCGGCTGAACTAGCGGACCCACAGCCACTCGCACAGCTTGTGCAGAGGCGCGGGGGCATGGACCTCGACGAACTTGGTGCGACCGTGGACGAGGTGTTGGAGAGCCTCTCGTGCTCGTTTCGCGACCTCGTAAGGTTGTCCCGTCGCGGGTGCGTACTGGAGCCACCGGCGGCGACACATTCCGGAGCCACCTGAATGCTCAACGTGTCACCGCCCAACAAAGCGTTGCACCCGATGCCGCCCTCCGTCGCTGGCGCTCCGTCGGCCGGCGCGCCTGGACGCCTGACACGTTAGCCGGAGAAAGTGTCCATGGACGTTGGCCCTCAGTACGCGAAAGATGATCCCTTCAAGGCCGCCGCGCGATTGCACCAGTCGCGCTACCGCGCCGGCGTCCTTCGCGCCGAGTACAACGAGTACGGCAACCGCCTGGCCACGGGCGACGCACGCAGGCTCTCGAACTACTTCGATGGTCTGGGCGTTCGCGAGGCGGTCCGTCGCCGGTACCCGAACTTCTCCGCGACGCGCGACGCCGACATGCTGCGCAGCGAGCACATCCCATTCAACCTGTTCGCGCCGCTTGCCACCCGAGCGTCCCTTGCCGCCCACCTCCTCGAGAAGATGACCGGCGTGCGCGTCTCCTCGGGTCCCGAGCTTCGGCTCGAGTGGGCCCCGGCTCCCGAGAAACACTACCTCGGAGACAAGACGTCATTCGACGCTTACTTCTCGGGTCTGGACGAGCAGGGGCGCCGGCTCGGCGTTGGCGTGGAGGTCAAGTTCACCGAACGTGCGTACGCAATGGGGAAGACCGAGGCGCTTCGCACTCGCGACGCTGGATCCGCCTACTGGGTAGTCACGAGCGAGTCGGCGGTCTTCCTGGAGGAACACCGGAGCGAGCTCGCAACGGACGAGCTCCGCCAGATCTGGCGGAATCACCTTCTCGGACTCTCAATGATACGTCGCGGTGACCTCGACCGCTTCATCGCGGTGACTTTGTATCCGCGTGGGAACCACCATTTCACGGAAGCGCTTCCACGCTACCGCGCTCGGCTCGTGCCGACCTCCACCTCGGACATTATTGGCGCGACGTTTGAGGACTATGTGGGCTGGCTCCCGGAAACCGCGGATCTCTCTGCCTGGAAGGAGTACCTCGCTGCTCGGTACCTCGTGACCACGCCCGGCTAACAAGCCGTGGCAGCAGCGGGCTCGCCACCCAAGCAGTCGACCAATCCTTTGGCACCTTTTGACCCACGCGCGCAGCTGTCTTCGCCAGAGAATCCCCGGTCGATTGCACTGTTTTTACCGTGGTACGCGACCTGCAACCGACGACAGCATGCACAAGGGTCCTGCTTCCGCTTCAGCTCTCGCTCTGCTCCTACTCGCACTCGTCGCAGCGTGCGGCACCGCTTCGGTCGGGGCGGGCGATGGAGGCGCACCGGACGCGGCAGAACGCGGGTGCCCGTCGAGCTCTTTCCCGACGGACGGCACGGCATGCACCGAGCGAGGCCTCGTTTGCCCGGGGCCAGCCACCCCATGTGCCTTCATTCCGTCGTGCCCGGGCTGCCCGAAGACGGACGCGACGTGTGGCGAGGATGGTCGGTGGCGCGTCGTGACAACGTCTCCCTCGTGCCCGGATCTGTGCCCAAGCGTCTTTCCGAAATCGGGTGAGCCTTGCCCGACGCCCGACGTCATCTGTGGGGCGCCGAAGCCGCCGTGTGCCTCAGTCTGCGAGTGCTCGAACCTCATCGCGACGTGCCGAGGAGGCGCGTGGGAAGTGGTGGACCAGTACTCCCCGCCGGACTCTTGTTTCGTCGACGGCGGAAGCGACGGGGGACGCGACGCGAGTCCGAGTGACGGCGGTGGCGACGCGGACTGAGGGCAGGCATGGCCGACGACGTCCGGAGGCGCTGTCGGCCGCCCTCCGCTAGCCGGTGCACGTTGAATGGCTCGACATTGGTTTCGGCAGTGATGGTCTTCGCTCCACTTGGTATGCCCGTGGACGGTGGACGGGACCAAAGGGCTCGCCATTCCCCGGATGGATACCTCGATGTCCCCTGCGAGCACGACGAGAGCGGCCCATTCGGCACCAGCGGTGTAGCGCCGTTGGGCGGCGCTGGACTCGGCACGTTGCGAGACGGCCCGGGTGGTTGGCACCCTCGGGGGACGGCTTGCTCGCGGGCGAACCCTTGATGCCGCTCCCCAGAGCCGGCGTCGCGGGGGGGGCGCCCGCTCGGTGCGGCGCAAAGGAGAATGCCATGTTGCAAATTCAATATGTCGCGGTGGAAATGGTGCGGCGGCTCAGGGAGCCACTTGGGCAGATCGAAATGGCGGATCGGGACCTTGGGCGCCAGTTGCGGAGAGCGGCGGCTAGCGTCGTGCTCAATCTCGCGGAGGGCTCGGGGAGCTCGGGCGGGACTCGGCGCGAGCGGTATCGGTCGGCGCTTGGGTCGCTTCGGGAAGTGGAAGCGGCACTGTCGGTCGCGGTGGCTTTTGCGTACCTCGGTGCGGTGCCGGCGGAGGTGGCGTCGTGTGCGGCGCGGGTGGGCGCGGGGCTTCGGAAGCTTACGTAATGGGGAATGGCGGGGGCGTCGCGGTATGCCGCGGCGCCCTTGCGGCGCGTGTTCGGCGCGAGGCCCTTTTGGCGGGGAGCGGGGAGCGAGAAGCGGGCAGACAGGGGCGGGGAGGGAGCCGTGGAGCTCGTGTGAGGTCTTGGACTTCGCGGCGCGCTTTTTGGCGGGGG
>JAYUKI010001203.1:0-8138 GCA_043764595.1 Myxococcales bacterium | reverse complement strand
GGTCCGCTTGCGGCTTCCTCGACCTCGCTCGACTCTGAATGTAAGTAGCCGGGCCCTGGGACACTTTTTCTGCGCGGGGGAGCCATGAGCCTCGGGGCACTGCTCGTCGATCTTCAGAAGCTCCTCGTCGCTCCGGAGCAGAACCGCGAAGCCATTCTCGCCTTGCTTTCGGACCACTCGAGCCTGGCCGAATACGAAGTGGCACGCTTCTTCGTCGCCAAAACGCTCGCCCCCGATCTGGCGGTCCGTCTGAAGAGCGTCGATCCACGCGAGCGGCTCGAAGCGGTCAAGACCATTCCGCTCGTGTGCCCTCGCAACGTCGCGGCAAAGCTTCTTCGGCCCGTCTTCAAGGATCCGGACATCCGAACGCGGAAGCGGGCGCGCGCGGCCATGCGCGAGCTCATGATTGCCGACGTCGCGCTCAAGGACCCGCGGTTCACGCCAAATCAATACTGGCGACACGGCCCCTTCACTCCCGGAGCCTACAATCCGTCCGGCTGGGCTTTTGGCATCTACTCCCGAGCCCCGAAAGGCGCGCTCTACCGCTCGACGCTCGCCAAGGACGAGCTCCCCGTCTTGGAGACCCGTGGCGACGTCGCCATGCTGCTCGGCCTCCCCGACGAGGGTGCCCTCACGAAGCTGTTGCGGCCAGGTTCCATGCCGGGCTCGGCCTACGTCGAATTCGAGATCCCGAAGGCCACTGGCGGAACTCGGCGCATTGCCGCGCCACGCAAGCCGCTTCGCAGCGCTCAGCGGGTCCTGCTCGAGAAAATTCTCTCCAAAGTTCCAATCCATTCTGCCGCCCATGGTTTCGTGCCGGGACGCTCCACGGTCACGAATGCCGAACCCCATCTTGGGGCAGCCGTCGTCGTAAAAATGGACCTCGTCGACTTCTTCCCGTCCGTGCACTACCGACGAGTCGTCGGATTGTTCGAGTCGCTCGGCTATCCGACCACCGCGGCGGAGCCACTCGCCGGACTCTGCACGTATCGACCCAAGCTCGAGGACGGCGAACTGGTTTGGCCAGGTCTCGTTCCCCAGGGTGCGCCCACCTCCCCCGCCCTGACGAATTTGGTTTGCCGTAGAATGGATGCGAGGCTATCAGCATTGGCAAAAAAGGCCGGCGCCACCTACACCCGATACGCCGACGATCTCACGTTTTCGTTCGCGACGGAGCCCGCTGGGCTCGGCCGCTTCTTTTGGTGGGTCGACCAAATTTGTCAGCAAGAGGGCTTTGCCGAAAACACGAAAAAGCGTCGCGTCCTGCGTCCTTCGTGCCGCCAGCTCGTCACCGGAATCGTCGTCAACGACCACCTCGCCGTCCCGCGCAGCGAACGGCGGCGCTTCCGTGCGACCCTCGCCAACGTGAAAAAGAACGGCCTCGCGGCGGAAGCCCGAGGGCGCGAAGACTTCGAGGCCTATTTGCACGGCTACGTCGCCTACGTTCGTATGGTCGAGCCCGAACGCGGCGCAAAGCTTGGAAGCGAGCTTGCGGAGGTTCTCGCCCATGCCCGTTGATCCACCCCTTCTCCAAGCCATTTTGGACAGGCCTCTCGACGATGCGCCCCGGCTCGTCGCCGCAGAGGCGTTGGTTCGTGCGAAGGACCCCCGCGGCGAGCTCGTGATGGTCCAGTGCCAACTTTCGTCGCGAGGCTTCGACGGCGCAAAACGAGCCACGCTTCGAAGACGCGAGCGCGAGCTGCTCGCGGCCCACGAGAACGAATGGAAAGGCGCGGCCATAGGGCTGCCGAACGTGCGCCTACGCCGGGGATTCGTGGACGAGGTGCAAAGCTCGGCTTCCGCGCTCGCACCATGCGCCGCAGAGCTTTTCGCGACCGAGCCCGTGACGCGGCTCACGCTCACGTCGGCTCGCGCCGAAACCCTCGCGTCCCTTGCCGAAGCGGGGGCCTTCGCCCGTGTCCTCCAGTTGACCGTGCGCGGCCCCATCGGCGACGAAGGTGCACGTGTGCTGTCCGAGGCGCTCGCCAAACGACAGGTCCCGCTGGTCTCGCTCAACGTCGGGGGCAACGAGCTAGGAAGCACTGGAGCGCAGGCGCTCGGGCGTGTCCTCGAAGGGTGTCAGAAGCTCACACTGACCAGCAATTCCCTCGGGGACGAAGGAGCCATCGCCCTCGCGAAGGAAAAGAAGCTTGGAAAGCTTCGCGCTCTCTACCTTACGAACAACGAGCTCTCGGACGAGGCCTTGGAGGCGCTCGCCAAGTCCTCCTGCCTCTCGTCTCTGGCTCGCCTCGGAGTGGCTGGCAACGACGACGTGTCGCCCGAAGGCCTTCGCGCGCTCGCCAAGTCGAAGAAGCTCAAGGCCTTGCGCTGGCTCGAGTACACCGACCAAGACGCGTTCTGCCAGAGGGTCGCCGTACGGACGACGGCCAACAAAAAGTAGCTATAGCTTCATCAACATCGCGTCCGTCGCAAGGTAAGCTCCGCCGATGTCCGAAAGCGTCGAGCAGCTCGAGCAACATCGCCCCGTGCTCACCGGCCATTGTTACCGCATGCTCGGCTCGGCCATGGACGCGGACGACGCCGTGCAGGAGACGATGGTGCGAGCTTGGAAGGGCCTCCAGCGATTCGATGGGCGTTCGTCGCTTCGTACCTGGCTCTGCCGAATCGCTACGAACGTGTGCCTCGACGCGCTCGCCGATCGAGCGCGGCGCGTGCGTCCGGTGGAAGAAGGCACGTTCGGCAACGTGGGGGACATGCTCGAAACGCGCCCCCGAACCCACTGGCTCGAGCCGATCCCGGACGCCCGCGTGGTTCCACTGGACCTCGATCCTGCAGAGCGCGTGGCGCTCCGCCAGAGCATCCGCCTCGCATTCGTCGCGGCGCTGCAGGTCCTCCCGCCCAAACAGCGGGCCGCGCTGCTCCTCACGGAGGTGCTGGGCTGGTCCGCATCCGAGGTGGCCGACGCCCTGGAGCTCACGGTGCCTGCCGTGAACAGCGCGCTGCAGCGTGCGCGCGCCAGCCTCGCGGCGCGCGAGCTCGACGAGGTGTGGCCGGTGCTCTCGGCAACCGAAGCGGTGGTCGTGGACGAGTACGTGCGCGCCTTCGAGCACTACGACGTTGACGCTCTCACCGCGCTGCTCCGGGACGACGCGACCCTCTCGATGCCGCCTTACACGCTCTGGCTGCAGGGCCCGGCGGTCATCCAAAGCTGGCTCGAGGGGCCCGGTGCCGGGTGTCGAGGATCGCGCCTCGTTCCCACGGCGGCCTCCGGGGCGCCGGCGTTCGGTCAGTATCGCCCGGCGCCCGAGGGCGGCCACGCCGCGTGGGCCCTCATCGTGCTCGAGATCTCGGGCGATCGCATCGCGAGCATGGTGTCGTTCCTCGACGTCGAGGGCCTCTTTCCACTCTTCGGCCTGCCCAGGACACTCGCCTCACCGAGCTGACCCCACCCGCCAGCCTTCCCGTCGATCCCTTTTTTCGACCGCACCGATGAGTTTCCTACGCCGGCCCGGTCCATTGGGAAACGTTCTTCAAAGGACCCCAGATGCACACCGCCGAAGTCTCTTCCCAAGCAACGTCAGGCACGAAAGCTCCGAAGGCCGCGTCCTCCCCCCGCTCCCTCTGGACCGGCCGCGTTCTCAGCGGCCTCGTCGTGCTCTTTCTCGCCTTCGACGCAGCGATGAAGGTGGCCCGCCTTCCCATGGCCCTCGAAGGAACCACCCAGCTCGGATACCCAGCGTCGGTAGTTCCGCTCCTAGGGATCGTGCAGGTCGTGTGTCTCGTGCTGTATCTCGTGCCGCGCACTGCCGCGCTCGGCGCCATCCTGTGGACCGGGTACCTGGGGGGCGCCATCGCCACCCACGTTCGCCTCGCGAACCCGCTCTTCAGCCACGTGCTCTTCCCCATCTACGTGGCGGCGTTCCTCTGGGGCGGCCTGTGGCTTCGGGACAGCCGCGTGCGCGCTCTGCTCGGGCGGCCGTGACCCCACCTTCACGTAGCGATCTCATGGCGCGAAAGATCTTCATCAACCTCCCGGCTCGCGACGTATCGGCCTCCAAGGCCTGCGACGAAGAAAAGGTCCTAGCTACCTTTCAATAGTCCGCTATACTCTTCCCATGCCGTCTTCCTTTTCCATCGTCCCGGAGGACGAGTCCCCGCTCGGTCGCGCACGCCTCGCACTCGAGGGACTCTCGGTCGGGGATGCCTTTGGCGAGCGTTTTTTCGTGGCGGAAGCCGTCGTGGCGGCTTTCGTGGAGCGCCGAGCGGTCCCGCGCTCCCCCTGGTATTGGACCGACGACACGGCGATGGGTCTCTCCGTTTTCGAGATCCTTCGCGAGCACGGAACCATCGACAAGGACCGCCTCGCGCTGCGCTTCGCCGAGCGCTACAGGCGCGATCCGGTCCGCGGCTATGGCGGCACCGCCCACTCCATTCTCTCGGAGATATCGCTCGGGGCGCCCTGGCAAGAGGTCGCGCGCCAGGCCTTCGACGGACAGGGCTCGATGGGAAACGGAGGAGCCATGCGTGCCGCCCCCGTTGGCGCCTACTTCGCCGAGGACCTCGAGCGTGTCGTGGTCGAAGCCCGCGCTTCGGCCGAGCCGACCCACGCTCATTTGGACGGACAATCCGGTGCCATCGCCGTCGCCGTCGCCACCGCCCTTTCGTGGCAGGGACGCAGCTCCCCGTGGCACTCGGATCGTGCCGAGTCCTTCCTTCGTGCGATTGCCGATCTCACACCGATCGGACCTACACAGGATGGCCTCCTAAAAGCTGCCGCATTGCCGACGAGCTACGACGTGCGAACGGCCGTGGCGGCGCTCGGAAACGGGAGCCTCGTCATCTCCTCGGACACGGTTCCGTTCGCGCTGTGGTGTGCCGCACGACACCTCGACGACTACGAAAAAGCCCTGTGGACCACGGTGTCAGGCCTCGGCGATCGCGACACGACCTGCGCCATCGTTGGCGGAGTCGTCGCCGCCCGAACGGGCTACGAGGGGATCCCCACGTCGTTCGTCTCGGCGAGGGAGCCTCTCGACTCGACACTGAATCACCTCGATCGGCATGGGACGAGCACCTAAACGCCCCTGAGAAACTCGGCGCCAAACTTCGTATTCGGCTGTGCCCGTATGCCACTTGCGAATTCTCGAGCTAGGGTCTCCGCATGTTTCGCCGTGCGCTGCCCCTCGTTCTTGGTTTCCTCGCGTGTTCGTCCCCTTCGATCGATGGAAAAACGCCGCCCGAGCCAAGCGCCGACACGGATGCGTCGCCCAAGCCCACTCCCGCAAGGAGCGAGGACGCGGCGAGCCTGCCCACATCCACGGATGCGGGCTCCGAGACCGCCGCTCCGCTCGTCCCTGGCGGACAGCTCACCGTCCTCAGTCTGAATCTTCATTGTTTGAAGACGGAAGGCACGGTCTTCCCGACCAACACCGAGCGCTTCGCGGCCATCGCAAGCGCCGTCGCGACGGAAGACGTCGACGTGATTCTGGCCCAAGAGGTTTGCTCGACCCCGACCGCGAACGCCCGCACGATGCTGACCGAAGCGCTCGGAAAGGCCACGGGCACGCCTTGGTCTTCCACCAGCGCCTTCGCCCATCGCGCGTGGGAAGGCACCCCGGACGAAGCCGACGAGAGCCTTGCCATCTTTTCCCGAGGCGCCCTCACCGCGCCCCACGAAACGGTCCACCGTGTGCAAGGCACCTTGAGGCGGGTCACCCTTGAAGCCACCACGGCTTCGCGCATGACCACGGCCCAGCGCGCAGCGCTGCCCGTGCGCGTCTACACGGTGCACCTCGACTACTCGACGCCAAACGCGCGAGGGATGCAAGCACGCGAAGCGGCGAGCGCCGCCCTATTCGAAACGGACACCGAGCGCCTCGGCCTCGACGCGGGAGGAGGCGCGGTCTCGCTCCCGGTGGTCGTGGCCGGAGACTTCAACGCTTTGAGCGCCGATCCCGCACCGCAGGCCCTACGCGACTTCGGCTTTCTCGAGACGAGCGGAAGCGCGAGCACGAGGCGCATCGATCACGTCTTCGTCCACCGAAGTGCGCCCTTCACCCAAGCCTCGTCGAAAGTTCTCTTCGAGGGCGCCCAAGCGGTCTCGGACCACCCGGGGGTCCTCGTCCGGTACGTGCCTGGGGCTCCAAAACCCGTGAAGCTTACACGCATCGTCGCGCGAGGCGCCTTTCCGGCCGGGCTCTCGGTCCGCGGCGATCGAGCGCCGCTCTCGTGGGAGCAAGGGTGGCCCGCGTTTCCCACGATGGGCGCGCCTGCGAGCGTCACCCTCGTGACGAGCGAGGTTCCCGCCGTCCCTTTTGCGTACAAGTTCCTGCGCCAGGACTCGGATTGGGCGAATGGCAACAACGTGAGCGGCATGGGGGAGACCGACAACGCATCGTCGCCAACGTTTCCCTGACTTTCGGCGGTAGCTCGCCGTCGCCCGGCACAGTGGTCGCGACGTCGGCCAGAACGCAGCACCATGCAGGTTGCACATGTTGCGGAATCCGGACGGCCCATTTAGAAGGTCGTCATGAGCTTCGGTCGGAATCCCCACGTCGCAAAGGCCCAAGCGGCCGAACAGAAGGCCCAAGACGCGTCCGACGACAACGCCCGGTCGCGCGCCTACCGAGAGGCCGCACACCTCTGGGATCGGGCTGCCGAGCGGGAAAAACCGGGCAAGCAGCGAACGCTCTACGAGCAAAACGCCGTTCAAAACCGCGAGCTCGCCGACGGCGGAGCCCCCCAGCCCGACGACGCCGAAGACTCCCCCGATCCCAAGCTCATGAACTGAGCCACTCGCCACCGAAGCCGTTCGGCGCATGGCCTGCGCGAAGGCGCGCTTCGTGCGCGAAGGCGCGGCTCCGTGACGCCGTTTTCTGTACCGGGCTATGGTCACACTATTGCACTGCGATGCGCATGAATCGGCTCGTGGATCGGCTCGGGGGTGAGGACGCGGCGTGGCTCCACATGGAGGACGCGACCAACCCGATGGTCGTGAGTGGCGTCCTCGAGCTCGGGGGAAGCCTGTCCGTGGAGGCCGTGGCACGACGCCTCGAAGAACGTCTCGCCACGAACCCGAGATTCCGCTCGCGCATCGTCGAGTCCCGACTCGGAATGCCGCATTGGGAGCCCGACGACGGGTTCGATCTCCAACGGCAAGTCGAGCACGTCGAGCTTTCCGAGGGCGAGGACGTCCGCGTTTTCATCGGGAAGGCCGTAAGCGAGCTGCTCGATCGCGAGCGGCCGCTTTGGCGTGTCTACGTCATCGATAGGCCCAAAGCCGGTACGACGCTCCTCTTCCGTGTGCACCACGCCATTGCGGACGGCTTTGCGCTGCTCGCCGTGCTTCTCTCCCTCTGCGACGAAGAGCGAAGCTCCTCGATTGCCGTTCCATCCGCGAATGCCGCGGCCGGCAAGCCCATGGATTACGTTTCGTCGGCGCTCCGTCTACTGACGCTGTCCTCGGATCCGAAGACAGCGTTGAAAGGGCCACTCGGTCGCCGGAAGGGCGTGGCGTGGACCGCCCCGTTCTCCCTCGACGAAGTGAGGGACGCAGCGCACCGAATGGATGCCACGGTGAACGACGTCCTCGTCTCGGTCATTGCCGGCGCCCTCCGCAGGGTCTTGGCGAAAGGCGGCGAGACGCCAGAAAACCTCCGCGCGATGGTTCCGGTCAGCCTGCGACTCGACGTCGGTTCCCTCGAGCGCGGTGGAAATCACTTCGGGCTCGTCGTGCTCGACCTTCCAATCGGAATTGCCGACTCTCGGGCTCGTGTGTGGGCCGTAAAAAAGTCGATGACCAAGCTGAAGGCCGCGCGGGAAGCGATCGTGGCCCACGTCATCTTGCGCGCCCTAGGCTGGGCTCCTCGTTTCGTCGAGGACTTGGGCGTGGCCTTTTTTGCGCGAACGGCGTCACTGGTTCTGACGAACGTTCCAGGACCGAAAGAGAAACTCCATTTCGCCAAAGTGCCGGTCGAACGTGTGCTCTTTTGGGTTCCGCAATCGGGTCGAATGGGACTCGGCATCAGCATTTTCAGCTACGCCGGCAAGGTCACCATTGGAGTGATGGCCGATGTCGGGCTCCTCGACGATCCGGAGCTTCTAGCCCGCGAAGTCGAAGAGGAGCTCTCTGCCGTTTTTGCCGACTCCTAGTTCGAGGGGCGCAGCCCCTCGAGCTC
>JAYUKI010001202.1:0-30925 GCA_043764595.1 Myxococcales bacterium | reverse complement strand
GAGCCACGCGAAGTCTTCGCGTTTCATCTTTCCGACCGAGTCGGATAGCGAGACTCCGGCGTTGTTCACGACCACGTGCGCGCCGCCCATTTCGGTCTTCACGACGTCTGCAAATGCCTTCACTTGGTCGTCGTCGCGCATGTCTACGTTGCGGATCAAGACGCGCCTCGGCGAGGCTCCCGTGAGCCTTTTGGTCTCTTCGAGATTGGCAAGGTTCCAGTCGGAAAGGGCGAGGTTTGCGCCCTTCTTGGCGGCCGCGATGGCAAGCGCGCGGCCGATGCCGGAGCCGGCTCCCGTAATGACGACGACTTTGTGCTCGAGGGTTTTCACGTGGGTTCGTGTCTCCGGTTGCCAGAATGGCGATTCATGGTGGAATCGCGTGTAGTTCGGTTCGACGGGTTTCGGTCGCTCTTCAGGCCGCTTCCTCGAGCTTCGAGCCCTCGCGTCCGTCGCGCCCCTCGCGATCGAAGCCTAGAGCACCGAATAGGTTGAATCCCGTCGGCTTTCAGGGATTTCGCGGCGGTCCGCGTCGTTGCTCCTCCTAAGATAGAAGACTATCCGTCGTCGTCGCGCCTAGCGGCCCTTGCCAGATCCCTGAAATCCTCGGTCCTTCAACCTATTCGGTGCTCGAGGCGCTCGCGTGCACGCGCAAGCGCAGGCCCCACGTCGCGGTCCCAAGGATGAAAGTCTCTTCGGAAGTAGTCGGCATACGCTGGAACGAGTCGGCGAAACCATCCGGGATTCCCCCACATCGTCCACATGCCACGGAGTCGCGAGCCAACCCCTCCCGAGTTGGGATCGGTCTTCATGAGGTGGCCCTTCATCCAGGCCACATGGGTGAGGAATCGAACCGTGACGAGCGCCATGACCAGGACCCGCCGTGGATAGCTTCCATCCACGGCTTGATACACGTCGAACGCTACGGCCTTGTGCTCCGTTTCTTCGATGGCATGCCAAAGCCAAAGCTCCGCCATTTTTGGGTCGAACTCGGCGAGGAGCTCGGGTTCTTCGAGGAGCTGCTCGGCCATGATGGCGGTGAAGTGCTCGAGCGCACACGTCACGGCGAGTCGAAAGATGGGTGGGGCTTTTTTTCCGAGCTCGATGCGTGCCTTCACGCTGGCGTCGAGTGGACCCATGTCGAATCCCTGCGAGGCCACCCAAGCATTGAATTCTTCGTGGGCTTTGGCATGATTGGCCTCTTGCGCCAGGAAATGGGCAATCTCCTTGCGAAGCGTGGGGTCGGTGATGCGCTTTCGGTAGTGCGCCACCGAGTCCATGAACATGCGCTCACCGTCCGGGAATGCCGCCGACAGCGCATGGAGAAGGTGCGTGAGCGAAGGCTCGCCTTTCAGCCAATAAGGGCGCTCGCCTTCGAAGGTGAACGTGGGCTTTCGAATCGGAATTTCGCGTGGGACGCGCGGCGTGTCGGTCGAGGTCATCGTGGGCTCCGGAAACAATCGTGGGGCACTCCGCGGCGGGAGGCAATGGCCACCATCGAATCGCAACACGTCACGCGGCGCGGGCGGGCTCGCGCCCTTCGGGATCGAACCCGAGCGCCGCGCGGGCGCGCTCGAGGAGGCCGGTCGTGTCGCGTTCCCACGGGTGAAAGTCGGGCCTGTAGTAGGAAAGGTATCCGGGGATGAGCCGTCGAAACCAGCCCTTTCGGCCCCACATCAGGTCCATTCCGGAGATCCAATGGCGAAGCCCTTGCGCGCCCGGATCGCGTCGCACGAGGTCGGATTTCATTCGACTCACCGCTCCGACGAAGAGCACCGTGGCCGCCGCCATGACGACGACACGGGTCGCATAGTCGCCTCCGGTCGCTTCGTAGACGTCGAAAGCCACGGCCTTGTGCTCGGACTCCTCGATCGCGTGCCAGGCCCAAAGATCGCGAACTCCAGGATCGATTTGGGACAAGAGCTCGGGATGCTCGAGAAGCTGTTCCCCCAAAAGCGACGTGAAGTGCTCGAGCGCGCACGTGACCGCGAGCTGCACGCGACGCGGGGCCTTGCGCGCGCGGTTCAATAGGAGCAGCACGACGTCACGCTCGAGATGCTCCGTCTCGTCGCCGCGCGCCGCGAGCCAGGCATTGAATGCGACGTGCTCGCGGGTGTGTGCGGCTTCCTGGCCAAGGAATCGAGCGACCTCCTGACGTAGCGCCGGGTCCTCGATCCGCTTTCGGTAGTGCGCCACCGAGTCCATGAAGAACTTCTCGCCCTCGGGAAACGCCGCGGAGAGAGCGGTCATCACGTGCGTGACCTGAGGGTTTCCCGCAAACCAGTAGCGGCCCGCGGAGAACGCAAGATTCACACGACGCACGGGCATCGGCCGCGGCGCACGCGGCGAAGGCATAGGGGTCGGCATGGGCTCTATTCTGGCTCCTGTTGAACAAGAGTCAATAGCTAATTGAACGAGGGTCAATAGGCCACCGCTTCCTGCGCTTGCGGGCCTCCGGGCCTCCCCCATGAGGCGCGCGTGCCGGAAAAAGGGCCGTCAACGGCGCTTCGTGTGCTTGGGCGATTCCAGGCCGAAGAGGCGCTGCGCGTTTCGGACTGCGGCCACGGCGCCCTTCGTGAGGAGGCTCGGCCACGACTTGGCGACGTGTGCGACGCAGGTGGCGAAGGTGGCGAGGGCGAGCTCGAGAGGCTCTTCGAGCGGGACACCTTCGCGCGCGGCCCACTCGAGGCTCAGGGCTTCGACGAATCCAATCCACCCACGAAGGGCGAGCAAGAGCCGGGGGTCGTCCTTCTGCGCGAAAGGGAGGGCATGGATGATGCGATCGAGGAGCCTTTGGCGTGTACGCTCGAGGATTTTGGCTATCTCGCCGCTGCTGCGACCGCGCATGAGCGCGACGAATGCGCCGCGATGGCTCTCGACGTATTGCAGATAGGCTTTCACGCCTTGCGATAGCCTCTCGGCGGGGGGAAGGCTCTCGTCGGGCTCGGTCATCACCAAGAGCGCCTCGGCCGAGGCCTCGACACAGGCGCTGAAGAAGTCCTTCTTCGTGGGGAAATAGTGGTAAATAAGGCCCTTCGAAATGTTGAGCTGCCGCGCCACCTCGTCGAGGCTCACTTCGTCGTAGTCGGTCGCGGAAAAGAGCTGCATCCCGAGCGCAATGAGCTGTGCTCTGCGCTCGTCCACTTCGAGCCGGGTGCGCGGCGGTTTTTCGGTCACCTTCTTTTCGGTGACCTTCTTTGCCGCCATTAGATGGCCTCGAAGTAGCGTTCGAGCTCCCAATCGGTGACCGCGCGCTCGTATTGGCGAGCTTCCCAATCGCGTGTGCGAACGTAGTGATCCACGAATGGTTCGCCGAGTATCTCGCGGGCGATGGCGCTCGCTTCGAGGCGTGCCGTGGCGTCGCGAAGGCTTCGTGGCAAAACCAAGGACGGGTCTCGTCCACCCGAGGCATCGCCGCGAGCGGGGGGAGGCGCGGTCTTCTTGTTCGCGATGCCGTAGAGGCCGGCCGCGAGGCACGTGGCGATGGCAATGTACGGATTCAAGTCGGCAGCTGGCTGACGGTATTCGAGCCGCGTTCCCGAAGGACCTCCAGGAATGGCGCGAATCGCGCAGGTGCGGTTTTCCAGGCCCCAGGTGGCCGTGAGAGGGGCCCATACTCCGGGGACGTAGCGCTTGTAGGCATTCACGGTCGGTGCATAAAGGGCCGTGAGCTCCGGCATGAGCTGGAGCTGGCCTGCGAGGTAGCTTCGCGCGAGATCGCTGAGCTCGCCCTCGGCTCCGTCTTGGTAAAACAGGTTCACCTTGTTTCCGGCGCCATCGTCGCCCCAAAGCGATTGATGCAAGTGGCCGCTCGACCCCGGCAGTTGGGAGCTCCACTTCGCCATGAAGGTGGGCATCAGCCCATGGCGGTGGCAGATTTCTTTGGCCTGCGTCTTGAAAAGAGCGGCCTTGTCCGCCATGCGTAGGGCCTCGTCGTAGCGAATGGCCACTTCGTAGACGCCCGGTCCCGTTTCGGTATGGAGGGCTTCGAGCGGGATGTCGAACGCGAGGGTCTCGTTCCACAGCGTCTCGCAGAAGGCCTTGTTCTCCGACGTGCGCAGCCAGGAGTAGCCGAACATTCCTGGGGACAGTGGAGTGAGCTTTTTGTGGCCCTTTTCGCGAATCGACTCAGGAGTTTCTTTGAAGATGTAAAACTCGAGCTCGCTCGCGAACGTGGCCGTATATCCGAGCTTTTTGGCGTCCGCGAGGACCTTCCTCAAGAGTCCACGCGGACAGGCCGGGTGGGCGGTGCCGTCTTTGGTCACGAAGTCCACCAGGAAGGCCGCCGTGTCCGGCTCGTTCGGCAAGATGCGGAACGTGGAGAGGTCGACGTGGGCGAGCGTGTCCGGGTAGCCGGAGTCCCAGCCGGTTACCTTGGCGTTGTCGTAGAGGGCATCCTGGATGTCCCAGCCGAAGACGACGTCGCAGAAGCCGAAGCCGCTCTTCATGGCGCCTTCGAACTTTTCGACCGACATGTACTTTCCACGCAAAAGGCCGTCGACGTCGAAGCCTCCGACCTTGACTTTTTTGATGCCCTTTTCGCGAAAAGCCTCGAGGATTTGCTTGGGTTCCATGGGGTTCGTCCAGCGTACGGTAGGGCGGCTTCGGGAGGGGAGAAAACCAATTCGTTTCTCCGTCCGCCTCGGAACGGCCCCTTTGCTAACGTGAAAGAATGCGCTCTGTCTCTCGCTCCGTGTTTGCGCTCGCCGTTTTCGTCGCGACGGTGGTCTCGTGCACGACGTTCGGTGGGGGGGAGCAAGCCAACGACGCCGCGTCGACGGGCGACGCCGCCGTGTCGGCTGAGGCTAGCTCCGGCCGAGCGAGCCCAATGGTCGAGATAGCGGGGACGTTCCGGATCGACGCGACCGAGGTCACGAACGCGAGCTACGACCGATTTCTAGGCGAGGTGATTGGCAACACGTTCGATGCGAGCTCGGTTGCGCACGAGCACTGCGGGTTCAACACGTCCTATGCGAGGGGGCCCGACTGCAAGGGTGCAACGGGGCCGAACCTGCCGGTCACTTGCGTGGATTGGTGCGACGCTTGGGCCTACTGCGCTTGGGCGGGGAAGCGGCTTTGCGGCAAAATCCGGGCGAAAGCGCTCTTGCCCGACGAGCGAGCCGACATTTCCAAGAGTCAGTGGACCCTTGCGTGTGCGGGGGTTTCCTCGTCGAATGTTCCCTACCAGGGGGCACCTCGCGCGAACGCGTGCGTGACCTCCGACGCCGTACCTTCGCGAACGGATCCCCAACGCGCGGGCGAGACCGTGACCTGTCAGGGAAAGACGCCGGGGCTCTTCGACATGGTCGGAAACGTTTCCGAGTGGGAAGACAACTGTGATCTGGCTGGGAATGCCTACGACAATAGGTGCACTGCTCGCGGTGGCTCCTACGTGGACTCCTTCGCCACGGCCTCGTGCCAGTTCTCCTCCGCAGCGACCCGCAAGGACATGCGGCCCACGCTTGGATTTCGCTGCTGTTCGCTTTGATTTTCGCTACAGCGACAAACGGTGTTGAAGGACCGAGGTTTCAACCCGTTTTTCGCTCTAAGGGCCTGCTCAGAAATAACTTGCCCGTATCGGCGAGGACCGCGCGGCGGAGGCAAGGCGCGGCGACGACGAATACTGCTGTATTTTGAGGAGCGGCAACGCCGCATCCGGCGTGCGGGACCGGCGAGATGGGCAAGTTGTTTTTGAGCGGGTCCTTAGGGCAGCTCGTCCAACCTCGCTTGCCCTCGCGACAGCTCGATGCGATCCCGTCGAGCGCGGGTGCGCACGACAGCGCCTGGATCCCCCGCTAGCCACCACTGAGGCTTGGTCGGCCCAATCCGCTCTTCAACTGCTTGGAATCACATGCCGCTGGGTTGGCATACCCCGTGCTCAATGCACCTGCAGCCGCCTTCAGTTACCTACACCACATCACCTTGGCCACGGCGAATTTGGGCTTGTGAAAGTCCCCTTCCCGAGGCCTACTTGTTCGTTCGCCCACGCTCGCCTTTCACTCGGAGCCACACAGTCCATGAGCGCCTTTCGATTCTTCGCGGTCTCTTCGTTCTCGGCCCTCGTCGCCACGCTTGCCATCGGTTGCAGCTCGGCCCCACTCGAGGAAGAAGAAGGCACGGCGGTCGACGACATCACTCCCGACTCTGCGGCGACCGTGTGGAGCCTCGCCGAGCTGTGCGACGGCAACATCACGCGTCACTCGGCCGTGAAGGCTCAAGAGACCGCCGGCGGCGTCGTTCGTTGGCAGTGCGGCGATCGTGACGGCGTCGACGGAGAGCTCGATCGCGGACAAGAGTACTGTGAGTACATGGCCGTCTCGAATGGCAAGAAGGTCACGAAGGCCAGCGAGATCGTGAAGGGCAAACCCCTCCAGTGTTTCTTCACTTCGGTGTACTCGGACGTCGACAATCAGACCGCCTACGACGCCAACGGGAAGAACACCTACGCCGCGGGCCCCATCGACGGAGATCTCGCCACGGCGCTCTCCTCGAAGGAAAACCTCAACGCTCCCATCGATCCCAAGCTCGTGCGAATGAAGGGGCGCTTCAACACGCGTGGCGCGGCAACGACCCTCATCACCGACTCCGTGCGGCTCACGGCGGAGAAGGGCAAGTCCAAAGAGATTGCCTACCAGCGCGCGGCCGCGTGTTACCTCGCCAGCAAGACGGCCGATCCCGCCAAGAAGGCCAAGCTAAAGGCGGCTTGCGAGCGCAACGGTCTTGCGACCGCCAAAAACTGGAAAGTCGTCGAAGCCCTTGGAGTGAAGGTTCCTGCGGCAAACACCCCGGGGTTCGAGGAGCAAGCCTCGATGTATGCGTGCATGTCGGTCAATCGCCTCCAAAACGGTGGCGTGGACTGGCGCATGTCGGACCCGCACATCACCGAGCTCGTCGTGCGTGCGTCGCTCGAGTGTGGCTGCCGCTACGACGCCCTCCCGATGGCATTGAACGGGTTCCTCCAAGGCACCTGGTCTGCCGCAGACAAGCTCCCGCCGGGATGCCGCCGCGCGAAGCTCAAGGACGGGTCCGAATCGCAACAGCTCACGATCTGCGACGTTCCCGCCCAGCGCGTGGCGGAGCTCGAGACCGACTTCGACTTCGGGGAGAACCTGTCGAAGCTCTGCAACGAGACGTTCGGCCGCGACATCGTGATGACCGCGCCCGCACGCGCCGTCGAAAAGGCTGGAACGTGCACGCAGAAGACCGCGAGTGCGTTCTGCGCCGACTGGACCAAGGGCGCGAAATGAACCGAAACGGGCGGCTGGCCTTCGGGTTGGCTTCGGCCGTTCTTGCCGCGGCGTTCGCGCCGGCTTGCGGTGGAACACCGGACGGCGAAGAAGCCACCTCGGAGGAGGACATCGCGGAAGCCGACGGTCTCTTCGGGGACGACCGGGTCGCCGACGTCTTGCGAAAGGACCTGAAGAAAGCACCGAGCTCGTACCAACAGGCGGAAGTGCTTTTTGGAATGGGGCGGTCCTGCGCGCGCACGGACTCCAAAGAAATCTTCGTGGTCGAAGAGGCTCAAACCCGCGGAAACGCGGGCACCTCGAAGACGGGAACCATCCTTCCGAGGGCTGTCATCACTGGCTGCAATACCCCGGATCGCGTGGCCCCGCCGGAGGTCTACGATCCGCAGTGGGGCAGCTACAGCCTCATGATGGCGCTGTTCTCCGATCCGAGCTCGGAGGCTGCCAAAAAGGGGGATACCCTCGTTTTCGATCGCGTCGAGGTGATGGCGCTCGACCGGCGCACGGGCCTCTACAACTTCTACGTATTCTTGCCTGGGCCGGATCCGAAGGGGCCGGGCATCATGCAGCGAGTTCGGCTCATGCCGGACAACTCGGTTTTGGTCTACGAGAAGAAACCCACGTCCAAGCGGGTCTCCAAAGCTCCGAGCACCGAAAACCGTCAGTGCAACGATTGTCACGTAAACATGGGTCCGCTCATGAACGAGATGACCGAGCCCTGGACGAACTGGGTATCGACGCACAAGCTCTTGCCGGTCGACGCGAACATCAGCGGTGACACCAAGTCCATCGTCGGCGAGGCCGCGTCGCTCGACAAATCGCACGCGCGGCTCAGTTTCGCGAACGACCTCGAGAAGATCATGGTGGCCGGTATGGCCGCGTGGAACGAAGGCCTGCCAAAACAAGACGGAACGGTGGTCACCGGCACGGGCTTCGTTCAGGCCAACATCGACGGCGACCAGCCAAAGCGTGTCGGCGGCCTCTTGAAGAGCCTGTTTTGCGAGACCGAGCTTCGCTACGCGAGCGGTACCGAGACCGTGCCCGTCGAGGTGTTCGCCGACCCGTACGTGTTCGGAAGCCAGCTCGTGAAGCCGGCATCCTACTCGCTCGACGTCTTCCCCATGATGATGCCCGTGCGCTCCGAAATGGACAAACGCATCGAGCGTGGGCTCATGAAGAAGAATGTGGTGTCGTTCGCGACGATCACGGCCATTCGGCTCTTCGACGAGAAGAACGACATCTTCTCCGGCATTCGGTGCGGCATTTATCCGAAGGTCCTCGACAAGCTTCCCGCCGCCGTCGACAAGGTGGATGCCCACCTGCGCACGGTGCTCCGTGGACAAGTCGAGGCGCTCATTCCCGCCGGCCCCCGGCGCGAATACGCTCGTGTTTTGCTCGACGATACGGCCAAAGACAAAGTGTCCGGCGCTCGCTCGGCGTACCTGGCAGAAGCGGTCCCGCGCATCAAAACGGAGATGGGAAAAGTCCAAACTCCGGCGGGTCGATCCGAGCTCAAGAAGCGCTCGAGCGAACGCAAAGCGTTGGCCGAGAAGATGTTCCCTGGCACGCGGGTTCCACTCCCGCTCTTGCCGCCCGAAAAGTGACGGGAACGCGGCCGGCATGGCGCCGCCGCGACTCCCCAAAAGATTCCCGTTTAGGCCCCCACGATCCGAGGACCCATGAAGGCTTTCCGTAGCTCCGCTCTCTTGCCGTTTCTTGCGCTCACGACCGCTGCGCTCTCCGGTTTTGCGCTCCCAGCCTGCAGCGGCTCGGACACGCCCGCCGAAGAGGACACGTCGGTCGACGACATCTCGGTGGCCGGAGTTCCAGAGGACACCTTCTTGAAGGACGTCCTTGGCAACGCCAAGTGCACGATCATCGTGAAGGGGAAGCGCGTCTCGAACCGGAAAGGCACGACGCCCTGCCCGACGAAGCTTAGCGCCCTTCTCGACCGCCTCGAGGGCGTGGCTACTCCTGCTCCTGCTCCCGCCGGATCGGGATCGGCGGCTCCGGCCCCCTCGGGTTCGGCGGGTCCTCAAGCGCCCGCAGCGCCGGCGACCAAGCCCGAGTTTTTCGTCGTGTCCGAGCTCGCCGACAAGCCCGCCGTTACGAACGCGTACCGATTCGTGATCGCCGGCGGCGCCGGGGTCTCGAGCGACAAGCTGTACGTTGCATCTTTCGCCTCGGGACAAGGCGCCCCGGAAGAAGGCACCGAGGTCATGGCGTGGAGCGAGAGCATCAAGGCCTTCGTCTTCTACAAAGAGACCAAGGGCGCATGGGAACGCGTGGGAGACGGGACCATGGTGCCCTCCGCCGCCAAGGGAGCGGCACCCACGTTCCAGTGCATGAGCTGCCACACGTCGGGTGGTCCGCTCATGAAAGAGCTCCACGACTCGTGGGCCAACTGGACGTCCACCTGGCTCACCGTGAGCGATCCAAAGTCCCCCGATGCGACATTCAACCGCATGTTCTCCAAGGTCACGCGTGCCGACGACATGGAGCGACGAATCATCGCTTCGGAGCACCTCCACACCAAAGGACGTGTCGATCGTGCAAAGACCGGCGGCGCCCTCAAGGGCGTGCTGACCCAGCTCTTCTGCGACGTCGGTGAAGGCACGTTGATCGCCGCGCACTCGAAGAACAGCCAGCGCTTCGGCACGGTGAGCACGTTCTCGAGCATGCTTCCGGGAGCGTTCGTCGTGAGCCCTCTGCTCCGTGCGCCGCGCACGGGCACGGGCACGGAGCTCGGTCTCGAGCAGAGCGCCGGGCTCAAGCTTCCGACCATCGACTCGTTGTCGATCGACGCGAAGGCCTACAGCGACACACTCACCAAGTTCCAGAGCAAGATTGGCGGTCAGGCCGGAGACGCCATCTTCCCGATGAACGGGCCGGAGAAGAGCTACGCGGACGTCGACGCGGTCCAAGAGCTCGTTCGTCAGGGCCTCGTGGATGCGGATTTCGTGACCGACGTCCTCATGACCGACTTCACCACGCCGGCATTCTCGAAGGCGCGATGCGACCTTGCGGAAGCCCTTCCGGCCACGTGGAAAGACCCCGCGGACCTGAAGGCGCAGTTCGCCGCGAGCCTCGCGAAGTCGACGGCGCGTGGAGCAAAAGGACTCGCGGCGCGCATCGCGAAGACCGACGATCTCGCGGCCCACACCACGACGCTCGAGGCTTATGGCAAAGCGTGCTCGGACCGAAAGACCGCGAACGCAGCGGCCTTCACCGAGGACACGCTCCGCATGCTCTCGCAGCGACGCGTCGAGTTCGTGGACGTCTACCACAACCTCGTCGAGTCCGATTCGCTCCTCCCCAGCGACAACCTGGGATCGAAGCCGGGCGCACAGCGCTTCAACGGCACGACCTGCGTGCTCGAAGCGTCGGCCGCGAAGTTCGTCGGCGAAGAATGATTCGCTACCGATGATCGGAGCGAGCTCGTCCGAATTTCGCGGACATGGCGAGCAGCGCTAGACCGACGACGAGGGTGCTCCAGAACAACCGACGGAAGAAAATCGCCAGGGAGACTCGGTCTCTCCTGGCGGTTTTCTTTTTTGGGCCTTGCGGGCCTTCGGAGAAGGATTTGGCGCGCGAAACGCCAGGACCCCAGGGACGACGTCTCTTGCCCTGCTACAGCCGAGCGAGCACGTCGTGGAGGCTGCCGAACGAAGCGCGCGGACCGAGTTGGTCGACCGCCTCTTTTTCGTAGGCGTACGTCGCATAGGGAGCGTCGCGCTTGACGAGGTGAAGGTGAGCCCCGAGGACCGCGGGCATGGCCAAATCGAGCTCCCAGATATCGCCGCAGACGAGCGTTTGCGCTGCGAAATTCTTCTGGCCCCACACGTTGCAAAGGGCCTCGAAGTAGCCGCCGCGACGCAGATAGATCGGACGCCCGTCGACCAACGTGGCCGAGGCCGGCGGGAGCTGAGCAAATACCTTCCGCATGGGTGGCGAAACCTTGGCGTCCGCCTCGAGCTCCACGATGCGGAATTTTCCAGCGTCGCCGATCACGGTGACCGACTTCCGAAGGGCAGGCTTCCCCACGAGAAGATCGTCGAGGCGATGCTCGATTTTGGCGGTCTTCGAGTTCGAAACGAAGTGAACGGCGACCTTCTTTTTTCGGAACGCTTCGAGCACTTCCACCATTTCTTCGCGCCACGGGGCCTGCGCAAGGTCGTTCGCCCGAGAGTGGAGGTCCGCCGGAACGCGCTTCTTGATCCTGAGCTTCTTCACGACGATCCGTATGGCTTCGCCGACCAAGATGTACGGATCGGCGCACGCGGGGGCTGCGGGGGTGACGGCGAGCGTCCACCCGGCACCTGGCGAAGCCTTGCGAACGGACTCGAGAGCCGCGCGGAAATGCCTCGCAGAGCCGGCGTGCACTTCGGCCTCGAAGATCCGTAGGCATTCGGCAATGTACGCGTCTGCCGCGTCTTCTACGCGAGTACAGGTTCCGTCGAAATCGAGCACGACGTGCCGAAGGGTCATAGGGCCCGATTTTTACGCGTGCGAGCACGCGACCGCAACCTCGGTTCCACGCGAGGCCACGAAGACCTCGTGGGACGCTGCGTCAGTGGGCCGCAACCCGCAACGATCGGCGATTCACGCGCGGGTGGCCGTGCCGCTCACGAGGGTGCGAAGCTCGAGTGAAAGCGCGGCAAGACTGGCTGTTTTGCCTTCTACGGCGCGCTTCAGGAGTGCCTCGAGGCCGCGCTTCTCGACGGCGCCCAGGCCGCCCGCAGCAAGCATGTCGGCTTTGACGCTCGACTTTCCGTCCCGGCTACCGAACGGAAGTCTTCCCGTCACGGCGAAACAGAGGGAAGCGACCATTCCGACGACGTCCGCCCGTGGATCGCCGTTTGTCTTCCCCACGATCTCCCGTGCAATGGCGCGTTTCTCCGAAAATGGCGCGAGGCGCCTCGCGACCCCGAGGTCGTGGAGAACCAAGACTCTTCTTCCACGCTGGCCGGGCCGAAAGTGAAAGGCCTCGGGCCTCAGGTGCCCATGCACGAGCTCCACTTCCGCCAGAGCGGACAGCCCTCGACTCGCTTTCGCGAAAGCTCGCACCATACGGGCGTAAGGCTGCGGCCCCGATTCGTCGACGAACGACTGCAGGTCTTGTCCCCCCTTGGGCTCGGTGACGAGCCATGCGTCGTCGCCGAGCTCGCCGTGATCGAGGAGCGCTACGGTGCTCTCGGACAGCACCGAGCGGAGGGCCTGAGTCTCGCGCTCGAACGCCGCCCGACCTTCGGCCGTGCGAAGGACGCCGACCATGCGCTCGATTCGGACGACACGACCGTCCCCGTCGAGCCCATCGTGAATGTTTCCGTCCCCCGAAACACGGCCGCCGACCTTGTACGTGCCAGCGCCAACGACGGTGAGCGGCGCGCTGGACGGTGCCGCGACGGTGGAGCGCGAGGCCTTTTTTTGGCTTGGCGCGCCCGTCATCGGACGCGTGTTGCGCACGCGTTGGGCTCCCGAAGCCGCATGGAGGTCGCAGGCGGCGAGCGCCGCTCGAAACGTGGCAAGGTCGGACCGACGCCGCGGGTCGGTCACGAGCGCGCCGGCAAGTGCCGTGGCTAGATCGGCCGGAGCGGTCGCGAGCAGCGTGCGCGCGTCGGGCACGGGTTTCGTGCATAATGCAATCATCAGCTGCGCGTGGTCCACGAGGTGGTCGAACGGGTTCGCTCCCGCCAGGGCATGCAGGAGCGTCATGGCCAGACTGAAGACGTCCGAGCGACCATCGACCCGCTTTGCGTCGAGGAACTGCTCGGGCGACATGTAGTGCGGAGTCCCCAGAAGCGCGCCCGTCTCGGTGAGGGAAACCACGAGATCGGTGCGCTTGGAGAGCCCGAAGTCGCACAAAACGGCGCGCCCGCGCGCGCGATCGCGTGGCAAAAACACGTTGGCCGGCTTGAGGTCTCGGTGAACGACCTTGCGCTCGTGGGCATGCGCGAGCGCGTCGAGGAGCTCGATACCAATGGCCACTACGACCTCCGAAGCGAGGCGTCCGGTGCGCTCGATCGTCCCGGCAAGGTCGTCGCCTTCGAGCATCTCCATCACGAGGTAAGGCACCTTCGTGGTAGCGTCGATGCCGTAGTCGAGCACGGGCACGATGCCAGAATGGGACAGCGAACGAAGCACCTCGGCTTCACGCAAGAACCGAGGGTCGGGACCGTTTCCGAGGTTCGGCAGCGAAACGACCTTCAGCGCGACGTTCGGTCCATGGGGCGAGCGCGCCTCGTGGACCGATCCCATTCCGCCTTCGCCAAGCAAGCGAACGAGCTCGTAGGGACCTACGCGTGTTCCGGGCCGAAGCTTGCCGTGGTGCATCCAGACTCGAGCCTTCTCCCCCCCGAGGGCGCTCTAGAACGTGCCCGCTACACCGAAAGGCGACGCCACCCAGCGGGCGTGTTTTGGCTCGCTGCGCGAGCTTGGCGAGGTGGTGAAGTAGAGCACCGTGGTCACGACCCCCGCCACGATGGCTGCGCCGACGACGATGTCGGTCACGAGAGTGAGAGTCTTCACGCTGCTCTGCGACGATTCCACGTCGGTAGGGCTGACCCCTAGCTCTCCCGCCTTCTTGTCCAGGCTGCTCTTCGCTCCGAGGCTCGCAAACCCGAGAGCTACCCCTCCACCGGTCAACGCCAAAGTTGCTGCGACGCCGACATAAAAAGGTGCCCGGGAAGGCGCTTCGGCTCGCCCTTCTTTTGGAAGCGGCTGCGAAACGGGAGCCACTACGGGAAGGGGGGCGACGACGGGAGCAGTAGCAACGGCGGTCGTGGGCTCGACGAGCTCGAGCTTGATCTCCATGTCATCGCCACTCGCGATGTCGACCACTTTCGTGGTGGGTGCCATGGGCGATAGCGTTGCGGAGAACTTGTGCCGACCGGCGCCGACCACCAACCCTTGGGGGAGCGGGCTCTTGCCGACCGACACGTCGTCGACGGTCACGTCGGCCCCCTCCTTGTTCACGTGGACGCGCACGTGCGCGACGAGAGAGGCCAGACGAGCCACCTCTTTTTCGACTTCCTTCTTGCGCGCGGCGGCAAGCTCCTTGTCACCCTCGCTCAAGTAGCGTTGAAAGGCCCCGAGCGCACACCCATAGTCTTGGAGCTCCAAACATGTTTGACCAATGTTGTATTGGACGCGGTAGCTCGGTGCGACCTCGTATGCCTTTTTGAACTCGATGAGCGCAGCTCGAAAATCGGCGTCCTTGAAGAGTGCCACCCCTCGCGTGAAGTGGGTTCGGCCCTCTTCTTGGGCTGCTTTGGAAGGAGCATCGGCGAAGGCGTCGGAGGACACGAGGACCACGCCCAACGAGAGTGTCGATACGAGCGCAAGGGATCGGAGGTGATTCATTTGTAAGGGTCCGTGTCGTCGATGTCGCGTCGAGGCTTTTTCGGGTGGGTCGTGGGAAGGGCCGCGGGATCACCCCCCGCGGGCACCCGCTCGAGCGTCAAGGTGACCTCTTCGGGGCCCTGCGGGGTGACCGTGCGTTCGACGGTGCGAAATCCTGCAGCCTGCGCCCGGAAGTGATGAGGCGACGCCGAAAGTGCGCCGGCATAGGGGTTTTCGACCTGCGTTCCGTCGAGCGAGAGGAGAGCCCCTTTGGGGGAAGTGGAGACTCGCACGTGGAACGTACTTGGAGTGGCACTTGCCGCGGCGGTCACGGACGCACTCGGTACCGCGCTCGCCGGGGGCATGGGAATCGACGTAATCGCAGCGACGCCCGACGCTGGAGACCGTGCGTCGTGGCGACCCAGCGCATACACTGCGACGAGCCCGACGAGCGCGGCGACTCCGAGCGCTCCAAAAAGGGCATAAGGCGGCGTTTTGGGTCGCTGCGTTTGCGTCTCGGTCGCCACGGGAATCGGCACTTCGACCGACGAAGAGCCCGTATGCGACGATTCGCGAATGGCAACGAGCGGACCGGAAACGTCGACGCTCTTCACGCTCTCCTCGACGACCCGACGTACTTTGGAGCGTTCTTCTTTGAAGTGGATCTCGAGCAGCGCCGCAACCGCCCGAGCGTCACCACCCCCTTCTTTGGCTAGGTAGCCTTCGATGGCATCCTGCATCGCGAGGGCCGTAGGGAACCGTGCCGAAGGGTCGTGGGCCATCGCCCGCTCGCAAATCGCGAGGAGGTCTTCGGGTGCCGTGGGAGCGGCTTCGCGAATGCCACGATCCCTGCCCTGGATTCGACGCGTGATCACGGCCACCTCTTCCTCGGTTCTGCCGACGAAGCGTGTCTTGGCGAGCATTTCCCAGAGCATGACTCCGACGGCGAAGACGTCGGCGCGGCGATCGAGCGCGCCGCCCATGACCTGTTCGGGGGCCATGTAGCCCACTTTTCCTTTGATGACTCCGCTCTGCGTCTGCCCACCCGAGAGACTGCCCTTGGCAATGCCAAAGTCGAGAATCTTGGCGTGTCCCATGTACGTGACGAACACGTTCTGCGGGCTCACGTCGCGGTGAACCAGATGGAGCGGTTTGCCGTCGAAGTCGGTGAGCTCGTGGGCATAGTGGAGCCCCGCGAGGGCGTCGGCGAGGGCGCGGAGCCCCACCACTATCGGCATCGAATCCCGTCCCACGCGAGACAACACGGTACTGAGGGCCTGGCCCTCCAGGTACTCCATGGCAATGAAGATTTTCCCTTCGTGCTCCCCGACCTCGTAGGTATGGACTACGTTCGGATGGTTGAGGCGCGCCGCAATGCGGGCTTCGTCCATGAACATGCGTCGGAAGTCGGGGTCTTCGGCGAACTCTGCTCGAAGGGTCTTCAGCACCAAGAGCTTCTGGAAGCCGCCTGCGCGCGTGGAGATGGCAAGGTGCACGTGGGCCATTCCGCCCATGCCGAGACTGGCGACGAGTCGGTAGTCACCGACGGTCCGCGGCTCGTTGCTCACGGCGTCGGCACTAGGTCGATCACGGTGACCGACCCCTTCTTCACCAGCACCGAGTACGACCCCGCCTTCCGCGCGATACCCGGCACTTGGGTTTCCATGGAGATGACCCCCGCGGGGAGATTCAAGAAGCCCGCGTTTCCCGTAGAATCGCTCTCTTGGGCGGTGACGCTCGGGGTGCCGTTGCCCTCGTAGTAGTACTGAATGGTCTTTGCATCACGCACGGAGGTGCGGAGGGAGACCCCGCCCGTCGGCTGACCGGCGCAGTCGGTCGTGAGACCGAAGACGTGCCCAAGGTTCGGATCGGTCGACGACCCCACCTGGCCAAGCAGAAAGTTTAGCTCGGCAAGGCTCACAAGGATGGGAACGGTGCCCACGGCGGGCTCGACGGCGAGATTGCTGTCTTTGTCCGGCGGCGGATATACCGCGAGGATCGTCGGCGCCATGTCCTTGAACGAGTCGGGCCCGACCGGCACGTGGAGGTAGCCGCGAAAGTGCTTGGGGAGGTCGAGGATGATGTCGCCCGTGGCGGTCGTTTCGCCCTGAGCGAACGGGGTCGTGCACTCGGGATCGAGTGAAGCGCAGGCTTTCACACGGACGCCGACGATCGGGGTAGCGGCGAGCAGACGGTTGAACCTTTGGCGGTACCGAACCTTCTCCGTTGGGCTCTGTGAGGGCCACTGCACCGCGCCAAGGCATCCCCACTTTGGGTCCTTCGGTCCGCTGTCCAAAGTAGCGTCGACGCCTGCATCGGGGACCGCCGAAACAGGGCGACAGACGCGGCTCTCGCACCGTGTGCCCGCGAAGTCGCCCCCTCGGCTCGTGCAGTCACCGTCCGTGGTGCACTGGAACACGTTCGAGGAAACGAAAGCCTGACAAGAAGCCAAGAGCGCAACCGCGCCTAGGGAACCACCGAGTCGCAGGAACATTTCGTTCTAGGCTACCACCCTGAGCAATGGGGGCCCCACATTTCCGCAGGAGCGTTAGAGACCCGGTCGATTTCGTGCGGGGTACGCGCGGCGCCGCGGGCTCGGGCGAGCTGGTGCTTGGTGAAAGGGATGCCTACCGCCTTCGTCGCGACGAAGGCCGAGCCTGGTCCCGAGCCGGCCTTCCTCTCGCAAAGCCCAAGAGGGGCGGCGGGACCTCGGTGGAGGGCGGTAGCGCTTGCCGGGTGCGTGGACGGGCGAGAACGTCGGGTGCGTCGGCTGCGCGGCGCGGCCGTGCTTCGCGCGGAAACCTCGGGGCAGTTTCTCGACACATCGCCGAACGGCCGCGCGCCTGCCACGGCGCTACGACAGAACCTTTCGCCCCTGGATGACCCGAATCAGGACGGTGACGATGGCAAGGACCAGAAGAATATGGATGAACCCTCCCATCGTATACGACGTCATCAACCCAAGACCCCAGAGAACCAATAGAACGACGGCGACAGTCCACAACATGGTGACCTTCTCTTCTTCGGTATCGAGCGTGTGGGCCGTGTCGGGCTTTCGAGAAAAGCGCGCATGCGGCCGGTGAGCGGTGGCGACGAGCTCGTCGGCACCTTCATCCCGTGCAATGCAGCGGACATGCCATCGGCCCGCGGCGCGAATCTGCGCTCGAAAAGTACAACCAGAGCTCGTCAGCCAACATCCTTTTGACTGGGCTGCCCTTCAATTTGGTGGGAACGATCACGGCTGGCCAAAAAAAACGCCGATGGCCGCACTCGTAAGGGCAGCCATCGTCTTCGCCGATTTCAGCGACGCGCTCGTCGCAAGGTCAGCCTCCGTCCTTTTCTTCACCTCCGCCTGGTCGTGGGCGGCTGCATCTTGTCGTTTGCGACCAAGCCAGCCGTCGACGACCGAGCCGTCGACGACCCCCGCATCGACCGAAGCCGACGGGGTCGTGCTGGACGCGGCAACCAGCCGTGCCGCAAAGGCGGAGAGCACGACAGCTCGGAGGCCATTTCTCATGAACTGCAGGACCTCCCCTTCAGCAACCGCAGTGCCAACGAGTCACTTGGCCACAAATCTACGATCCGGGCGTACACCATGCGTCGAGGCGCAATCCACGCCTGCGCGCACATCGAAGGAAGTGGGAGAGCGAACGCTCCCGCTCGGCTCAGGCGTCGATTCCGGCAATCACCCGAAGAAGACGCGCGTCGACGTCGCGTCCGATTTCCCCGAGGCGGGGGTCGGACGAGCTCGCTCCGAGGGTCTGCATGGGGTCCACCGCACCGACGACCGCCTTCCCGTCGTCCGTCTCGTAAAGGACGAAATTGCAGGGCAGGAGAAGCCCAAGCTGGAGGTTGCTCTCCAGCGCGGCGTGAGCGAAACCTGGATTGCAGGCACCGATGATTCGGTACCTCCGGAAGTCGACCCCGAGCTTGGCCTTTAGCGTCTCTTTGAAGTCGATCTCGGTGATGATGCCGAAACCTTCCTTTTTGAGCGCTGCAGGGAATCGAGCAAGGGCCTCCTCGTAGCCAATCGACAGATCCTTCCAGTGTCCGCTCGGAGTTGGCTTGGTCGTCATCTTCGTCTCCTGGTGTTGCGTAGTGCCTACGCCACGCGGTTCGCGCAAAATCGATTAGGTCTTCTTCGGTATTCCGTCGCGTCCAGTAGGCTTGCGCAGGTTGAGCGGCACACGAAGATAACGAATGCCGTTTTGCGCCTCTTCCGGCAGTCGGCCGGCGTCGATGTTCACTTGAACGCTCGGGTAAAGCAAGCGCGGGGCCTTGAGCGTGGCGTCGCGGGCGTTTCGTCCCTTCACGAACTCGTCGCGAGAGGTCGATTGGCGGAGTTGCACGTTCCGCTCTTTCGACGCTCCAATCGACGTCTCCCATTTCAGCTCGCGCCCGTTCGGCTGGTAGTCATGGCCGACGAAGACCCGGGTCGCGTCCGGGAAGGCATAGAGCTTTTCGTGGACGGACGTGAAGAGGTCGTCCGCCGAGCCCTTGGGGAAATCGCACCGGCCCGTGCCGTAGTCTTCCATGAAGAGCGCATCTCCCGTGAAGAGAGCGTCGTCGATCTGGAACGTGACGCATGCGGGGGTATGGCCGGGAGTCGCGATGGACTTGATCCGAAGCATACCTGCCTCGATCGTCTCGCCGTCGGCGAGCAACTTGTCGAACTGACCGCCATCCGTGCGAAACGCCGCGGACATGTCGAACACGGGCCCGAAGGTCTTCTGGACGTCCGTGATGCGTTCCCCGATGGCCACCTTGGCGTGCGGATAGCGCGCCTTCAGCCACGCCGAAGCCGAGAGGTGATCCGCATGCGCATGCGTCTCGAGGATGTAATGAAGCTTGAGCCCCTTCGCATCGAGAAAGGCGGCGAGCTTCTCGGCCGAAACGCTGGACGTTTGCGATAGAACGGGGTCGTAGTCCAATACAGGGTCGATCACGACCGCATCCTTCGAGCTCGGGTCGAAGGCGACATAGGTCAGGGTGAACGTCTGGGGGTCGTACAGCGTCTCGAGGGTGAACATGGGATTCCCTTCGCGTGGGTTCATTGGCGGAAAGCTGAAAACCGGACCTAGCCGGCCGACGACGTTTCCCGTTGGGGAAGGCGCGACGCAAGAAACCTACTTTGGTAGGCGATGGCTCGAAACGAACGAGCCGGGCGACGGGAGGTTTTCAGCACCTCGTTAGGAGCCAGCCACCAAAGGAAAGGGTTCACGCAACCCTCAATCGTCGTCGAGCGCACGCGGATCCTCGAGCGGTTCGAGGTGGGTGATGACGTGGAGGCGGTCGTCGGACGCGCGCATGGCGTCCTCCATCCGTTGCGCGACATCGTGAGCGACGCTGACCGTCCAAGCACCTGGCACGAGAACGTGTACGGAGACGAAGACGCGTGAGCCCGCGTCCCGAGTCTTCAGGGCGTGCCAGCGAATGCCCTCCTGCTCGAACCCGTCGAGTATCTTGACGATGGCGTCGCGGGCTTCTTTCGGCATTGCACCGTCCAAGAGACCCATCCCCGCCCGATGCACGATCTTCGCACCCTCTCGCAAGATGTGAAAAGCCAATAATATCGCAAGTATGGGGTCCAGTCGGGTGAACCCGGTCGCCAAAACGAAGCCAAGTCCAACCAGGACCCCACCGGAGGTCCAGACGTCGGTCATCAGGTGCTTGCCGTCCGCGTCCAGGGCCGCAGAGCGGTGCCGTTTGCCCGCCGCAAGCAGCACGCGAGCAACGACGAAGTTCAGCACCGACGCTAGGACGGACACCCCCAATCCAATCTTGTTCGCTTCGAGCGGGACGGGTGCGTAGAGCTTGGGGACGGCGGTGATGATGATGGCCACCGCGGCGACACCGATGAGCGCGCCCTCGAGGCCACTCGCGAAGTACTCCGCCTTTCCGTGCCCGAGCTCGTGGTCTTCGTCTGCGGGCTTCGCGGCGATTTTCAGCGCGTAGAGAGTCACGACCGCCGCCACGACGTTGACGATCGACTCGAGGGCATCGGCCAAAAGGCCGACGGCGCCGGTGAGCCTCCACGCGACCACCTTCATGGAAAGAACCACCACCGAGGTGGCCACCGAAAGGGCCGCGAACCGTGCGAGGTCCGGCGGCTTGAAGCCCTCTTTCGATGGCGCAGCCACGTGCATGGCGCCCGTCGATGCGGAAGAGCTCATCGTGGGGCCGAAGGCGCGTGCATGGCCGGCATGATGCGGCTCCGGCTCGGGGACGTCAACGAACCACCCCGTGCGCGACCGCATCGGAACGGTTCGCTCGGCTTGCTCCTCAGCGAACGAAGAGCCAGGTCACGAGCGCCGCAAAGACCACGATCACGATGGGCAAGAGCTTCGGCCCCAACGAAGGCCTTGCGGCCCGAGCGACCGGAACGAGGGGCGCAGGAGTGGGCATGCGACGACAGCCCGAAGGCTCGCTCGACGGGCGCACTTCGCAGAGCGCCTGCGCGATCGCGCTGCTTTCGCCAAAAGGGCGGCTCACTCGAAGGACGACACCACTGCCCAGGTCGACCGGCAACGTGAGGGTGAAGCTGCGCTGGGCGGGGTCCGGATCGAGCCGGAAAGTTCCGCTGCGCTCGCACGCATCGCAGCCGCCACCGTCGCACCGGCCACAAGGCAGGCGCTCTGGAGCCTCGACGACGATGAGCGCACGCTCGCTCGCCCACGCGCGGGGCACCGCGATGCGCACCCGCACGCGAGGCCCATCGGCGTCGTCGAGAGTGCTTCGATCGAGCACACGGCCGAGCTCGTTCACCAACGGTGTCCCATGGAATACCGCTATCTTGGTTCGTGCTTCCGGTCGAGTGAGGTGCTAGATCGAGTACGAAACACGGCTCGATGTAGCGAAAGCCGTCGGCCATCGGATCGTCGCCGCCATCCGCGACGAGTGGGGCCATGCCGGCCGCGCGGGCCGCCGTCACAGTCGCTTGTAGACGATTCGCGACGTTACCCGAAGGGGGTTGGCGCTAGAGTCGCTCGAGACGCCTTGGTGAAGACCGTGCTCGACGAGCCATTTTCGGGTCTGGGCTGGGGGGTGAAGGGCTCGCGGAACTCCGGTCGCTTTGGACGGACCAGCCAGTTCAGAAAGCTCCGCCAATAGCGAGAGCGCCACGTCGAGCTCGCGTACCGACCCGAGGGCCCGCGTCACTCGACGCACGAGACGCGTTGCCGCGCAGGCCCGGCGGATTCGCCGAAAACGGGCAAGGCTTCACGCAGACGCCGCGAGGCCACGCGCGCTCGATGGACCGCGTTCGGGCTTCCCCTTCCAGCTTGCGCGAGACACGATTCGAGCGCCGACCAGCGGGTGCCGAGCTCGACCAAAGGACTCGGCGGACCCATGCGCCGCGGCGCACTCGAGAGCTTCGACCTGAGTCTCCTTCGTCGCGCCGCGAGGCGCTCGGTGCGTTCGACTCGCGATGCGCCATTGACTGGCACGTCAGGGCTCGATTGCGAGACTACGAAACTTCTTCCATGCGGAAAAACCGCTCGAAAGGAGCACGGAGAGGTCTTCGGGAGAGGCCGCAATGACCACGCTCCCGAAGTCGTCCGGAGCTCCTGTTACGCACTCCGCGCTTGGTGCAATGACGGTGTCCTCGTCCCCTACACCCGCGAGCACCCAGCGGCCTGCGACGAGAACGTCGAACAAGAGTCGAGTGAGCTGTGGGGAGCTTGGCGTACCGCGAATGGCGAACATGCACCCCCGACCGAGATCGTCCCCGTAGATATCGGCATTGCCACCATCGGAAAGGGTCACTTGGTAGCACCCATCGCCGTCGGGCCCCGTCGCCCCCGCAGCTTTCAAGACGGCGAGGACCGCGTCGACTTCGGCCTTCGAGAGAGGCTCGTTCCGAGGGAATTCCTGCGGAGACCGGGTGAAGGGATTGATTCGTGTCTCGGTCGTCCCGTCGAAGCGGCAAGGCTTGAAGTGCACGTCGAAGCTCATTCGCATCCTCTTGACTCGTGCAAGGTTTTTGGATTCTACACGGCCGAGCGTGTTCGCGTACTCCCGTCCGAGCAACGCAGCGCGCCATCCTCCCGAAATGGGGGACTCGACAAGGGCGGCCCTTGGTGCCGTCGGAATCCTAGCGTGCGCCAAGGCCTACTCCGCTTCTTCGTCCTCTTCTTCGTCCTCTTCTTCCCCTTCTTCCGAACCTCCCTCTTCGATTTGCCAAGCCTCCACGAGGGCCCCTAGAAGCTCTTCTTCCTCTTCCGAAACGTCGTCAACGCCGACGATCTCGCGCAGGCTCCGTAAGAGGCTCGCGAGCATAGTGCTCGGAAGGTGCTCCCCAAGAAGGAGAATCGACGTCTCAAGGTTCTTCTCGCTCATGCGGTCGGTGGCATGACGCAACACTCTCTCTGCCGAGTAGGGTGAGCCCAAGTCGTTCAGGACCCCTTCGAGATACTTCGCAATCCCCAGCAGCTCGGCCTCGGACACCTCTCCATCGGCGCCGGCCACGGCCAAGAAGACAATCCCCATCCGAGTTTCGAGATGGAGGCTTCCCATCGCCTCGATCATCGCCTGGTGTTCTTCGTCGCTCATTTTCGAAAGCTCGGTCGTGAAGTCCCCGACGAGCGAGCTATCGTCACCCCAGGTCTCGGCGTCGACGTCGAGGTTCTCCAGGCGACGAATGAGCCAGGAGTCGCCGTCGTTGTGCTTCGGGCTCATGAGGTAGTCGTAAGGAATGTAGCAATACCCCCGATCGCCCCACTCCGTGCCCCATGAGTTGCGCACGATGAAGACCCTGTCGGGGTCCGAGTACCCGACGCAAAGCATCGCGTGGCCCCCATGCGACTCACGCGATGCCTCCTTGGCGCTGGGCATTGGCACGAGCCCACGTTTCCGCTGTTGATCGAACGACTCGTAGAGCGAAATGCCAAATACGATAGGGTACCCTTCGGCGAGCGCGTGGCGCCACGCATCGAGCTTCGTAGGGACGACCGCCATGTCCTCGACGAGAAAGGCGGATCCCTCTTCGTAGGCTTCGTCGCTTGGCGCGTCGTTGACGACGTCGATCGCGTAGGGCCAGGTGGCTTCGGAGCATGCACCGTCCTCGCGAAGACTCGTGAGGGCATTGGCGATGATGGCACCTTCGTCGCTCACGTCGTCGCCCTCTTTGGCGCGTGCGTTGTAGTAAATATAGAGTCGGCTCACGTCGTACGCATCGTCACCGCGATGCCGCTTCACCAGGTATTCGTAGGCCCCCGCCACTGCGTTCGCGACGCAGCTCGAGAGCTCCTGCTGATCTTCGACCGGCGTCATGTGGGCGCGAAGGTCCACCTTCGGAGGCAAACTGGAGACGGCCCCTACGCCATACCTACGCACGCTCGAATGGGGAGCTTGCGCCCTGTATCCACTTAGGCGACGGCGGCTCCCGTCCGGACGCTCGAAAACGATAAAATCGGCCATGGTGACAGGTCACCAGACGCCCGCACGCCACGTCAAGGGCTGCATGAGGGCTGGACGGCGCAGGCCGACGTGCTGGCGAAGGCACTCGGGTCGATGCAGATCGCGATCGGTGGGCCGCGGCTCGGCGACCTCATCGATCCGCTTCCGCCCTTCCTCGAATGCCGTGACGGCGCGAAATGTGCCCCCTTGCCCGCAATTCCGAGAGGCCCCAGGATGGCGCTCATGGCGAAGCAAGACGGGACCTGGAATGTCCTCCCACACCACCCAATCGAGAAGCTTTCGTCGAATCTTTGGCGGGTCGAAGGCGACTTGAAGGACATGCCTCTCAAACGCGTGATGACGCTCGCAAAGCGGACCGATGGCAGCCTCGTCGTCCACAATGCGATTTCGCTCGAGGATTCCGCCATGGCCGAAATCGACGACTTCGGAAAGGTTGCCTACGTCATCGTACCGAATGGCTTTCACCGGCTCGACGCCACGGCGTACCGAACGCGTTACCCCGACGCAAAATTCTTCGCTCCGTCAGGCGCCCGAGAAAAGGTCGAGGAGGTCGTCGACGTCCACGGAGTGTGCGAGGACTTCCCGGCCGACGAGTCCGTGTCTTATGCGACGCTCGAGGGAACAGGTTCGGGCGAAGGAGTCCTGACAGTCACGTCCGACGAGGAGGTCACTCTCGTATTGAACGACGTCGTATTCAACATGCCGCACGTGACCGGAATCAAGGGCTTCGTGCTCCGCTACGTCACGGCGTCGACAGGGGGCCCTCGGGTTTCGCGCGTAGGAAAGCTCTTTTTGGTCAAAGACAAGGCGGCACTCCGCGAGCACCTGAATCGCCTCGCGGACACTCCCCGACTTCGCCGAATCATCGTTTCCCACCACGAGACCATCGAAACGGATCCCGCGGGGACGCTACGCCGAGTGGCCGACGCGCTATGAGCGGCTCCGACACCGATCAATCCTTGCTCCAAGGCCAGTGCCAGCCGTGGTGTGGCTCTTCGGCGTGCGTAGGATGGAGCGTGTCCCACTGGGCACGGATCTGCGCGACCGACTTGCGGCCAAGGCGAGGCGCGAGATGTTCCAGATCGATTCCACTCGAGATGGCGAATGGCTCGATACTCTCGCTGTGGGAGCGAAAAATCGCGATAGGAGGCCCATCCGCCATGACTTTCCCCTCGGCGAGCAGGACCACGCGATCGGCCACACCGTATGCGCTTACCATGTCGTGGGTAATCACGATCGACGTCACGGAAAAGCGCTCTCGCATCCGCTCGATGAGCTCGTCGACGACACGTGCGCTAACCGGATCGAGCCCGGAGGTCGGTTCGTCGTAGACGATGATCTCGGGTTCGGTGACCACAGCACGTGCAATCCCGACGCGTTTGGCCATCCCACCCGAAAGCTCACCCGGCAACTTTTTGGCCGCATCGTCGACGTCCAGCGCGTCCAGCGCCAAGTGCACGCGCCTCCGGATCTCGGTCTCGGAGTGCATCCGCTCTTCGCGCATCGGGAAGGCAACGTTGTCGAACACCGTGAGGGAATCGAGCAACGCATACTTCTGGAAAACGACGGCGAACTTGCGCCGCATCCGAGCGAGCTCGTGCTCTCCAAGGCCGACGAGGTCGACCCCTCCGACCAGGATTTGTCCCGAGTCGGCACGCTCGAGACCCACGAGCAAGCGGGCGAAGGTGCTCTTCCCCGAACCGGAGCCACCAATGAGCACACATGTCTCGCCACGGGCAATCTGGAGGTTGAAGCCTTTCAAGACGACCTTGCCGTCGTAACTCTTCACGAGATCGCGTACGTCGATGAGCGGAGACGTGTCGGGCGCCATCGTCTCGAGGATACTCGAACCCTACCGAAGTATGCCGCTCGTCTTTTTGGAGGTCGGAGTCGCCCTCAGTCGCGGCCAAGATCGGTCACAAGGGACTGGACGGCTCGCTCGACCCTCGAAAGCGCACGTTCGAGGGTTGGATCGTCCTCGGAATAGAGGTCCTCGGGCGCGATGGGCTTCCCGATCGCCATGCGAATCGTGGTGGGAATGACCGGGATGAATATGAATGGCGACGTCAGCCACGCCCACGTGGTCAGTGCTCGGACCCACGGGCGCCAAGGACGCGTCAGAATGGCCGCCGCTCCGACCACGCCAAGCCCTGTAAGGGCCCAACGCTTGAGACCAAGGACCTTCGGTAGCCCGAGCAAGCTCGGGAGCACGTGCCGAGAGCGCCAAAAAATGGGAACGGTTAGGTGGCTTCCCCGAATGCCGAGGGGCACGATTGGAACGTTTGCCTTTTTGGCCATCTTGAGAAAGCCCCGCCGTCCCCCGAAATCGACAAGATCGTGTTCCCAGATCGGCCTTAGGGTCTCGTGGTCGCCTCCGGGAAACACCAAGAGAGGCACTCCACGAGCGAGTGTCGCGGCGCCGTGCTCGTAGGTCGAAGGCACCGCGCCAAGGCCGCGCATCAGGTCGTCGAACAGAGGAAAACGGAACGCGATGGGGTGTGCGAAGCCGGCAAGAGGCCGGTGGGCGCCGACCTTCTCGAGATAGAGCACGGAGAGGCACGCGAGCTCCGATATGGCGATCCCTGCACCGTGGTTGGCGACCAACAGAAATGGCCCGCTCTCCGGCAGGTTCTCGACGCCCGTCAGCGTCGGACGATGGGCCACCCGCACGACCGGGCCGAGCACCCGCTGGATGATGTCCGCGAGCTCCGGCCGTATCGCCCCCGGAGTCGACCGATCCTCGTCCGAAACCGAAGGGTTGCCCATCGTACGGAGCGTAGAGGCTCGCTCGGAGGCACGAAAGACCTTTCCCCTTCGAGCGTGGGGATGTCCGCAGCGTTGGTCCGGAGCGCAGAGGCGAACGCGAGGAATGAAACGTCGAGGCCGTTGGTTGCCTCGCCATGAGCTCCGAAAGCCCGCCCTCGGAAACCTCGAACGACAGGCTCGCTCCCCCACCCACCCCCTCCGAGACTTCGCCCGCTCGCGTCATCGCGACTGCCCTCGGGCGCTTTGCCTGGCCGGCCGCGTTCGTAGCCGTGGCCGCGATGGGTTTCGGCATCCTCAAACCCGCGCCAGAACCCGCCAAGGCCCAGGTGGTCGAAGCGCCGACGGTCACCGTGGTGAGCGAGCTTCGTAGCCTCGGACGGCTCGAAACCGCGGCGATCCACGTCGAAAAAGTGGTCGACGTCGCGGACACTCAAAAGCGCCTTTTTGGCCTAGTGGAAGCGCATGACACGCTGCTTTATGTCGCGTCCGGGGAGCTCGTCCTCGGAGTCGACCTCAGCAAGCTCCGCGATGGGGATGCGCGCTTCGATTCCGCGACCAAGACGGCCTACATCCGACTTCCAGAACCGGAGCTCTTCAGCTCGCGCCTCGACGAGGTGCACTCGCACGTCCACACGAGGACCACGGAGCTTCTGGCGGAGAAGAATGGTTCACTCGAGTCGATGGCCCGTACGCGGGCGCTGGCTTCTTTCGAGGCCGCGGCTCGCGATCCGCACGCCGTCGACCTCGCACGCGCGCAGGCCGAGCGGCAACTACGCCACTTGGCAAAAGCTTGGGGAGCCCGCGAGCTCGAAGTGACCTGGCGCGACGGCGTGACGGCAGAACGAGAGCCCTCCGCAACGCCCTAGAGCACCGACCGGTTCGACTCGGTCGGCTTTCGCCGATCCAAATCACCGTGCTTCGTTGCTCCTCCTCGGCCAATCCAATCGGCGGCCGCTCGCCGTTCCGCCTTCACTCCTCACCCCTTGCGTGCGGAACGACGACGGGTTGCCCACAAAAATGCCAGAGAACAGACAACGAGCATGCCGACGGGAGACGCGCTTCCGGACGTCGAGCAACCGCCGCCCTCGAGCTTGCCCGACGAGTTCGCCGGCGGTGGCAAGGCGGACCCCGCCTGGCACTTCAAGCAGTCCGACTCGATCGTGCCACACGGCCCTCCGACGGACGCCTCTGCAGACGCGTCGCACGAATAGTTGAGTCGTGAGCACTTGGCCGCCGCGCACGTTCCGGCCGACTTGTCGTCCAAGGTGCACGCATCCCCAATCCGTTTCGTGGTGCAGTCGGTCGAGTTGGGAGGAGGAACGTCGGCACGCGCCGCGCCCGCTCCGGCAAGAAGAAGGGCCGTGCACGCGAAGGTTACGCTCTTGTTCATGGGCAAATACTTAGCCTGGATTTCGCTCTGCCGCCGGAGATCCGCCGGCTTTGTAGCCGAATTCGCGCGTACCGAAGCTCTACACGAATGGGCGAAAGAGCTTGTGGAGCAGCTTCTGTCCGCCGACTGGGGACGCAAAAAGCTCCCCCAGGTCCCAATAGTCGACATGCTCGACGACACGGCCAGCCCGACCGCGCATTCGTGACACCCCCTCGACGTTCATCTCCGGACCGAAGCGAGGCACGAGATGCATCGTCCAGTGGAGGTAGAAGAGCTCGTCGTTCCCTGTTTCGTCGGACACGTCGAAACGAATCGAGCGCGCCATTTTCGCGAGTCTACGATTCACCTCGAGAAACGCGGGGCGGCCACGCGAAGTCTGCATCGGGTCACGAAACACCATGTCTTCCGTGTAGAGCGCATCGATCTCGAGCAAGAACGGCTCGAGGCGATTTACGTCGAGCGACGAAAGGGCACGGGACACCTTGGTGCGGAGCAGATCATCGGTCATGGACCTTAGGATGCCGGCCGTGACCGATGCGTTCTCGAGGCCAGAGGGCCATGCGTTCGGCAAACAGGCGACTCCTGCCTACCGCATTCGGACGACCGTCGCGAGCAGGTGCCCACGGGCACGATGGTCGGAGGGCGGCCCTCGAAGACATCAAAGACAGTTATCTCGAAGAAACCTCGGACGAATCGACTCGGCGAATCCGCCCCACCGTGAGCCAACGTACCGGGGGTCGTAAGGCCTGAGGCTTTGCGCTTCGAAGCGCCCAGGCTCAGTCCGCGGGCGGAGCGTCCGCACTGCGCATCTTTCCGTCGACGATTTCGAGCAAGCGGTCGCACTCGGCGCCGATTCGCGGATCGTGGGTCACGATCAGGAAAGCCGTACCGAGCTCGCGATTGAACTTTCGCATGAGAGCCAAAACCTCTTTGGACGACTCGGTATCGAGGTTTCCCGTGGGCTCGTCGGCAAGAACGAGCGTGGGCCGGTGGACGAGCGCACGAGCGACCGCCACGCGTTGCGCCTGGCCGCCGGAGAGGGTCGAGGGGCGGTATCCGAGCCTTTCCCCGAGACCGACTTCCCGCAAGAGAGCCTCGGCTCGCGCACGCATGTCCGCCGAAGGGAAGCCTTCTTGTCCGTAGGAAGGCAGCGTGACGTTCTCGAGCGCCGTAAACTCGGGCAAGAGGTGGTGGAACTGAAAGATGAACCCGAGCTTCCGACCTCGAAACACGGTGAGCCCGGCCTCGTCCAACGTTCCAGTATCGGTTCCGTCAATCCAAACATGTCCGGCCGTTGGGCGGTCGAGCAATCCTGCGATGTTGAGGAGGGTGCTCTTGCCAGAGCCCGAAGGTCCCATCAGGGCGCAAACCTCCCCGTGCCGCACCTCCATGTCGACGCCATGAAGCACACGGGACTTCACGCCATTCCCGAATTCCTTCGTGACACCGTCTATCCTCAGAGCCGGGACATTCTCCTCAACCATTGCGAATGGCCGAGGCAGGGTCCATTTTCGCGGCGCGGCGCGCCGGAATGACCGCCGAAAGGAGCCCGACTCCGGTCGCCAACAGCGTTGCGCCAGCGAAGAGATCGAACGTCAACGTGATTGGAAACCGCGGCGCGCCATTCGCGTCTACGGCGAGCCGTGCAAAGGACAGAGCGAATCCCGCGCCCATGGCCGATCCGACGAACGAGCCCGCGAGACCGAGCAAGCCGCCTTGGATGAGGAACACGAGCAACACTCGACGTGACGAAGTACCGACGGCGCGCAAGATGCCAATTTCTCGTGATTTTTGAACCACCGACACGATGAGAACGCTGGCAATCCCGAGCGCGACGGCCACCACGACGAAGAACTGAATGAGCAGTTTCGAGCTGCTCTGCGCGGACAGGCCCGCGAGAAGCTCTGCGTTGAGTGCCATCCAACTCTCGGCCTGAAGGGGTAGTTGGCTGCGAATATCGACCGCCACGCCCTCGGCAGCGAACACGTCCGACACTTTGAGCTCGAGGGTCGTCACGCCTCCAGGAAGGGCATAGAGGGATTGAGCTTGCCTTAGGGAAGTGAGTACCCATGCGGCGTCTGCGCCCTTGTTTCCGAGCTCGAACACACCGGCAATCGTGACCGTGTCGTCGACCCCTTCGGACGTGATGATGCGAATCTTTTCGCCCACCGAGACGCCGAGGTCCTCTGCCAAAACTTTCCCGATGACCACGCTCGCTCCGGCAAGGTCGAAGCGGCCCGCCTTCAGTTTCGCGCGAACGTCGATGATGGCCCCGAACCGCTCCGCATCCACTCCCCGCACGACGACCGGACGTTTTGCGTTTCCGCGCTCCGCGAAGCCGGCTCCCGTGACGGTCGGAGAGGCGGCAATGACCCCGGGAACGCGCTCGAGCTGACGCATGACGGCTGGCCACTGATCGATGGACCGCAAGCGCTGCGGCGCTTTTTGCACCGATCGGGCGACGGCCACGGTTTCGCTTCGATCGACGATCGCACGGGCTTTCTCGTCATGGACCCGGACCGTCACGTGGGGTTGTGATCCGAGCGTTTTGTCGATGAGGCTCGTTTGGAGGGCGGAGATGAGAGCCGACAGGAACACGACGACGCTGACGCCCACCGACACCGCCGCCATGATGAGCGCGGTCTGGGAGCGCCCTTCCCGGAGGTAGCGCAGGGCGACGAACCACTCGAAGGGCATGCTCAAGGCTCCTTTCGAGTCGTCCGCACGCGACGCCCGAGCGCAATGGCACGTCCGTCCGGCAAAATGA
>JAYUKI010001201.1:0-8152 GCA_043764595.1 Myxococcales bacterium | reverse complement strand
CGTCGATGATGAGCACGACACGAGACGGCGCTGCGAACGCCTGCCCGAGCGGACCCTTCTTGATGTAGTGCCGGATGTCCTTGACGTCGCCGTCGCCGAAACGTGCATCGTACAGCCGTTGGACCGTGTCGTAGACGTAGAGACCGTCTTGGGCGCGCGTGGTCGACTTCACGGGCCAGTGGATGAGCGGAAGCCCGAGGGTCTGTGCGATGGCTTCGGCGAGCAGCGTCTTGCCGGTGCCGGGCTCACCCTTCACGAGCAAGGGACGCTCGAGCGCCAGCGCGCAGTTGACGGCCGTCTCGAGCGCGTCGTTCGTGAGATAGGAGTCGGTACCCGAGAAGCGGACGAAAGAAGTCACGCCACGATAGATGCCCGAGGGCCGCGGTTTCCGCAAGATGGGCGCGGTCGACGAGCGACGGATGGGCTCCGCGCAGACGCCGCGGCCGGGTTGTGATGTGCGCCGATTTTGCGCGGAATTTCCCTTCCAAACCCGAACGTTGGCCCTCGAGAACCGCGTCGGGTGAGGTACGCTCGCCCCGTGCTGTTGCCCGTTCCCGACGTGCCTCTGCCGTCTCCCTCGGCCGTCCTTGGTGCCAAGCTCGCGTTGGAACGAGCCCTTGGCCCATCCAAGGTCGACACGACGCCGGACGGCTGCGAGCGCTACGCGCGAGACGAGAGCGAAGCTGCGGGACGCATGCCCGACGCGGTGGTGCATGCGCGCACGCGAGAAGACGTGTCCATGTGCCTTGCCATCGCCCAAGAGCACGGCGTGCCGGTCACACCGCGTGCCGGCGGCACGGGGCGAACCGGCGGCGCCGTTCCGGTCGCCGGAGGCATCGTCCTCGCGACGCACGGAATGGCCAACATCAAGGAAATCGACGCAGACGATCTCCTCGCGGTCGTCGAGCCGGGCATCGTCACGGGCGATCTTCACGCAGCCTGCGAAGCGGAGGGCCTCTTTTATCCGCCCGACCCGAACTCCTGGAAAACCTGCATGATCGGCGGCAACGTGGCCGAAAATGCGGGCGGTCCGCGCGCCTTCAAATATGGAGTCACGCGCGAGTACGTCTTGGGGCTCGAGGCGTGCCTCATGGGCGGCGAAGTGCTACGTCCCGGCCGCCGAACCGTGAAAGGCGTCACGGGGTACGACGTGACCGCGCTGCTCGTGGGGAGCGAAGGCACTCTGGCGGTCTTCACCGAGGTCACGCTCCGTCTCGTCCGAAAGCCCGCGGCCATCCACACGCTGCTCGCTCTCTTCGCCGAGCCCGAGGACGCCGCACGTGCCGTCGGCGACTTGGTGCGAGACGGTCATGTTCCGCGCTGTCTCGAGCTCATGGATCGCGAGACCTTGGTGGCGCTCCGTGCGAGTGGCGCGGCCGTCGATTTGCGCGCCGGTGCTCTGCTCCTTTGCGAAGTGGACGGCTCGCCGCGGGCCGCCGCCGAGGCGTTCGAGCGCGCCGGAGAAGCCCTCACGAACGCCGCAGGCACCATCGACGTCCACGTGGCCCAAGACAAGGCGGCGCGCGATCGCCTGTGGGAAGCGCGCCGTGCCCTCTCCCCGGCCACTCGAAAACTTGCAAAGTACAAGCTCTCGGAGGACGTCGTGGTTCCGCGGAGCCGCATTGCCCCCCTCCTCCAGCGCACGCGTGCCATTGGCGAGAAGCACGGCGTGCGGCACCTCACGTACGGTCATGCGGGAGATGGCAACCTGCACGTGAATTTCCTCTGGGACGACCCCTCGGAATACCCTGCCGTCGAGCGCGCCATTTTGGACCTCATGAAGGTCACAGTGGAGCTTGGCGGAACGTTGTCGGGCGAGCACGGCATCGGGAGCTCCAAGGCCGCTTACCTCGAGCTCGAACAGGCGCCCGGGCTGATTCGCCTCCAAAAAGATCTCAAGGCCGTTTTCGATCCAAAAGGCCTATTGAATCCCGGAAAGATATTTCCCTCTCCACCGCACCGAGCCTGCTGAGCCCGTCGAGCCTGTTGAATTGGGGGGGCCCGAACGTTTCAAAAGCATCCCAACCAAGGATATTCCACCGTGAAAATCGCTAGTGCATTGTTCCTCGCCGCGTCCCTCTCTCTCGTTGCCTGTGGCGGCGCAGCCGCTCCGCCGGAGGTGCCCGGAACCAAAGCGACAGCCGCCGACATCAAAGCTCCCGGCGACGCAAAAGTCGGCGACAAGACCCTTTGCCCCGTCTCCAAAGAAGAGTTCACGGTGACGGCAAGCTCGCCCAAGGCCGAGCACGACGGAAAGACGTACTACTTCTGCTGCCCGGGCTGCGACGCCAAGTTCAAGGCAGATCCCCAGAAGTTCCTGGGCGGAAAAAAGAGCTGAATTCGCGAGGGCGAACGCCGTGAGGGGAGGTCCGGATACCGGGCTTCCCCTTCTTCGTTTCGGCAGCCGCACGGCAGCCAGACCTGTCCAGTTGCTCGCCAGGTGCTCGCCCCCTTTTCGAACGCATCGGTTACGCTCGCCTCGTGACCGTTCCTTCCCCTCTCGCCCCCACCGTCGTCGCCGCCACATCGTTCGAGGTCGCCGCGGGCCGCTTCCGAGCCTTTTTCGCCGAGCTGGGTCGAACGTTCATCGAGCGAGACGACCTCTTGAGCCAGGTGTCGCTCGCTCTCCTCTCGCGAGAGCACGTGCTGATGACGGGACCCCCGGGCACGGCAAAAAGTGGTGTCGCTACGGCGGTGCTGGGGCGCATCTTGGACGAAACCACCGGGAAGCCGAGCCTCTTCGCGCGCCAGTTCACCGAGAGCACGGTCCAAACCGACCTCGTGGGACCCATCGACTTCAAGACGCTCATGGCCACCGGCCGGACCGAGCACTTCACCGACCAAGGCATGCTGGGCGCCGTGCACGCGTTCCTGGACGAGGTCCTCGACGGCCGCGACATGCTCCTCCGCACGACGCTCAACGTGCTGAACGAGCGCGAGCTCAAGCAGGGCACCAAGGTGACCACGGGGCTCATCGAGTGCGCCCTCATGACCACGAACCGTTATCTCGCCGAGGTCCTCGAGAGCTCACGCGAGACCCTGCTCGCCTTCGTGGACCGCATCGCGTTCGTGGCGTTCGTGCCGAAGGGGTTCGGCGCGCCAGGCTCGATGGGACGGGTCCTTCGCTCGCAAGTGGGCGGCGCGCGCCACGCGGGGTGGAAGAGCGTGCTCACCATTCAAGATCTCGACGTCCTGCAGGAAGCCACCGAGCGCGTCACGATGGACGATGCGCTCTGCGAGACGCTCGAGAATCTCATGACGTTGGTGGAGACCGATCTGGCCGCCGCCACGCGGAGCGATCCCACGTTCGTGCCCACCCGGTACCTCTCGACGCGCACCGCCGTGCGTCTCGGAAAGATCCTTCGAGCGGCGTGTGTGCTCGACAAAATTACGAACACTTCCAGACCTTTGGAAGTGGCCTACGAAGACTTCGAGAAGCTCCGGCTCAGCATGTTGCTCGCCGGGCCGCCGCCCGACCACCTCGCGAACCTGCTCTCGCGCGAGACCGATCCGCGCGAACGGCGGCAGCTCTCGATCATGCGCACCGAACGCGAGATCTTCGACCGTGCCCTCGCGCGGTTGCCTCGGCCAAAGAAGTCCGTAAAACAAGCGCCGAAGGGCTCGATCGATCTCATGGCGCTCGAACGCGCCGTCGAGAACGCGAAGCCCGGCGGCGACACCCAGGCGCTGCTCGCGACCACGCAAAAGATCGCCGTCGCTGCGGAGAGTGGCGCACCAGGTTCGGAGAAGGCCCGGGAGCTCCTCGAAGAAACCGTGTCGTCGTTGGTCGAGCGCGCGGTGAGAAAGGGGCTCCTCGCGGGTGCTGGGGCGGGAGGAGGCACGGCGAGCGGCGACCCTCTCGACATCTCGAGCGCACTCGCCGAGCTCGCCGACGGACTCGAGAAGTCGGCCGGCACCGCACGTCCCATCGCGCGTTGGCTGCGCGGTCGTGCCATCGCCCTGCTGGACGACGCCTCGAGCCTCTCCTCGGTGAAAGTCGGCGCGGCACTCGACGCCGAAATGCCCGCCGACGCGGACCTCTCGGACTACGTGAAGCGCGCGGCTGGCGTTTTGACCGAGCTCGAATCCATCGCGACGACCCGCGAGCGCCTCGAGCGTCTCGGTGCGGATTTGCCCGCACACCCGTCCCCGCATCCAGCACGCGAGAAGGCCCTCTCGCGGGCCGAGGACGAGGTCGTCGAGATCATGGACACGGCCTTTCGGGACGCGATCTCGGACGCGCTGAAGCGTCTCGACGTCGCCAAGCTCGGAGCGATCCTTGCCGCGCTCGGGCCGACGCTCGTGCGCATCGACGAGCTCGGCGATCGTTTCGCGACCCTCGGAGGGAAGGGGGCCCACTTGAAAGCGCGCGTGGTCGGCCCGCGCGTGAAACCCTTGCTTTCTGCGGCGTTCGAGCGGCTCGATGCGCAAGACCGCATGGCGCTCGTGGCGCAAATCGGGAGCCTCGTCGAAGAGCTCGAGCGAGGAGGCCTCGCCAACGTGCTCACGCCTCGCGAGCTGCTCGCCATGGCCGCGGGCTCGCTCGTAAAGCGCGAGGCGCAGAAGCCGCGCCACGCGAAGTCCACTCCGGACGTGGAGGGCTACCGGAGCCTACGCGGTGCGGAACAACGCGTCTCGCTCGCGTTCACCGTGGTCGAGGCCGCGTCGCGCATCAAGGAACCGAAGCTGACACCACAGAGCGCCCCCGAGGCCGCCCTCGAAGAGCTCACGCGTGCGGTCGGGCAGCTCCCTTCCGAGCTGCGCCTCACGATGGGCAAGCTCGACCTCGAACGAATCGGACGTGCCGTGTCGCAGCTCGAAGCGTATTTTCGCCCCCTCGGGGACGCGGCCAAAGAGGCCCTCGTGAGCTCCGAAGTGCGCGCCGTCGGTATCGTGCTCGATCGCTTCGGGACCTCCCGCTTCTTCCACGTCACGCGGGACGAGGGCGCGCTCCTTCGCTTCTCGCTCGAAGCACGCGTCGTCGGTGAGGTCTTTCCCGAGGTCGCCACGGAGGCCGCAGAGCTCCGAGCCCGCATCGACGCTCTCGAGGTCGAGTCGAGCGATCTGCTCAAGAAGCTCCGCGCCGCCCGCGCCGACCATGGCTGGAAGGACGTGCTCTCGTCGTGACGTTGCCGTCCGAGAAACACCGCGAAGCGCTCGCCGTTCTTTCCGATCGCATCGAGCACGTCGGAAAATCCGCCGATGTTTCCATGCTCTACCGTGTGGCCGCGCCCGTGTTCGGGGCGCTCGGGTGGAAGCCGAAGCTCTCGGCCTCCGCGGCGAAGTCGTTGGTGCAGACGTTCATCGCCCACGCGCGTCCCAGCAAAGCCCAAGTGGAATCTGCGTTTTCGGCCGCGCTCGTCGAGCTCGAACAAAACGTGACCAACGTCGAGCGTCTCGCTGCGGTCCGAAAGAGTCCACCCGTCGCTTACGCGTCGTGGCTCCGACGTTCGTACGAGCTGCTCGTTCGTGCGGAAGGCGCGCTCTCTCCGGTCGACGCCGAAGAGTCCGAAGAGCTGTCCGACCTCGTCGCCTGCACGGATCCTGTCACTCTCGCTCCACCGCTCGTACCCTTGGCGCCGCGCGAGCCGGCCTCTGGGGAAGACGAGCCACAAAAAGATCGAAGCCGCGATCGGGTCGTCTTGCTCGAGCTCGCCGCCGTCGATCACCTCCTCCAGGCCGCGCGTGGCGAGAAAGAAATTCTCGCGCGTCGAAGGCGTCTCTTCGAAGCCGCACGTCAGGTGCTCCTCGACGCGGCCGCAGCGCTTCCGCTCGATCCCGCCGCAGTGGCCGAACGAAAGAACGCCATTCTGATCGAAATCACGCGGCTTGGGCGGCTCGAAGCTGCGGGCGTCGAGTTCGAAGTGGGGCTCGTCCACCAAGCGCGCTCCGCCGTCGTCCGGGGTGAGGAGGGAAGGCTACGGGCCGTGGTCGCGGCGCTCGATCACGTGGCGCGCTCGTCCGGTGACGCCCAGCTGCGAAGGCTGTCGCGCAAGGCAACCCACGAGGTTTTCGGTGACGTCCGAGCGGTTGGCGATGCGGCGCGGCGCGAGTCGCTCGAGCGGTCCGCCGAAGAGCAGCTAGGCGCCGACGTGTGCGCGCGCGTGAAAGACGCCTACGAGAACGCACGCGCTTCCAAGACCGCAAAACCCAGCGAAGACGCCAACTTGGCGCGTGCAGAGCGATCCTACTTGACCGAGGGAGCGCACGCGGAGCTCCTCATGGCTTCGTTGGCCGTGGATGGCGCGTTCGATCTCGGTGGAACCCTGTCGCCCGTCCGTGTCGTGAAGGAGCACCGAACCCTCCGGCGTGTGCCCTATCCGGCCAAGGCGCTGGCGCTCGTGCCGGCCGAATCGGTCGAAGACATTCCGGACGCCCTCATCGAAGACCCGCGCACCCTCGTGCTCCAGCTCGCCACAGGACGCTTGCTCTCGAGGCGCTACGTCCTCGAAGAGGTGAAGCGCACGACCCGCGTGGTGATGACGTCGGAGATTCGCGTGTTCCTTCTCGACGGTTCGGGGAGCATGTTGGGGCCCCGCGCGCGCGTGCGTGACGCCATGTTGGTGGCCGAGCTCGCGACGCTCGCACAACGGCTCTCTGCAGTGCGCGACGTCCGAACCGCCGTCTTTTTTGGCTACTTCACCGACGAGGTCGGCCCCATCGTGAAGGTCGACACCCCTATGGGAACCGAGCGCGCCATCGCGGAGGTCTGCGGGGCGGTAAGGGCCGGAGGCACCGACATCCAGAAGGCACTGCTCGCCGCCTTCGACGTGGTCGGGAAAGCCCGCGCAACCGACAAGGAGCTCGCTCGCGCTCAGGTCGTACTCGTGACCGACGGCGAATCGACAGTGGACGAAGCCGTGGTCGTTGCCGCACGTGAGCTTGCCTCGGGGGACATTCCCATGGGCGTCAGCGTGGTCGCCCTTGGCGCAGAAAACCCTGCACTTCGAGGCCTCGTGGCGCGACAGCGTGCCTTGGGTGAGAGAGCGTTTTACCACTTTGTCGACGACGCGACGCTCGAGGCCATGGTCGAGGGCGCTCTCGATGGTGGGCTCCCGCTTCACCGTCCGCCGTCCCCCGGGGATGCCCGCACCGTCGCGCGCGCGCTCGATGCGAGTGTCGGACATATCGTGACCGAGCTCGAGGACCTCGCGCGCGGTCGCAACCTCGAAGCCCTCGAGCATCTCGACAACGAACGGCAGGCGCTTCGCGAGGTCGGTCTGGATGCCCACGCGGTTCTCACCGAAGGCGAGCGCGCGCGCATCGAGTCTCTACACAAAGATCACGCGTCCCTCGCGCGGCGTTTTTCGCGCTGGTTCCCCGAAGTGGGCGCGACCCCCGAGCGCCTCGCCGAGGTCGACGAAGCCTCGTCCGCCGACGCCGAAGCCGTGCACGTCATGCTCGCGTCCATCGTCGAGGTCGTGCGTGTGGTCGGTGGCTCCGACCTCGCCCGACGTGCCGACGCGATCGATCTCGTGGAGCGGCTGCTTCCGGATGCGGGGCTCACTCCTGCCCGCTACTTCGCCACGTTGTCCACGCACGCGTCCACCCTCGGCCCGGCGCTCTCCGCGCTCCATGCCGAAACGCGCACCCGCGCTCCCCGCGAACATGGACTTGCCTGACCCTCGCAGGTGCGTAGCTTGATTCGATGGGGAACGTGCCACTGGCTTCGCGATCGGTGGTCGCCTCTTGCGGAACGGTGAAGCTCATCGAAGAGGGCCCCTACCTTCACTTCGTCGGCACGCCCTCCGATAGCCTCGGAACGCTCTCGATGGTCCTCGGCATCGTCGGTGCCAACGTGGTCGGCCTTGCCCTCGTATCGGTCTTCATCGGGGGCTTGGGCGCAGCCATCGTTACGTTTCCGTTCGCGGGCCTCTTCGTCGGAGCATTCTTCCTCTCGTGGACTACACGCAAGCGTCGCTTGACCTCGGAAGGTCCACTGCTGCTCACGATCGATCGCGCCAACGACTGCGTCCGGATCGGGGCTCGGCCCGTGTGCCGGGTGGGTCAAGCTCGAATTGCGGCGGTCACTCAAAATGACGTCGTCGTCGAAGGCCCTAGGTGACTGGTCCTTTTCGTGACGCTACGTGATCCCACGTTGCCCTACGTGATCCCGTGTGATCCCACGCGAATGCAGTAGCCCGCCGGGGCC